>CAYNPY010000137.1:0-7588 GCA_964399195.1 uncultured Fibrobacteraceae bacterium
TGCTGGCGCCCTACGCCAAGGGCGGCAAGATCGGCCTGTTCGGCGGCGCCGGCGTGGGCAAGACGGTCATCGTGCAGGAACTGATCCACGCCATCGCCACGCAGCACGGCGGCTACTCCGTGTTCTGCGGCGTGGGCGAGCGCACGCGCGAGGGCAACGACCTCTGGCTGGAGATGACCGAGTCGGGCGTCATCGAGAACACGGCGCTGGTCTTCGGCCAGATGAACGAGCCGCCCGGGGCGCGCCTCCGCGTCGCGCTGTCCGGCCTGACCATGGCCGAGCACTTCCGCGACGAGATGAACCAGGACGTGCTCCTGTTCATCGACAACATCTTCCGCTTCACGCAGGCCGGCAGCGAGGTGTCGGCGCTGCTGGGCCGCATGCCGTCGGCCGTGGGTTACCAGCCCACGCTGGCCACCGAGATGGGCCAGCTGCAGGAGCGCATCACCTCGACGCGCCACGGCTCGATCACCTCGGTGCAGGCCATCTACGTGCCGGCGGACGACCTGACCGACCCGGCCCCGGCCACCGCGTTCAGCCACCTGGACGCCACGACGGTGCTCTCGCGCCAGATCGCCGAGCTGGGCATCTACCCGGCCGTGGACCCGCTGGACTCGACCAGCCGCATCCTGCAGCCGGGCACCATCGGCGAGGAGCACTACAACCTGGCCCGCCAGGTGCAGTCGATCCTGCAGCGCTACAAGGACCTCCAGGACATCATCGCCATCCTGGGCATGGACGAGCTGTCGGACGAGGACAAGGTCGTCGTGGCCCGCGCGCGCAAGATCCAGAAGTTCCTCTCGCAGCCGTTCTTCGTGGCCGAGACGTTCACCGGCAAGGCCGGCCGCTACGTCAAGCTGGAGGACACCATCCGCTCGTTCAAGGGCCTGGTCGCCGGCGAGTACGACCACATCCCCGAGCAGTGCTTCTACATGTGCGGCGCCATCGAGGAAGTGCTGGAGAACTACGAGAAGATGAAGGCGGAAGGCTAAGCGATGGCCAAGAGCTTCAAGGTCGTCATCGTGACCCCCGACCGCACCGCCTTCGAGGGCGAGGCGGTCGCGGCCACGCTGCCCGGCCAGGCCGGCTATCTGGGCGTGTGGGCGAACCACGCGCCGCTGGTCGCCGCGGTGGCGCCGGGACTCGTCACGCTGCGCACCGACGAGCAGGGCAGCGAGCAGCGCCTGGCTGTCGGCGCCGGCTTCGTCGAGATCTCCGACAACGTCGTCAACCTGATGACCGACACCTGCGAGCTGTCGGGCGAGATCGACGTCGCCCGCGCGCAGAAGGCGCTCGAGCGCGCCCGCGGCCGGCTGGCTTCGATGGAGGCCGACCTGGACCGCGAGCGCGCGCGGCTGGCGCAGGCGCGGGCGCAGGCGCGGCTGAAGGCGGCGCGGCGGAACTGACCGCGCGGTGAAGGGTTGAAGCGAGGTTGCGGCCGGCTCCGGGCGGGGCCGGCCGCCGTGCGTCGGGTGGCGGCCGCGATGTCCGCCCGCGGGTCACCTCAACAGCGTCAGCCGGCGCGACGCGGCCAGCGAACCTGCCTCCAGCCGGCACAGGTACACCCCGGACGCGATCGCATTGCCGGCATCATCATCGCCATTCCATGCCGCCGTGTGGGCGCCGGCCTCGAGGTGGGCCTCGACCAGCGTGCGCACGCGCTTCCCGGCCAGGTCGAAGATCGCGAGGCGGACACGGGCGGCCTCGGGAACCCGGTAGGCGATGAGGGTGAGCGGGTTGAAGGGATTCGGGACCGCCGAATCCAGCGTGAGCCCGTCGGCGGACGGCGAGTCGTCGTCGCCCACGACGGAGATCGCGCCTTCGACCACCAGGATCCGCTGGTCGACCGCCGGCACGGGTTGCAGCACCTGGATGATCCCGCTCGGCCAGCGCACGATCACCGAATCGACGGTGGTCCGCGCGCCTAGACCGAACGAGGCGACGAGGTCGTTCTGGGACAGGTAGCCGGCGTTGCCGGTCAGGACCTCGCGAACCTGGCCCAGGCCGCCCGCCACCACGCGGATCCTCGCGCCGATGCCGTCGCGGTTCGAGACGGTGCCCCGCAGGCGGACCTGGAGCCAGTGATGGCCGCCCGCCGCCTCGTTGCGGAGCAGCTTGTTGGGCTCGAGGGCATAGGCGTTGGTGAAGTAGAGATCCAGGTCCCCGTCCAGGTCGTAGTCGGCCCAGGCGACGCCGCGCGTGGCGCTCTCGTCGCCGAGCGGGCCGCTGGTGGCGTCGGCGAAGATGCCGCCGTCGTTGCGCGCGAGCTGGTTCGCACCGAGAAAGTCCCCCAGGTACATGTCCTGGTCGCCGTCGTTGTCCCAGTCGGCCCAGGCCAGGCTGAAGGCGCCGTCCGCATCGGCCAGCGGTCCGCTGGCAACGTCCACGAAGACATCGTTCCCGTCGTTTCGCAGCAGGCTGCCGGGCGCCTGGAGCCGCGTGTAGGCGAGATCGAGATCCCCGTCGTTGTCGTAGTCCGCCCAGGCCGCTCCGCTGGCGCCTCCCCAGGCGCCCAGGGGGCCGTCCGTGACGGCCGCGAAGGCGAAGCCGCCATCGTTGCGCAGCAGCAGGTTCTGTTCGTAGAGGCGGGGCAGGTAGATGTCCAGGTCCCCGTCGTTGTCGTAATCGGCCACCGCCGGCGCGAAGCTGAACCCGTCATCGGCGAGCGACCCGGCAGCGACGTCAGTGAACGCGCCGGCGCCGTCATTGCGCCACATGCGGTTCGCCTGGCCGCTGTTGACCACGAACAGGTCCAGGTCCCCGTCGTTGTCGAAGTCGCCCCAGACCGCGCCGAAGCTGTTCGCGACCGCGCCGAGCGCAGGGCCGGTTGCGTCGACGAAGACGTCGCCGCCTTCGTTTCGCAGCAGCCGGCTCGAGCCGCCGTCGTTGGCCACGAACAGGTCGAGGTCGCCGTCGTTGTCATAGTCGCCCCAGGCGGAGCCGCGCCCGCTGCCGGCGTTGCCGAGCGGCCCCGTGGTGACGTCGGTGAACACGCCGCCGCCGTCGTTGCGGAGCAGGCGGTTCACCGTTGCCGAGTTGCTGAGGTACAGGTCAGCATCGCCGTCGGCGTCGTAGTCGCCCCAGGCGACCCCGAAGCCCTGCCCCGTGTCGCCCAGCGGGCCGGAGGTGGCGTCGACGAACTGGGCGGCCGCAGGCCGGGGGAAGAGCGAAGGCGGAACCAGGAGCGCCAGGAGGCAACTCCAAGCGATACGGCGGGTTGTGGGGACCATGACGGCTCCTCTCAGGTCATGGGTGCAGGGGACACCTTTCGAGAGGGTTATTGTCCTGAATATACGATGATCGTCGGGGCGTGGCGAGACTCCGGCGCGAAGCGCGAGGGCCGGCCGAGCCGGCCGCCCCATGGCCCCGGCCTCGGGGAAGTCGGTGGCGACGCGGCGCGGCCGGTGATCCAGGCGCTTGGCTGATTCCCGGCGCCCGCGCTAACATGTCGCCACTCGTTCCATCGGATCCCCCCGCACAGAAGGAGCCCGCGATGAGCCGCACCGTGACCCTCGGCGGCAACCCGATCGACATTGCCGGCACGTTCCCGGGCAAGGGCGCGAAGGCGCCCGCGTTCAAGCTGGTCGCCAAGGACCTGTCGGACACAGCGCTGTCCGCGTTCGCCGGCAAGCGGAAGGTCCTGAACATCTTCCCCAGCCTGGACACCGCCGTCTGCGCCACCTCGGTGCGCAAGTTCAACGCGGCGGCCGGCGAGCTGAAGAACACCGTGGTGCTGTGCATCTCGGCCGACCTGCCCTTCGCGCAGTCGCGCTTCTGCGGGGCCGAGGGCCTGGACAACGTGCAGACGCTTTCGACGCTGCGGGGCCGCGAGTTCCTGCAGGACTACGGCGTGGCCATCACCAGCGGGCCACTGGCCGGGCTGGCCGCGCGCGCGGTCGTCGTGCTGGACGAGCACGACACGGTGCTGCACGCCGAGCTGGTGCCGGAGATCAAGCAGGAGCCGGATTACGCGGCGGCCCTGGCGACGCTGGCCTGAACGGGAGCCGGCGCGTGTCGCCGACACGCGGCGGGCGGGGGGCGGTCAGGAAGTGCTGTCGCTGCGACCGGGTTTCCTGACCGGCCTCCTGGTCGCCGGTGCGCTCGCGCTGGCCGTGGCGCCCCCGGCGGACGCGGCGGCCGACCCGTCGCCGGACGATCGCGTGAACCTGGCCGGCCGCGTCCTCGAGCGCGGCACCGGGGCGCCGGTCGCCGGCGCGATGGTGAAGGTCGTCCTCGCGGCGCCCGACACCTCCTCCCTCGCCGAGCCGTGGGCGCGCCGCCTGGCCGCCCTGGGCCGGCTCGGCGGCCAGTTCGCCGACGACGAGGGCCTGGTCACCTACGCCGACTCGACCGGGCGCTTCGGCTTCCGCGGCCTGCCGCCCGGGCGCGTGGCGCTTTCCTTCCCGAACGCCGGCTTCGCGCCGGTCGAACTGGCCGAGACCGTGCGCGCGGGCGAGCGCGTGGAAGTGACCGTCCGGCTCAAGCGCCGCCAGTACGACGCGCAGGAAGTGGTGGTCTACGGCGACCGTCCCGAGAAGGAGGTCGCGCGCGTCTCGCTCTCCGCCGACGAGGTCCTGACGCTGCCGGGCACCGGCGGCGACGCCATCCGCAGCGTGCAGGCTCTGCCCGGCGTGGCGCGGCCGACGATGACCGACCCCGGAGCGGTCGTCGTGCGCGGCAGCGGCAACTTCGACACGCGGTTCCTGCTCGACGGCATCGACATCCCGCTCCTGTTCCACTTCGGCGGCGTCAAGTCCACCTACAACTCGCTCAGCCTCGGCAGCGTGGACCTGTATCCCGGCGGGTTCGGACCGCGCTACGGCGGCTGCGTCGGCGGCCTGGTGGAGCTGAAGGGCCGTCCCGCGCGCGCCGACCGCTGGCGCACCGTCGTCGACGCAGGGCTGCTGGACGCCGCCGTCCACGCCGAGGGGCCGCTCGGCCGCGGCTTCGGCCTGATGGTGACGGCGCGGCGCAGCTTCATCGGCGAGCTGGCCGAGGCGGCGCTGGCCGACAACGACGACGTGCGGCTGGCCATCGCGCCCTGGTACGCCGACGCGGTGGCGCGGCTGGACTGGCGCGCGCACCCGGACCACCAGCTGTTCCTGACGTTCTTCGGCGCGCGCGACCGCCTGGCGCTGGTGGCGCCCAACGCCAGCTCCGGCAGCCCCGAGGTCGCCGCGGCCACCGACGAGGTGCGGCTGGATCTCTCGTTCAGCCGCGTCATCCTCGGCTACGACGCGCAGCTGGGCCCGCGCCTGCGCAACGAGCTGCGGGCCTCGGGCGGGCGAGACCACAACTCGGGCCAGCTGCTGGGCGAGTTCCGCTTCGACGGCCGCGGCCCGATCTGGAACCTGCGCGACGACCTGGCCATGACCTGGCGCCCCTGGCTGGTGTCCCACGTGGGGGCGGACCTGATCTACTCCGCGTACGACTACGACGTGAAGGTGGCCGGCTACCCGGCCTCCACGCTGACGGACAAGGAGTTCTCCGACCTGGGCGCCTACGCCAGCCTGGAGGTGCGCCCGCGGCCGGCGCTGCTGCTCGTTCCCGGCGTGCGCCGCGACTACTACCACCACCTGGACAAGGCGCGCACCAACCTGCGCGCCTCGCTGCGCTGGGATTACCGCGACGGGCGCGTGCTGACCGCCTCGGCCGGCGGCTACAACCAGGGACCGCGGCCGATCGGCCAGTCGACCGACCCCGTCTACGGCAACCCCGACCTGCCGCCCACCACGGCCCGCCACCTGACGCTGGGCCACGAGTGGCGCCTGGACCGCGGCTGGTCGCTGAAGATCGAGGGCTACTACAACACGCAGGACGACGTGACCGCGTTCGCCGACACGGCCGACGTGAACTTCCTGCCCGACGCCGAGGCGCGGATGTACGGGCTGGAGCTGCTGCTGCGCCGCGAGCAGCGGGGCGGTTTCCGCGGCTGGCTGGCCGCCAGCTTCGGCCGCAGCGAGCGCCGCTTCGCCCGCAATCCGGGCACGGGTGACGGCTGGTCGCCCGACGCCTGGCTGCCCCACGAACTGGACCAGCCCGTGCACGTCGAAGCGACCGGCACCTGGGACCTGGGCCGCGGCTGGTCGTTCGGCTCGCGCCTGCAGTTCGTCTCCGGCGTGCCGGTGACGCCGCTCCTGGGCTTCACGGACGGTCGCTACGAGTTCGACGGCGACACCGGCCGCTACGTGCCCGTCGAGGGCGGCTACCTGGCGGACCGCGTCGAGCCCTACGCGCGCGTGGACCTGCGCGTGGACCGGAAGTTCACGCGCCGTTCCGCGGTCTGGTCGCTGTACCTGGACCTGCAGAACGCGAACTACTTCGTCTACAACAGCCCCGAGGGCTACACCTACAACTACGACTACTCGCGCCGCGAGCCCTACGGCTGGATCCTCCTGCCGTCTCTGGGCGCGAGCGTGGAGTTCTAGGAGGGGACGCCGTGAAACGCCTGGGACTCGTCGTCTCGCTGCTGCCCGTGGCCGGCCTGCTGGCCGGGTGCGGCGAGGGCTTTCCCGACGAGGAGATGCACCTGGGCCTGGACGACAAGGTGCGCCCGTACGCGATCCTGCTCGAGCCGCCCGAGGCCGCCCCCGGCGACACGGTGCGCATCACCCTGCTGGCGCGCGCGCCGCGCCCGGCGGCGCTGGACATCGCCTGGCGCGTGGCGCTGGACTACGACCTCGGCCTCTACGGGGTCGATGAGGTGGAGCGCAACCTGCGCCCGCTGGCCGCGCCCGCGCCCGCCTTCGACCAGGACGGGTTCCTGGCGCAGTCGTTCACGTGGATCGTGCCGGACTCGGCCCAGCTGTACAGCTCGGCGCTGCCGCCGGTCATCGACGACCCGGCCCTGGCCGCGCTGGCCGCGCAGCTGCCAGGCCTGGGCGAGGGCCCCGCCTGGCGCAAGGAAGAGATCGACGCGTGGCTGAAGGCTCAGGACGCGGGCACGCTGGCGGCGATGGACCCCGCCGCGCGCGCGGCGGCCTGGCACCTGGCCGACCGCTTCGCCTGCGCCGTGCGTTTCCGCGCCACGCTGCGCGCCGACGGCTCGGGCGACATCGTCGACGCCACGCGCAACCTGACCATCCGCCACACGCGGCGCCTGGACGGGCCCAACGCGAACCACAACACGTACGTGGCGTCGTTCGCGATCGCCGCCGTCGGGCGCCGCGACGCATCGCCCGCCGATCTGCAGAACCCGGACCTTCCCCAGCTGCGTCTGGGCTTCGGCGACGGCTGGGCGCACGGCCAGCCCGATCGCCTGGAGTTCCCGCTGTACCCGGACTGGACCTACTTCGCGCTCGCCGACTTCGCGGCCCAGACCTACACCTCGCCCTGGGACCCCGGGCTGGTCCTCGAGGAGACCGGCACGTTCCGCTGGTACTACCACCGCCAGGACGCGCCCACCTCGGACCACGCCTTCCTGGTCACCGACGACGGCGACGACGCGGAGATGTGGAACCTCGACGAGGTGGTGCGCCTGGAGCCCGCCGGGCCGGGCTCGACCTTCCGTCTGCTGCTGGTGGCGCGCGACTACCGCCGCGAATGGGTCTCCTTCCACGCGACGCCGGGGACCGGCGTGGCCGAAGGG
>CAYNPY010000138.1:0-7235 GCA_964399195.1 uncultured Fibrobacteraceae bacterium
CGCCTCCATGATCACCGCCCGCGAAGCCCTGGAACGACTGCGCGAAGGCAACCGTCGCTTCGTCGCCAACCTGGACGCGCCGGGCGAGGCGCGCCCCTCGCCGGCGGCGCCGCACGGCACGAACCTGCCCGCGCAGCAGCCGGTGGCGATCATCCTGGGGTGCGCGGACGCGCGCGTGCCGGCCGAGCTGATCTTCGACCAGGGGCTGGGCGACCTGTTCGTGATCCGCGTGGCGGGGAACATCGTGGCGCCGTCGCTGGTGGGCAGCGTCGAGTTCGCCGCCTCGCGCTTCGGCACCAAGCTGGTGGTGGTGCTGGGGCACACGCGCTGCGGCGCCATCGCCGCCACGATCGAGGACCTGCAGGATCCCGGCGGCGACCACTCGCCGAACCTGCGCGACATCGTCGAGCGGATCCGGCCGGCCGTGGCGATGGTCGTGGCCGAGGGCGCCCACGACGACGCCGAGGACCTGGCGCTGCGCGCGATGCGCGCGAACATCGCCTATTCGGTGGATCACCTCAGGCACGACTCGCCCCTGATGGAGCAGCTGATCCGCGACGAGGGCGTGCTGGTGATCGGCGCCGAGTACTCGCTGGAGACGGGCGAGGTCACGTTCTTCGACCAGGAGTGACCCGCCGTGCGCCACCTGAAGCTGACGCGCCCGCTGACGTTCTTCGACCTGGAGACCACGGGCGTGGATCCGGACAACGACCGCATCGTGCAGCTGGCGCTGATCCGCGTGGAGCCGGACGGAGCGCGCACCACGTGGGAAACCCTGGTCAACCCGCAACGGCCGATCCCGGCGGCGGCCACCGCGGTGCACGGCATCACCGACGCGGACGTCAAGGACCAGCCGACGTTCGCCGGCATCGTCAAGCGCGTGGAGGCCATGCTCGCCGGCAGCGACCTGGCCGGCTACAACTCGATCCGCTTCGACGGGCCGCTGCTGCAGGCCGAACTGCGGCGCGCGGGCAGCGAGCTGGATCTGCGCGGCGCGCGGCACCTGGACGCGCTGGTGATCTTCCGCCTGATGGAGCCGCGCAACCTGACCGCCGCCTACCGCAAGTACTGCGGCAAGGACCTCGTCGGCGCGCACAGCGCGCTGGCCGACACCGAGGCCACGCTCGAGGTCCTCGACGCGCAGGTCGCGTTCTACGACGCGGTGCCCGCCGACGTCGACGCGCTGCACGCGCTGTGCAATCCCGACGAGGGCCGCTTCGTCGACCGCGGCCGCAAGTTCGTCTGGAACGAGGACGGCCGCGCCGTCTTCACCTTCGGCAAGCACAGCGGCGAGGTGCTGGACGACGTTGCCGCCGACAAGGGCAAGCGCGGCTACCTCGAGTGGATGCTGAAGAAGGATTTCAACGAGGAAGTGAAGGGCATCCTGCGCGAGGCGCTGGCCGGCGTGTTCCCGCGTCGCGACGGCTGAGCAGCGCCGGGCCGCCCACCGGCCGGATTTTCGCAACCTATCGCTAACACTTCCCGCGCCAAGCGTTTATATTGAGCCTGCAGCGACGGCGCCGCGGAGGGCGGCGCCCCGGGCGTGCCAGCGCGGGAGCGCAAAAAACATGACGGAGCGTCAGGACGGCAAGGATCGCCGGGACCGCAGGCTGTTCTCCCATTACGATGTCCTGCTGGGGCTCGGCGTGCTGGCCATGGCCGCCGCGGGGCTGCCCTGGCTGGGGCAGCAGTTGAACGAGGCCAAGAGCGCGCGCTCGCGCGAGCACGCCGAACGCGTGGCCCAGGCCATCCTCGATTACCACACCGAAAGCGGCCAGTGGCCGGCGCCCGTCGGTCAGCCCGTCGAGCTGGCGATCCAGACCGCCGCGGCGCCGCCCGTTCACGCGACGGGCGCCACGGCGCTGGCCGATTCCGAGACCGTGCGCCCCTGGGTGGACAACCTGCCGGTCGACAGCTGGGGCCGCCCGTTCGTGGCCGCCGTGTACGGCGGCGCGCCGGCGCCCGAGGCCGGTGCCGGCACCGCCGCGGCGCCCGCCGCCGCCGGCCTGACCTACCCCATGACGCCCCCGCCGGGCACCACCATCGTGGTGGTTTCGGCCGGCCGGGATGGTATCCTGGAGTCGGACCTCGGCGCGCTGGCGCGCGTGGCGGACGCCACGTTCCGCGGCGACGACACCGGCCAGGTGCTGCAGGGCCGCGGTGACGGCGCCGGCGACTGAGCCGTTCCGGAGGATACCATGGCGACACCCTTGTCGGCCCGGCGCGCCGTCGTCCTGATCGCCTTCCTGGCGCTGGCCGCCGCCCCCGCCCGCGCGCAGATGAACGAGCACCGCTGGCTGCTGGGTGTGGACCTGGTGGCCGGCACCGTCGGCGGCAACGACGATGCCGACGGCCCCGGCGACATCGTCATCGACGAGAAGGCCGGCGGCCTGGGGCTTCAGTTCGGCTTCCTCGTCAGACCTTCATTCCTGCTCCGCCTGACCGCCGTGGGCGCCGACCACGACACCAGCGACCCGGACGTGACGATCCGCTTCGGCGGCGGCACGCTCGATGCGGTCTTCCTCTTCCGCGACGGCCACCCCTTCCGCCCCTACCTGTTCGCGGGGGTGGGCGGCTACCAGGCCTCGTCCCGGCAGGACGAGGTGGTGTACGAGATCCGCGGCCCCGGCCTGGCCTTCGGCGCGGGGATGCACCTGCGGCTGGGCGCCCGCGCGACCCTGCACGGGGCGCTGCGCGTGGAGGCGATCAACTGGGAGAAGGCCGGCGCGCAGCTGGACCTGCCGGATGTCGAGGTGCAGATCGAGACGCCCATCGACGAGGACGGCTGGGCCTCCAAGGTGATGCTGGGCATGGGGTTCTGGCTGTAGCCATCCTTCCTGCGATCCCCGCGTCTGTCGTGTTGACTTAACTTTGTGTAAATCTAACTTGACATAAGCCGATACCCCCTTCATCATGGTGGCCATGGACGAGACCATCCACAACGAGGTCCGCCGCCTTCGGTTCGACAGCGGCGAGATGACGCAGGAGCAGCTGGCCCGCCGGGTGGGGGTCAGCCGGCAGACGATCATCGCCATCGAGAAGGGGAGCTACAACCCGTCGGTGGCCCTGGCGCTGCGGATCGCGCGCGCGTTCGGCGCGCGGGTCGAGGACGTGTTCCGCCTCGAGGACGGGGAGGAGGGGAGCGATGGCCAACCTGGGTGAGCAGCTGCTGTCGCGGCGGCCGGCCACCGCGACGCTGGTCGGCGCCGCGCTGGTGGTCGCCGGCTTCCTGCTGGCGAGCGCGAGCTGGTGGTTCTTCATCCTGGCCGGCGCCGGCGCCTGCGGGCCCGGCCTGCTGCGCGAGCTGGGCGTGCTGAAGGACAAGGACGAGTTCCAGCGCCGCGCCGCCCACCGCGCCGGCTACCACGCGTTCCTGGCGACCGGCTTCTTCGGCTTCGTGCTGGTGGCGCTGGTGCGCGCCACGACGGGAGAGCTGAAGAACCCCGCTGAGCTGGCTACGCTGATGCTGGCGATGCTGTGGCTGACCTGGCTGCTCAGTTCGCTGCTGACCTACTGGGGCGCGCGCAAGGCGTCGACGCGGCTGCTGCTGGGCTTCGGCGCCGCGTGGCTCGCGTTCGCGCTGGCCGACGCCGGTCCGAGTCCCCTCGGCTGGCTGATGGCGAGCCTGCCGGCGCTGCCGTTCTTCGCGCTGGCCGCGCTGGCCTGGCGCTGGCCGCGCGCGGCGGGCGCGCTGATGGTGCTGATCGCCGCGGCGATGTACTGGTACTTCGGCTACTGGAGCAACGACCGCATGGGCGGGCTCGTCGTCAACACCGGCGTGGCGCTGCTGCTGTGCGGGCCGCTGCTGGGCTGCGGCGTGGCGCTGCTGTCGCTGCGGCGCGAGGAGCCGGAGTCCGCGTAGCGGCGCGGGCGCTCACTGCCCGGTGAACTGCCGCCACAGCAGCCGCGCCGCCGTGGCGGTGACCGACACGACCAGCACCCAGCGGATGAACCGCGGCGGCCGGCTGAGCACCAGGTGCGAGCCGATCAGCGAGCCGGCGATTTGCCCCACCGCCATCGCCAGCGCGACCGTGACGACGATCTGCCCCGCGATCAGGAACAGCGCAGCCGCCACGAGATTGCTGGTGAAGTTCATCACCTTCGTGGCGGCGGTGGCCTTCCTCAGATCCAGCCCGCCGAGCCCCACCAGCGTCATCGCCCAGAAGGTGCCGGTGCCGGGCCCGAAGAAGCCGTCGTGGAAGCCGAGCACGGCGCCGGCGGCCGGCTGCAGCACCCGCGGCTTGACGCGTTCGGGCCGCGCGATCTCGCCCAGTCCCGGCGTCAGCAGCGTGTAGAGCAGGATCGCCACCAGCAGCGCGGGGATCAGCCACGCGAGCAATCCCGGCGACAGCCGCTGGATGAGCGCGGTGCCGAGAGCCGCGCCCAGCGCGGTGAAGACGATGGCGCGCGCCCAGTGGCGCAGCCGCACCAGCTTGCCCTGCCGGTACCGCAGCATCGCCACCGCGACGCCGACCGTGCTCTGCACCTTGTTGGTGCCCAGGGCCAGGTGCGGCGGCAGCCCGATGGCCAGCAGCGTGGGCACGGTGATGAGCCCGCCGCCGCCGGCGATGGCGTCGATCGTGCCGGCGGCCAGGCCGCCCAGCAGTGCGACCAGGTGCAGGGGCAGGGAGACGTCGTGGGAAAGGGTCACGTCGCGCTCGTGATCTTCGACAACCGGTCGGCGATCCACATCTTGATGATGGACTGCCGCGTCACGCCGATGCGCGAGGCCTCGCGGTCCAGCTCGTGCACCATCCAGGCGGGGAAGTCGACGTTGACGCGGCGGGGCTCCAGGCCGGGACGACGCAAGGTCGAGAGATCCAGATGGTCCGTAATGTCCTCGCCGTCGTCGAACTTCCGATCCAGATCGCTCGCTTTCATGGTTCCTCCCTCTCGTAGTTCCTGATCTCGCAAAACCGCGCCCGGCGGACTGAGATCAGGCGGACGCGCCCTTCACGCCAAGCGTAGATCGCCGCCCAATGCCGATGACCAAGGCGCGCAACCAAGACCCGCCGGGGTTCGTCCGAAGCACGTGCGTCGATCTCGATCCGGCGATCATCGAGCCACAGCGCCTGCGCCGCGACGAAGTCGATCCCGTGCTTCGCGCGGTTGGCGATGCTCTTGGCTGCGTCGAACTCGAACGCGGGCAGTTCGGGGTCATCGCCGTCTCTTAGTATACAAATTCCATACCTAAAAAGCACCTTAAATACTCCTTTCCCGGATTGACGGTCAGCGTCGCGTGCGCCGGCGCACGCGCGCCGGGCTGCCCGGGCGCCACCTCCCGGATCCCGGCCAAGGTCGACGGCCCCACCCTTGCCCTCCGCAGCCCATGGACCAGACACCCAAAGAGACGCCCGCGGGTGCCCCGGCGCCCCGCCTGATGGAGCAAGTGCAGGCCGCGCTTGCCGCCCGCCACTACAGCCCGCGCACGGCGCGCGCGTACAAGGGCTGGATCCGGCGCTACATCCGGTTCCACGGCAAGCGACACCCGCGCGAGATGGGGGAACCGGAGTTGACGGCCTTCCTGTCGCACCTGGCGACCGAGCGGCACGTGAGCGCCTCGACCCAGAACCAGGCGCTGGCCGGGCTGCTGTTCCTGTACCGCGACGTGCTGCGGCAGGAGATGCCGTGGCTGAACAACGTGGTGCGCGCGAAGCGGACGCAGCGCATCCCGGTGGTGCTCACGCAGGCGGAGGTGAAGGCGCTGCTGGGACAGCTGGAGGGAGCGCCGCTGCTGGCCGCGCAGCTGATGTACGGGACCGGGATGCGCCTGGGCGAGGTCATGACCCTGCGCCTGAAGGACATCGATTTCGGCGCCCGCGAGATCGCCGTGCGCTGCGGCAAGGGCGCCAAGGACCGCCGGGTGCCGCTGCCGGGCCGCGCGATGGCCGCACTGCGCGCCCAGGTCGACCGCGCCCGCCGGCTGCATGCCGAGGACCTGGCGGTGGACGCCGGCTACGTGGAACTGCCCTTCGCGATGGACACCAAGAACCCTGGCGCCGCCCGCGATCCCGGCTGGCAATGGGTGTTCCCGGCCACGAGAACCTACTACCACGAGAAGTCCAAACAGGAACGGCGCCACCACCTGCACGAGTCGCACATCCAGAAAATGGTGCGCCAGGCCCGCCGCCGCGCCGGCATCCTGAAGCCGGCCGGCTGCCACACCCTGCGCCACTCGTTCGCCACCCACCTGCTGGAGCGCGGCGCCGACATCCGCACCATCCAGGAACTGCTCGGCCACAACGACGTGGCCGTGACCATGATCTACACCCACGTCCTGAACAAGGGCGGGCGCGGCGTCCTGAGCCCGCTGGACGCCGACGATTTCTGACGCCGCGCGGCCCGGTGTTGACCGGAGGGCTTTGTATGTATATGATGCATATATGACCGCGACCTGGGACCCCCTCAAGGCCGCGGCGAACTACCGGAAGCACGGCGTGCGGTTCTCCGACGCCCAGGTGGTGCCGTACGACCCGGCGTCGATCATCCTCGACGAGGCCGAGGTCGACGGCGAGGCGCGCCTGGTCATGATCGGGGCCGACGCCCTGGCTCGCGTCGTGGTTGTCGTTCTCACGTGGCGGGGCCAGACGATGCGCCTGATCTCAGCGCGCCGCGCCAGCGACCAGGAAAGGAAGATCTATGAAGAAGGAATATGACTTCAGCAAGGGTCGCCGTGGCCCGTTGCTGTCCCCGGAGGGCAAGACCCGCATCACGATCTTCATCGACAACGATGTCCTGGCGGAGTTCCGCGAGCGCGGTGATGCCGAGGGCCGAGGCTACCAGACAATGGTCAACGAAGCGCTGCGCGAGTACCTGGGCCGAGCGCGCGCGCCGCTGGACGCGCGGACCCTGCGGCGGATCCTGCGCGAAGAGCTCAAGCGCGCCAGTTGATGGCGTTGCTGGGGGTTGGCGTCGCGCGCGCCCAATTCTGCTACTGATGCGGCAGCCCGGTATCGTGCTCTGCCGCGCTCTCAACCGCGCGCTACCGGGGGGCGGTCAAACCGCCATAGATCCAGCGTTTCCCGCCGTGCTATCCTCCTATCGATCGCGACGAGATGGTGGTCTCCATGGGCCGCAGCCTGCCACGGCGGCCACTCCCGGGCGCGACCATTGACTTACGTCAAGCGGGTCCATAGCTGTTACCTGGGCTGCATGGATTCCGGAGAAAAGCTGTTTGGCTTGGGTTTGGTGACGTACGGACGGTTCTTCTCTGGGGCCGCACAATTAAGTGTTAT
>CAYNPY010000139.1:0-5246 GCA_964399195.1 uncultured Fibrobacteraceae bacterium
CTGCTCATCGCACCCCCTCCAACACGGTCTCGTCGAACGGCCGCATGGGGATCAGGCTGAAGCGCTCCATCCCGGCGTCCTCCAGCGTGTCCATCATGTCGACCATGGCCTCGTAGCGGGCCTCGCGGTGGATCTTCACCAGCACGATCAGGTCCGGGTTGGCGAAGGCGCCCGCCTGCAGCGTGGGCGTCAGCTCGCCCCAGCCCAGGGGCGCGGGCTCGTCCTTGCCCACGCGGTAGAACATGGACTCGTCCCGGTCCACGTAGATGGTCATCACGTTGGACTCGGGGACCTCGACGGTGGCGCCCGGCTCGGGCAGGTTCACCTCCATGGCCAGGGGGCGGCGGAACACCGTCGTGACCATGAAGAAGATCAGCAGCAGGAACGCCACGTCCACCATGGGCGTCATGTCGATGCGCACGCGATTGCGACGGTTCGCCACGGCCTACGACTCCTTGCCGTTCTCCAGCAGCTTCAGGACCTCGAACGAGGTCTCGTCGACGCGGTCGTTGAACGCGTCCACCCTCGTCGTGAAGAAGTTGTAGAGGAAGCTGGCGAGGATGGCGGTGGTCAGGCCCACGGCCGTGTTGATCAGCGCCTCGCTGATGCCCAGCGCCAGGGCGGTGGCGTCGGGGGCGCCCGCCCGCGACATGGCCTGGAACGAGCGGATCATGCCGATGGTGGTGCCCAGCAGCCCGAGCATCGTCGCCAGCGAGGCGATGGTGGACAGCCACGTGAGGTTGCGCTCCAGGTTGGGGCTCTCCAGCGCGCTGGCCTCCTGCAGCGCGCGGCGCGTCTCGTCGAGCACTTCCTTCGAAGCGCCGCCGCGCCGGCCGCCGGTCTGCGCCCGGTAGCTCTCCAGGCCGGCGCCGACCACGTTCGCCAGGCTGCCGCCCTGCTTCTTGCAGGCCTCGACGGCCGCCGTCAGGTCGCCGCCGTCGAGGGCGCGCTTCACGTTGGCGACGAAGCCGGCGACGCTGCCCCGGCCGCCGGCGCGCCACAGCACGAAGGCGCGCTCGATGGTGAAGACCAGCATCATCAGGAAGGCCCAGATGCCGAAGACGAGCACGACGCCCGCCTGCTGGATGAACTCGGGCAGCATCTTCCTGACGACGGCCGAGACCGCCAGCAGAATGACGGCGATCAGGAGCAGGGCATACTTCTTCATCGTGACGAAGAGTCCTTTCCGGCGTTGCGGGCCTGGTTCAACAGTTCGGTTCCGGTCCTGAGCATGGGATTCTGGGGATCGATGGCGCGGGCCTTGGCGAACGCGGCCGCGGCCGCGTCCAGGCGGCCCTGGCCCAGGCGGGCGCTGCCCAGCCCGGCCCAGCCGTCGGCGTTGCCGGGCTCGCCCTGCGTGGACTGCTCGTAGGCGGCGGCAGCGGCGGCGTAGTCGCCGGCGCGCAGCCGGCAGAAGCCGAGCCCGCGCTGGGCCTTCGCGTTGCCCGCCTCCAGCGCCAGCACGCGCCGGTATTGCGCCTCCGCCGCGGCCAGCGAGTCGACCGCGGCCAGCGCCTGCGCCAGCAGCAGCCGCGCCGTCGCGTTCGAGTCGTCGTCGGCCACGGCCAGGCGGAAATCGGCGATGGCCGCGCGCGCCTCGCCGCCCTGGAAGCGCGCGATGCCCAGGTTCAGCCGCGCCGCGCCCGACCGCGGGTCCAGCGCCAGGGCGCGCTCGAAGTGCGCGGCCGCCTCCTTCGTGCGCCCGGCCCGCAGCTCGAGCAGGCCCATCCGGAACGGCGCGCCCGAAGCCGTGGAGTCCATGCGCGCGGCCGCCTGCAGCGTGGCGAGCGCGGCCTCCGGGCGCTGCTGCGCCTGCTGCCACTCGGCCAGGGCCAATTGATCGTCCAGCGTCCAGCCGGCGGGCGCGGCGGCGTTCGCCTCGGCCAGGGCGCCGGCGCGCGCGCGCAGTTCCGGGTCGCGGGCGCGCAGGCCGGCCTGCAGGAACGCCAGCCGCGCCGGCTCGCTGCCGGGCTCCAGTTCCAGCGCGCGGTCGGCGGCGGCGGCGGCCTCGTCGTGTCTTCCCAATTCACGCATGGCCGCGGCCAGGCCCAGCTGCCCCTCGAGATCGGCGGGCGCCACCTGCGCGTAGCGCAGCCAGGTGCGCGCCGCCTGCTCGGGCCGCTTCGCGCGGCGGTAGAGCTCGGCCAGGTCACGTAACGCAGGGGTGTAGCCGGAATCCGCGGCGCAGGCCTGCTCAAACCGCGCGCGCGCGTCGTTGGCCCGCCCCACCTTCGCGTAGAGGCGCCCCAGCTCGTGCAGCGTCGCCGCCGCGGGCGGCGGGCCGTCCTGCGCCAGCAGCTGCTCCCAGGCGGCGATGGCCAGCTCGTCGTGGCCCTGCTCCTGGTGCACGCGCGCGACCAGCGCCGCGTAGCGCGGGTCCACCGGATCGAGGGTCTGCGCCTGCAGCGCCTCGACCTCGGCCTGCGCCAGGGCGCCGTTGGCCAGGAACACCAGCGCGCGCACGTGGTGGTAGCGGTCCTCGCCGGCCAGCACGCCCTTGGCCTTCTTCGCCGTCTCGGCCAGGTCGCGCGCCTCTTCCCAGCGGCCCTGCCGCAGGGCCAGCAGCGCCTGCCCGTAGCGCGCGGGCCAGCACTTGGGGTCGGCCGCCGCCGCGGCGGCGATGGCCGCCTCGGCCGCGGCCGTGTCCTCGCGGCGCAGCGCCAGCAGGCCCAGCTCCGCCTGCGCGGCGGGCCAGGCGCCGCCGCGCGCGGCCAGCGCCCGCTCGAAGTGCTCGCGGGCCTCGTCGTACCGGCCCTGCCGCAGCGAGCAGACGCCCAGGCCGAAGCCTGCCTCGTCCAGGCGGTAGGCGGACTCGCGCGCGGCCGCGAAGCGCTCGGCGGCCTGCGCCCAGTCGCCGGCCTCCAGCAGCCGGTTGCCCAGGCGGATGGGGTCGTTGTCCAGGGTGTAGACGGGAGATTCGGCGGCGCGGGGCGCCGGAGCCGCCGCGCAGGACATCGCCAGCGCGCAGGCCGCCGCCAGCGCGAGGCGCCTCACAGGTGATGGGTTCCGGGCCATCGTCATTTCCCCCCGCCGCCCGCGCCCACCGGCTCGCGGCTCAGCTGGATGGTGCGGGCCACCAGCCTGGCCGGGACCACGCCCGCGCGCTCGACCTGGCGCAGGCCGCGCGCGCTGGTCAGGTGCGTGACGAACTTGCCGCCCTCGAAGCCGCCGGCGCCCCGGCAGGCCACGTGCAGGAAATGGTGCAGGGGGTAGACGCCGGTGGCCAGGCTGGCCGCGCCGGGAGCCACCGCCGACTGCCCGGCCTCCGCCACCACCCCCACGAACCGCGCGCCGCTCGCGGCGTCCACGCCGGCGTCCAGCGTGCTGACCAGCCCCCAGGCGCCGGGAGCGGCCGCCACGGCGGCGATCACCGCGGCCGGGTCGGCCAGGAACGTGACCCGGCCCAGGCGCGGGGCCGCCAGGACCTCGGCGCCGCCGGCCGGCAGCGCCGGCGCGGGCAGGCCCAGCGCCCCGAAGAGCGCGTCCCACGAGCCTTCGTTCGGATCACAAACGTAGAGCCGCTCGCAGTAAGGCGCCAAGGCCGGATCGGGTTCCGCGGCCTCCGCCGGGGTCGCCGCCAGCGCGGCCAGGGCCTCGCGCAGCTCGGCGACCGTCAGCGTGGTCGCGATCGCTCCCGGGGTGTCGCCCGCCGCGGCGTGTTCCAGCAGGGCCAGCCCGCCCACGGCCACCGCGGCCACGATGGCCGTGTCGCCGTCGGCCTCGCGGAACAGCGCCTGCTCGGCCGCGGTCAACGGGCGGTACGCGAAGGCCACGTCCGCCTCGCGGGCCAGCAGCGCCTCGAGGGCCTGGTTGGTGCCGCCCGGCAGCAGGTCCACGGTGAGCTGCGGGTAGTCGCGCTGGTACTCCACGGCCAGCCGCTCCAGCAGGGGCGGGGCCAGGTCGCGTCCGGCGATGGTCAGCGTGGGATTCGGGTCCCCGGCGCCCTTGAGCGCGGCCACGAACCGCTTCCAGGGCACGCCGCCGCGGGTGAGGATCAGCACCGCGATCACCGCCAGGTAGATCGCGACGCGGACCAGGAGCCAGAACCTGCGGCGCGGGTTCATGCGCGGGCTGCTTCCCTCGGCGCGGGCCGTTTTCTGTTGCGCCGCCCGCCGGGCCATGGGCATAATCCCGCCCATGAACCGCCCGCGGACCTTCGGCGCCGGCCTTCCGGGCCGCGCCTGTGCGCTCGTGATCGCCGCGTTGGCCCTCGGTGCCGCCGGATGCCGCGGCTCGGCCGCGTCCGGGCAGGGGGCCGCCGCCATCCCTGGCGCGCCGGCCTTTTCTCCGTCACCGGATGAAACCGCTTTCATCGACGATTTGCAACACCGGACTTTCCGATTCTTCGCCGACCTGACCCATCCTGTGACCGGATTGTGCCCGGACCGGGCGCCGACGCCCTCGTTCGCCAGCAGCGCCGCCACGGGGTTCGGGCTGACGGCCTGGCCCATCGGGGTCGAGCGCGGCTGGATCACCCGCGAGGAGGGCGCCCGCCGCGCGCTGACCACGCTGGCCTTCCTGCGCGACGCGCCGCAGGACACCGCCGCGGCCGGCGCCGCGGGCTGGCGCGGCTTCTACTACCACTTCGTGGACATGGAGACGGGCCACCGCTTCCGCGACGTCGAGCTGTCGACGATCGACACCGCGCTGCTCCTGGCGGGGGCGCTGTTCTGCCAGACCTATTTCGACGGGCCGTCGGCCGTGGAGGACAGCCTTCGCGCGGCGGTCGAGCAGCTGTACCACGCCGCCGACTGGACCTGGGCCAGCCCGCGCCCGCCGCTGATCGGGCACGGCTGGACGCCGGAGGGCGGCCAGCTGCCCTACGACTGGGGCGGCTACAACGAGGCGGCCATCCTCTACATCATCGCGCTGGGTTCGGACACGCACCCCTGCGACCCGGCGGCCTGGGACGCGTTCCGCGCCGGCTACGACTGGGGCGTCTTCGAGGGGCAGGAGCACCTCGGGTTCGCGCCGCTGTTCGGCCACCAGTACTCGCACGTGTGGATCGATTTCCGCGGCATCCAGGACGCCTGCATGCGTGCGCGCGGCAGCGACTACTTCGAGAACTCGCGCCGCGCCACGCTGGCCCAGCACGCCTATGCCGTGCGCAACCCCGGCGAATGGCGCGGCTACGGGCCGCGCCTGTGGGGCCTGACCGCGTGCGACGGGCCGGTGGCCGGGACGTTCACGATCGATGGGCGCTCGCGTCAGTTCGAGACCTACTGGGCGCGCGGCGCCTCCTTCCA
>CAYNPY010000139.1:5256-7215 GCA_964399195.1 uncultured Fibrobacteraceae bacterium
CGAGTCGTGCCACGGGCCCCGCGGGCTCCACGTGGACCGCTGGTCCGACCCGGAGAGGAAGAAGGGCGAGAGCGAATCGCCGAAGGGGCATCTGGCGTGCCTCGCTTGCCACGACGGCAAGCACGATCCGGACTTCGACTTCGAGACCTACTGGGCGCGCGGCGCCTCCTTCCAGTACGTCAACGACGACGGCACCGTGGCCCCGACGGCGGCCGGCGGCTCCATCGTCTTCGCGCCGGAGCTGGTGGTGCCCACCCTGATGGCGATGCGGGACGACCACGGCGAGCACCTGTACGCCGAGTACGGCTTCCTGGACGCCCTGAACCCCACCTTCACGCTGACGGACGTGCCGGTGCAGCACGGGCGCGTGGTGCCGGGGCGCGGCTGGTACGACACCGACTACCTGGGCATCGACCAGGGCCCCATCCTGGCGATGATCGAGAACTGGCGCAGCGGCCTGGTCTGGGACGTGATGAAGCGGAACCCGCACGTGGTGCGCGGGCTGCGGCGGGCGGGATTCGCGGGGGGCTGGCTGGACGCGGCGCCGCCGGCCGGGCCGTGAGGCGCCAAGCCCGTCTTCGCGCGACCACCGCACTTGCGCCGGCGCAAGTCGGTCGCGCGCGTGCCGCCATGCTGGCCGTCGCGGCGTTCGCCCTGTCCGGCTGCGGTGGCGGCGGCAGCCCGGGCGGGCGCGTCGCCGAGCTGACCTTCTGGGGCATGGGGCGCGAGGGCGAGGTCGTCGGCGAGCTGATCGCCGCCTGGGACGCGCAGCGGCCCGACGTGTCGGTGAAGGTGCAGCAGATCCCCTGGAGCGCGGCGCACGAGAAGCTGCTGACCGCGCACGTCGGGCGCGCCACGCCCGACCTGGCCCAGCTGGGCAACACCTGGGTGCCGGAGTTCGCGGCCCTGCGCGCGCTGGCGCCGCTGGACGGGCGCGTCGCCGCCTCGCAGGTCGTCGCGCAGGCCGACCACTTCCCCGGCATCTGGGACACGAATGTCATCGACGGCGCGCTGTACGGCGTGCCGTGGTATGTCGACACGCGCGTGATCTTCTACCGGCGCGACCTGCTGGCCCAGGCCGGCTACGACACGATGCCCGCCACCTGGCCGCAGTGGCGCGAGTCGCTGGCGGCGGTGGCGCGCATGGGCGGGCCGGGGAAGTACGGCATCCTGCTGCCGCTCAACGAGTGGTCGCAGCCGGTGATCCTGGGCCTGCAGGCGGGCTCGCCCCTGCTGGGCGATCACGAGACGCGCGGCGCCTTCGCGCAGCCCGACTTCGCGCGCGCCTTCGACTACTACCTGGGCCTCTACCGCGACGGGCTGGCGCCGCCGGTGGCCAACAACGAGGTGGCCAACCTCTACCAGGAATTCGCGCGCGGCACGTTCGCGATGTACATCAGCGGGCCCTGGAACCTGGGCGAGTTCCGCCGCCGCCTGCCCGCCGAGCTGCAGGACGCCTGGGCCACGGCGCCGCTGCCGGGGCCGGACGCGCCCGGCGTGTCGCTGGCCGGCGGGGCCAGCCTGGTCGTGTTCGCGGGCTCGCGCCACCCGGACGCGGCGTGGGAACTGGTGGAGTACCTCAGCGCGCCGGCGCAGCAGAGACGATTCTTCGAGCTGACGGGCAACCTGCCGGCGCACCGCGCGGTGTGGGCCGACAGCGCGTTCGCGGGCGACCCGCGCGCGCGGGCGTTCGCCCGCCAGCTCGAGCGCGTCGTGGCCACGCCGAAGATCCCCGAGTGGGAGCAGATCGCCAACCGCGTGTGGGTGGCCGTCGAGCAGGCGGTGCGCGGCTCGCACACGCCGTCGGCCGCGCTGGAGGCGCTGGACCGCGACGTGGACCGGATGCTGGCGAAGCGGCGGTGGCTGCGGGAGCGGGGGCTGCTGCCATGAGCCGCCGCGGCCCCTCCCTCGAGCGCCGCAAAGCCCGCGCCGCCTGGTGGTTCCTGGCGCCGGCGTTGA
>CAYNPY010000140.1:0-7143 GCA_964399195.1 uncultured Fibrobacteraceae bacterium
CTGGCCCGGGGGCGTGCGCCCGGGGTTTTGGCCCGCCGCTCCTTTCTGGGCGGGTTGGCCGCGACTGGAAGGCGCTCCCGAGCGGTTACCGGAGGACCGTCAGGCGCTCGGTCACCTGGCGGCCGGGGGAGGTCAGCCTTGCCAGGTAGACGCCCTGGCCGACGCGGCGGCCGCTGTCGTCGGTGCCGTCCCAGGCCACGGTGGCGCCGCCGGCGGGCGTGAAGCCGTTGTGCAGTTCGCGCACGCGGTGGCCGCGCAGGTCGTACAGCGCCAGCACGGCGTTGCTGTCGGCCGGCAGGGAGAAGCGGAACTCGGCCGGGCCCTGCGTGGGGTTGGGCGAGGGGGACAGGAGCAGGCCTTTGGCCAGCGTTTCGGGCGTCGACGAGGTGAGAGGGTTCCACTCGAAGGTCGCGCTCGTGCCCTCGACGAAATCGTGGATCGTGATCCAGGCGTAGGAGAAGGACAGGCTCACGAACGGGCGCAGGTCGCCGCTGCTGCCGCTCTCGCTGGCCGAGGCGAGGTACGCGCCCGCCAGTTCGAAGCGCAGGAGCGTATCCCCGGTGAAGCCGTCCACCCAGTCCAGGCGCAGCTCCGTGAACGGCTCCAGCGCAGACTGTGCGGCCAGGAGCCTGACCGTCGAGCGGTCCGAGATCGCGGCGATCGTCAGGGGCGTGGTCTGCGGCGGCCCGGTCGGGGCGCCGCCGGGGCCGACCGGGACCGAGACCGCGTGCTGGAAGCTCAGGCACTCGATCCAGTTCTCGTGGCCCTGCACCGTGGCGTCGCCCCGGATGTGCCCGAAGGTCGCGTTCCGGGCGTACAGGAACAGCTGTCCGGCGGCCTGTGCGGCGACCGGCAGGGCGGCCAGGGCCACCACGGCGAGGACAAGGGCGAAGGGCGCGGGGCGGGTGCTGCGGCGGATCATGGCTGCTCCTTGGGCTGATGTCGACCGGGCGCAGGGCGGCGCGGCCCGGCAATAAGCCGGACCGATCTTGTCATGCATCAAGAGTCCGCAGGGGAGGATTCGTCACAACCGGCCCGGAGCCGCGCGGCCGAATACGCGGCGGGCCCGCCGCGTCCCGGGTGGGAGCGACGGGCCCGCAGTGCGGTCGTCCCGTGGGAGCGGGCCCTACCTGACGATCACCACCCGCCCGACCAGGTCCTGCCCGGCCAGCTGGGCGCGCACGAAGTAGACGCCGCTGGCCACGCCGCGGCCCTGCCCGTCGCGGCCGTCCCAGGCCAGGGGGCGCTCGCCGCCCTCGAGGCTGCCGCTGAACACGCGCCGCACGCGGGCGCCGCGCGCGTCGTGGATGTCCACGGTCACCTCGCTGCGCGAAGGCAGGGTCAGCAGGATGCGGGCGCCGTCGGCGCCCAGCCCGCCCAGCACCTTCAGGGCGGCGGCCAGGTCGGCCGGTACGCCCGAGGTGTACGACTGCACCGTGAACGTCTCCGGAGCGGTCAGCGCCGTGCGCCGCGCGCCGTCACCGGCCCAGGCGCGCCACCAGTAGTCGCCCGCCGCCAGGGTCGGCGCCGTCCACGTAGTGGCGCCCGCCTGCTCGGCCACGTCGGCGACCGCCTCGACCAGTTGCGTGCAGGCCGCGTCGCTGAAGACCCGGAAGCCGTACACGGCCGCGCCGCCGCCGGGCACCGCGCTGTTGGCCACCGACAACGCCGGCTGCGCGCCGGTCACCGCGCCGCCCACCGGCGCGATGGGCGTCGGCGTCAGCATGGCGAACGGGGAGGCGGAGCCTTCCAGCTCGACGTCGTCGATGTACCAGCCGTCGCCCAGCACCGACACGTCGGTCGCCAGCTGGAAGCGGATCGCCAGGTCCTGGCCCGCCCAGGCGGCCAGGTCCAGCGACACCTGCGTCCACGTCGACAGCGTGCCGTGGTAGGAGGCGATCGTGGTCCAGGCGCCGCCATTGGCCGACACCTGCACGCGGCAGAAGTCGTAGTTCGTCTCCGTCGCGTACCGGTGCCAGAAGCGCAGGCGCGCCGCGCGCCAGGTGCCGTTCAATCGCGCCTCGGTGGTGCTGTTGTTGGTGTACTGGCCGGCCGGCGAATCGGTCAGCGAGCGCGTGGCGCTGCGGTACTGCGCCGTCGTCGTGGCCCAGGTCCCGCCCAGCGTCCAGTTCGCGGTGCCCGACTCGAAGTTGTCGCTGAAGATCAGCTGCGGCGAGCCCACCATGAACGACAGCGGGAACTCGACATCGCCGCCGCCCGGCTGGTGGACCGTCACCGTCAGCTGCACCTGGTGGCCGGCGGGGCAGGCCGCCTCGACGCTGAAGGGGATCGGGTTGCCCGCGAGCGTGACCGAGCCCATGGCCGGCACCGAGCCGACGCTGCGCGCGGCGGCGCCCAGCTGGATCCAGGGGTCGTCCGTCGAGATGGAGACCGTGACGTTCAGCGCGCTGGCGGCCACCGATTCGTTCTCGATGGTGAAACTCAGCGTGCCGTCGTCGCCCGGGTTCACGGCCTTGGCCGCGGCGTTGACCACCGGCGTGTGCGCCGACAGGTAGACGCCGGCCGCGCGCATCAGGGCCAGGTGCGCCTCGAGGTTTTCCTGGAACTCGATGGCGCGGTTGGCTTCCGGCGGCCAGAAGCCGTAGCTGCCGATCTCGTTCGACATGCTGAAGATGGCCGGGTGGAACGTCGTGGTCCCGTAGAACGTGTCGAAGGTGCCGCCGTTCACCTCGTAGAGGACGGCGCCGGGGCGTCCCGCCTCGTAGCCGTTGGCCGCGGTCATCTTCTGGGCCAGGTACTGGAACGCCACGTCGTGCGGCGTCGGCGTGTCGACGTAGCCCCACGGATAGAGCGTCAGGCCCGAGTAGGTGTGCACCGAGTCGTGGGTGATGATCTGCCGGCCGTTGACGAAGTTGATCATCGCCTGCGTCTCGAGCTCGCTGGCGGCCGACGGTCCGCGGTACGTGATGTCCGCCGGGTAGGGGCTGCTGCCGATGTTGTCGTAGCCCCAGAACTTCGGGTAGTTGCGGTTGAGGTCCACGCCGAACTGGCCGCCCGCCTGCGGCGAGCGGTTCTTGCGCCACATGCCGCCGCCGTTCGGGTTGGTCGTCTCGTTGTAGACGAAGCCGTCCGGGTTCACGACGGGGATCAGGTACAGCTCGCGGTTGTCGACCAGCCACTTGATGGCCGGATCGGTGTCGTAGTTCTCGCACAGGTACTTCGCGAACATGATGGGGAACTCGGCGGCCATGATCTCGCGGGCGTGGTGCGTGCCGTCGATGAGCACCTCGGGCTCGGTCTCGTCCAGGTCCGGGTTGTCGGACAGGCGGTAGGCCCAGATGCTGCGGCCCTCATAGGTGGTGCCGATGGACCACCGAGCGCTGATCACGTGCGGGTACTGCAGCCGCAGGCTGTCCATGAAGGCCACGTTCTCGCTGAACGTGTGGAAGATGCCGAAGCCGACGCCCTTGTCGCCGTAGGAGTAGGCGGTCTCCATGTCGCGCTGCAGCAGCTCCGGCACGAGGCCCGCCGCGCGCAACGCGTCCTCGTCCCCCGGCCGGCAGGCGATGTGCGCCTCGACGCCGGGCTTCTCGCGCACGATGTCGAACGAGTTCCGGTTCTGGCGCAGCCACTCGACCTTCGCCGGGTCGGTCAGGGGCACGCGCACCAGGTCGTGGCGCATCTCGGCGGCGGTGGCGGCCAGGGACAGCAGCAGGCAGAGCGCCGCCGCGAGCACGGACAAAAGGCGGGGCATGGTGGACTCCAGGTCGGTTGAAGGGCCGGGGCTGCGACCTTCCCATTGTACGGGATGCGGGCGGTGATCTCAACGAAAGACCGCCGCCGGAGCCCTGCGGCGCCGGCGGCGGCGTGACCGAATCGTGATGGAAAGCCCGCGAGGGGATGCGCCTACTTGGCGGCGTCCACCTCGGCGCAGGTCTTCTTGACCGCGGCCACCGACTTCTTCAGCGCGGCCGCTTCCTCGGGCGTCAGCTTGATCTTGATGATCTTCTCGATGCCGCCCTTGCCCAGCACCACGGGCACGCCCACGAACAGGCCCTTGACCGAGTACTCGCCCTGCAGCAGCGCGCAGACCGGCACGATCTTCTTCTTGTCGAAGGCGATGGCCTCGACCATCTCCAGCGCGCTGACCGCGGGGCTGACGAAGGCCGAGCCCGAGCCCAGCAGCTTGACCACCTCGCCGCCGGCGTTGCGCGTGCGGTCCTCGATCGCGTCGAGCTTCTTGGCGGGCACGAACTGCTCGACCGGCAGGCCGTAGACGCGGCAGGCGCTGCGGATGGGCACCATCGTGTCGCCGTGGCCGCCCAGCACGACGGCCTCGATGTTCTCCACCGACACGCCCGCGGCCTCGGCCACGAAGTACTTGTAGCGCGCCGAGTCCAGCACGCCGGCCATGCCCATGATCCGCTTCGGGTCGCACTTGGTCTTCTTGAAGAGGCGGTAGACGATGGCGTCCAGCGGGTTGGCGATCGAGATGATGAAGGCGCCCGGCGCGAACTTGTTGATGCCGTCGGCCACCTGGTCGGTGATCTTCAGGTTGATCGCCAGCAGCTCGTCGCGCGAGGGGTAGGTGCCGTCCGGGCGCATCGTGCGCGGCACGCCGGCAGTGTTGATCACGAAGTCGGAGCCGGCCAGGATGTCGTAGTTCTTGCCGCCGACGATGTTCACGTCGGTCCCGTACACCGGCATCGCCTCGGCGATGTCCAGGCACTTGCCGGCCGCCAGGTCCGGGCCCTTGATGTCGACGAGCGCGACGTTGCGCGCCAGGCGGCGCGAGACGATCTCGGCCGCGAGCACGCCGCCGATGTTGCCGCCGCCGACGATACCGATTTTGTTGATCATGACAGCCGACTCCTTGCGAGGTGAAGGGCTTGCGGGACCGAATGTGGAGCGCCCCGACCCGAGTTGTCGGCAGATTAACACCCGCTCCACCGCAGTTCCAGCGCTTTCGAATCTGCGCAGGCGATTCGCGCCGCGCGGAGCGCCCGCGCGGCGATGAGGAGACCCATGACCGGGCAGCCCGCCAACCGCTGGGACCAGCGGTACGACCACCCTCGCTACTACTACGGCGAGGAGCCGAACGCCTTCGTGGCCGCGCGCCTGCCGCTGCTGGCGCCGGGCACGCTGCTCTGCCTGGCCGAGGGCGAGGGCCGCAACGCCGTGCACGCGGCGGCGCTGGGCCACCGCGTCCTGGCGGTCGACAGCAGCGCCGTCGGCCGGCGCAAGGCCCTGGACCTGGCGGCCCGGCGCGGCGTGACCCTGGACTACCGCCAGGCGGACATCCTGACGGACGACTGGTCACGCGACCCCTGGCACGGGCGGCCGTGGGATGCGCTGGTCCTGTGCTTCGCCCACCTGGAGCCCGCCGATGCGGCGCGGATGCACGCGCAGGCCGCCGCCGCCCTGCGGCCGGGCGGCGCGCTGCTGCTGAATTCCTTCAGCAAGGCGCAGTTCGGGCGCCCCTCCGGCGGCCCGCCGCGCCTGGACTGGCTGCACGACCTGGACGAGCTGCGCGGCCAGTTCCCGGGCCTGGCCTGGGAGCACGCTGTCGAGCGCGAGGTGGAGCTGGCCGAGGGCGCGGGTCATCGCGGCGCCGCGATGGTGATCGAATTGTTCGGCCGGCGCGTCTGACGCCGCCGCCCTGCCTTCTCCCCGAAAAAGCGGCCGCCCCCGTCGCCGGGGGCGGCCCTTGCGTGTTCTCGGCGCGAATCGTCGCGGCGGGTGCGGCGCGGTGGCCGGCGCCCGCGTCGCGGCGTCCTAGCGGAACAGGCTCTTGACGTTGCCGAAGCTGCTGAGCTCGGTCGCCACGGGCGCGTTCGGGCTGTTGACGAAAGCCACGGGGGCGGCGACGTCACCGGAGCTGATGCCGCAGCGGCGCAGGACGCCGTTGCCGGTCACCACGGGCAGGTCACCGGGCATCGAGGGAATCGAGGCCTTGGTGATGCGCCACTCGAGCTGGGCCGTCGACTGCACCATGAAGTTCCAGGTCACCAGCAGCATGGCGCCGCCGACCGTCGGGTAGTCCGCAGCCGCGCCCACGGCAAAGCCGTTGGCCGACGCATCAACGTCCAGGGCGCCGGTGCCGCCCAGGGTGGTCCCCAGGATGAAGTGCGGGGCGCCCACCGGGGTGACCGTGCACTCGAAGCCGTTGACCGGGCCGGTCGGATTCATGAGCAGCAGGTAGACGTTGAACGGCGAGAAGGGCATCACGCCGTCCAGGTCGTTGTTGTTGCCCAGCGTGTCGAAGTACACGCCGAACGAGTCCGGGCCGTCGTCCAGACCGGCCAGCGCGGTGGAAGCGAACAGGGCGACCAAAGCCAGCGTTACGAGTTTCTTCATCTTGCGATCCTCCGAGTTGCGGCCGCGAGTTGCGGCGCCGGGGCCGGGGCGAGACGGCCTTCTGTTGAAGTCGAATATCAGAATCAACAGGCTGGCCGATCCACGGTGTTGGCGGCTGCGATGCCGGAATGGCAACGCATCCGACGAAAGAGGCTAACACATCCGGTGTCAAAACTCAATGTGGAAAGTGCGGGGATTTGACCGATCCCGCCTGATTCATGTCCCGCCGTACAGTCCGTTCACGGCGATCCGGGACCAGTCCTCGAACGACCCCCCGTCCGGACCGCGGCCGTCGCCCAGCAGTCCGGGCAGCTCCCCGGTCGCGATCCATCGCGCCTGATGCGGCTCGGCCTGGGCGCTGACCAGCCGGATCAGGTCGGCGTCTGTGCCCGGCAGCGCGTCCAGCGCCACGCGGTAGACCACCCCGAAGTGCACGCTGGAGACGTCCTGGGCGTCCGAGTTGATGAACCCGGCCAGTTCCAGCGCGCCGGCGCCCGGCCGCAGGCCGGTCTCCTCTTCCATTTCGCGCAGCGCAGTCGTTTGGAGCAATGCGGCCGAGCGGCGCGCGCCGACCGTGCTGTCCTCCGGCTCGATGTGACCGCCGAAACCCACCGACCACAGCCCGCCCAGGCGCGCCTCGGTGTGCTTGCTGCGCCGCTGGTAGCAGAGCACCCGCCGGGCGCCGCCTTCGCCACGCGTGAGCACCAGATAGGGGATGATCTGCTTGTAGTGCGAGCACTGCTCCATGTAGTCGCGCTCGGCGAAGAACAGCCGCTCGGCCACCGCCTCCAGGTCGACGGCGCCCGGCGGCAGGAAGCCCTGGGG
>CAYNPY010000141.1:0-7107 GCA_964399195.1 uncultured Fibrobacteraceae bacterium
CGTGGCAAAGAACCACGCCTGCATCGCAAGCGGCAGCAGGCTTTCGACGTCGCGGACGATGAGACGCGGATCCCGGTCCATCCCGGCCACCACATGCACGCCGGCGATCTCGCCCTGGTCGTCCAGGTCGATCTTGCACTGCAGGACGCCTTTGATCTGCGTGATCCAGCGCTGGGCGTCGTTCACCCAGGCGTCACGCTCGTTCGGCTCCCACTCCACTTCGGGCGCTCCGCAAGGCTGGGGGTCCGGGCGAATCTCAAGCGTCGTGGGATCTTACCACACCGCTATTCTTCCCACAACCGGCAATTCCATCTGACGATACGACAAGGGCTAGCGCGGCCGGAAGGCGCGGCAGGCGCGCGCATCCCGAACCCGTCCCCCGCCGTCGTTCAAGGGCACATCATCTCGCGCAGCGCGCGCAGGCGGCGCTCGTAGGCCGCGTCGTCGGCCCGCAGCAGGCCCTCCACGCTGAATCCCTCGGGGCAGAAGCTGGCCGTCACCGTGCCGTCGAGCATCGCCTGCCGGAAGGCGGCATCCGGAGCGTCCCGCCCCACGCCCGCCTGCGCGAGCGAGGCCATGAAGCCGCCGGCGAAACAGTCCCCCGCTCCGGTCGGGTCGATCACTTCGTCGAGGATCAGCGCCGGCACCGCCAGCACGGAATCCCGGCCGAAGAACAGCGCGCCGTGCTCGCCCTTCTTGACGACGACCCGGGCGGGCCCCATCGCCGCGATCGCGGCGGCGGCGCGCGCGAGGCTGCGCTGTCCGGTGAGCAGCCGCGCCTCGCCCTCGTTGACCAGCAGGACGTCCACGCGCCGCAGGATGGCGCGCAGCAGGTCCGGCGTCGTCTCGATCCAGAGGTTCATGGTGTCCAGAGCCACCAGCCGCGGGCCGCGCATCAGGTCCAGCACGCCCGCCTGCAGCCCGGGATGGATGTTGGCCAGGAACAGGTACTCCGCGTCGCGCCAGGCGGCGGGAATCTCGGGCCTGAAGTCGGCGAACACGCCCAGTTCCGTCGCCAGCGTGTCGCGCTCGATCAGGTCGGCGTGGTACCGCCCCGACCAGTGGAAGCTGCGCCCGGGCACGCGCGCGATGCCGGCGATGTCCGCGTGTCGGCCCAGCAGCGCCAGGTCCTCGTCCCGGAAGTCGTCGCCGACCACGCCGACGCAGCGGACCGGCGCGCGGCCACGCGCGGCGACGGCGAAGAAGCTGGCGCTGCCGCCGAGCTGGCGCTCGCGCCGCTCGCGCGGCGTCTCGACGGTGTCATAGGCGACCGATCCCACCACCACGATCGACATCTCAGTCCCTCTTTTCCATCTTCTCGGGCGCCTCGACGCCGACCAGGTCCAGCAGCACGCGAATCACTTGGCGGGTCACCAGGCTGAGCTGCAACTGCGCGCGCCGCCGTTCCTCGGGCTGCTCGAGAATCCGCTTGCACTTCGTGTAGAACTCGTTGTAGAGCGCGGCGATCTCGTCGGCGTACACCGTCAGCCGGTGCGGCTCGCGCGCCCAGGCCGCCGAGACGATCACCCGCGGCAGGCGGATCAGCTCGGCCATCAGGGCCCATTCGGCCTCGTGCTCGAGGTGCGCCAGCGTCGCCGCGTCCGGCTGCCCGGGGTCGACGCCGCGCGCCGCCGCCTCGCCCAGCAGCGAGCAAATGCGCGCGTGGGCGTACTTGACCTTCAGCACGGGGTTCTTCTCGGTCTGGTCCTTGGCCAGGTCCAGGTCGAAATCCAGGTGGCTGTTCGGGCGGCGCGTCAGGAAGATGTACTTCGTGACGTCGGCGCCCACCTCGTCGATCAGGGCGTCCATCGTCACGAACGAGCCCGCGCGCTTGGACATCTTGATCGGCTGGCCGCCCTCCAGGAACGTCACGTGCTGGAGGATCTGCACCTCGAGCCAGCCCTCCTCGATGCCGAGGGAGGTCATCGCGCCCTGCATGCGGCTGATGTAGCCGTGGTGGTCGGGCCCCCAGAAATCGATGGCGTGCTCGAAGCCGCGCTGGAACTTGTGGTAGTGGTAGGCGATGTCGGCCAGGAAGTACGTCGGCCGCCCGTCCGCGCGCACCAGCACCCTGTCCTTCTCGTCGTCGTGCGTCGTCGACTTGAACCAGACGGCGCCGTCCTCCTCGTAGACGGCCTCCAGCTTCCGCAGGCGGTCGAGAGCGCGCTCGAGGCGCCTGGTCTCATGCAGCTCCGACTCGAAGTACCAGGTGTCGAAGCGCAGCCCGAACCGGCGGCAGGTCTCGCGCTGCCAGCCGAGGATCTTCATCAGCGCGTACTTCGAGAAGCAGCGCACCGACTCCTCCTCCGGCAGGCGGCGCCAGTCGTCGGCGCAGCCGGCGGGCGCCGTCACGCGCTGGAAGCTCTCGTCGTTGAAGGCGGCGGCGGCGGCGCGGATCGCGCTCTCGTCCTGCTGCATCAGTTCGGCGGCCATCAGCTCCAGGTACTGCCCGTGGTAACCTTCGTCGGGGAACTCGACCGGCTCGCCCAGCAGCTGCAGGTAGCGCGCCCGCAGCGACTGGCCCAGCAGCTCGACCTGCCGGCCGGCGTCGTTGACGTAGTACTCGGCGTGGGCGTCGTAACCCACCGCCTCCAGCAGGCGCACCATCGTCATGCCGAAGGCGCCGGCCCGCGCCGAGACGACGTTGAGCGGCCCCGTCGGGTTGGCGCTGATGAACTCCACGTTGATGCGCTTGCCGCCGGCGGTGCGGATCCTCGCCAGCGCCCCGGCCGGATTCCAGACGTCCAGCAGCAGCTCGATCTGGTGCCGGCGCGCGATCCGGAAGTTGATGAAGCCCGGCCCGGCGATCTCGACGGACTCTACCACCTCGCGCGGGAACTTCAGGGCGGCCGCGATCTCGCCGGCCAGTTCGCGCGGCTTGCGACCGAGGCGCTTGCCGAGCACCAGCGCCAGGTTCGTGCTCAGGTCGCCGTGGCTGCGGTCCCGCGGCTTCTCCAGTTCGACCTGGATGTCCTCTTCGAAGACGCTGTACTTCTCGAGCGCGGCCAGAAGGCCCTTCCTGATCAGATCTTCAAGCATGGCTACCCGTCTCCCGCCCGGTCCCGCCGGGGGCTGCGTTCACGAACCTCAGATCCGGGTGGCGCGCCGCGACCTCAGCCCCGGCAAACCAGGACGGCGCCAGGTCGAGCCGCGGAGCGTCGCCCCACAGGCGCTCCAGCTGGAAATAGTCCCGCGCGCGCTGGTGGAAGACGTGCACGACGACGTCGAAGAAATCCAGCAGCACCCAACGCCCCTCGTTCAGGCCCTCGATCGAATGGGCATGATGTCCCGCCGCCGCCAGTTCGTCGTGCGCGTGGCGCGCGGCGGCCTGCACCTGCGTGTCGGCGCCGCCCGAGGCGATCACGAAGAAGTCGCAGACGTCCGAGCAGCCGCGCAGGTCCAGCACGACGACGTCGTCCAGCTTCTTCTCCAGCAGGTGCCAGGCGCACCGTTCCGCCAGCGCGTACGCCGGGGATTCGTCGGGCAGGCGCCGCTCGGGCGCCGCCGGGGATCCGGGGCCGGAATGATCGGTATGCATACGTCCGCCTAGTTCAGCCGGTTGATGACGTACTCGACGGCCACGGCCAGCAGGTCCTTCTGGGGACCGGAGGCGACCGGGCCGAGCGCTTCCTTGGCGGCATCGCCGAAACGTCGCGCGGTGGCGAAGGCGTAGTCGACGCCGCCGTGCTCGGTGACGAACCCTCGGACCTCGGGCCAGCACGCGGCCCGCTCCTGGCGTCCGCGCAGGCGGGCCAGCTCCTCCAGGCGCGCCCGGGCCGCGGGCGGGGCCTGGCGGCAGGCGGCGATCAGGGGCAGCGTGATCCGCCCCTCTTCCCAGTCCTGGCCCGTGGGCTTGCCCAGCCGGCGCTCGTCGCCCAGATAATCGAAGACGTCGTCGGTGATCTGGAAGACGCGGCCGGTGTGCGCGCCGAAATCGCCGAACTCGGCTTCGCAGCCGCTCAGGCGGCGGTTGAACGAGACGCCGATCCGACAGGCGTTCTCGATCAGCGAGGCGGTCTTCTGGTAGATGATCTGCAGGTACCGGTCCTCGCTGATCGCCATGTCGTAGCGGTGCTCCAGCTGAAGCATCTCGGCCTCGCTCATCAGCACGGTCGTGCGCGCCAGCAGTTCCACCGCGTGGTGCAGCCCGGCCGCGCAGAGGTTGTGCAGGGCCGTCGAATAGAGGTAGTCGCCCATGATCAGCGCCGCGCTCGGACCGTACTTCACGTTGACCGCCGGCAGGCCGCGGCGCGTCACCGCTTCGTCGATGAAGTCGTCATGCACCAGCGTGGCGGTGTGCACCAGTTCCACGCTGGCCGCCGCCGTGATGGCCGCCGGCGCGAACCCGTCGTCGTCCTGGGCGGCCAGGAGCAGGAGCGTGGGCCGGAACTTCTTGCTCTTGCCCTGCAGGATGTGGGCGCAGATCTCCCGGGTCAGCGGGCTGTCACCGGTGGTGATCCGCTTGAATTCGCGGTCGACCGCCGCCAGGGCGGGCGCGATCTTGACCTGGAGCGTGGCCAGCTTGATGCGTTCGCGGTCGACCAGTCCCATGCCTTCCCACTCTCGGTTGCGGCCCCGCGCCGGCGCGGGCGGGGCGTCTGGAGTATTCCCGAATCCGGGACGGTGTCAATCCTCTTCGGCCGCCGCGGCGCGCGCGCGGGCGCGCTCGCGCCTCCCCACCAGGACGAGCGCCACGACCGCCGAGCCCAGGTACAGCACCAGCATCGGGACCAGCATCATCATCTGGCTGACGACGTCCGGCGGCGTGAACACGGCGGCGGCGACTGCGATCACGACAACGGCGTAGCGCCACGTCCGCAGGAGCAGGCGCGGACTGACGATGCCCGCCAGGCTCAGCACGATCACGAGCATCGGCAGTTCGAAGACCAGCCCGAAGCCGAGGCACAGCCGGAACACGAACCCGAGATACTGGCTGATTCCGATCAGCGGCTGCAGCGTCTCGGTCCCGAAGCCCATCAGGAAGCGCACGACGTTGGGCGCGACCACGAGGAACGCGAACGCGATCCCCGCGTAGAACAGCAGAACCGTCCACACCAGGACCGGCGTCACCAGGCGCCGCTCCTTGCGGTGCAGCCCCGGCAGCACGAATCCGTACAGCCGGAACAGCACGAACGGGGCCACGACGAACAGGCCGCTGATGAAGGCCACGCGCAGCCGCGCCATGAACGCGTCGTTGGGCGCCGTGAAGTAGACGCCGTGTTCGCGAACCGGGCGGATGATCAATTCCACCAGGTCGCCGGACCAGCTCCAACACAGGATCGCCGCCGCCGACGCCGCCAGCAGGCACTGAATGAGCACCGTTCGCAGTTCCGCCAGATGGTCCAACAGACCCATGCGGCCGTCGGGAGCCGCCGGCGGCGGCGGAACGGCGCCGTCGCCGGAGTCCGCGGCGGTCGTCGTGTCGGCTGAGTCGACCGGCTCCGCGAACCCGATCTGGTCGCGCGGACCCGGCGGCAGGTCCGCCCGCGGCGCGCCCGGTTCGGCCTCGCGCCCGGCGCTCACGCCGTCCCCGGCGCCTGGCGCATGGCGCTCAGCAACGCGAAGAACTCGTCCACGCTCTGGAAGCTGCGGTAGACCGAGGCGAAACGGACGTACGCGACCTCGTCGACCAGGCGCAGGTGTTCCAGGACGCAGCTGCCGATCACCTCGCTGGGCACCTCCCGGCGCCCGGCGACCGCCAGGTCGTGCTCGACCCGGTCGACGATGATCTCGATTTCCTCCAGCGAAACCGGCCGCTTTTCGCAGGCCTTGGTGACTCCGACGATGACCTTCGACCGGTTGTAGGTCACGCGTTCGCCGCTGCGCTTGACCACGATCATGGGGCGCGTCTCGACCGCCTCGTACGTGGTGTAGCGCTCGCCGCAGGCCGTGCACTCGCGCCGGCGCCGGACGCCGCGGCCCTCGCGGACGGCGCGGCTGTCGATCACCTTGTCCTCGTCGCTGGCGCAGCGCGGGCACTTCATCGGCGGTCGTCCTCGCTCAGGTCAGGCCGGGGTACAGCGGGAACGCGCGGCACAGTTCGCCGCTGCGCCCGCGCAGCCGGGTCAGGGCCGCCTCGTCGTCGCGCGATCGCACGGCTTCGTCCATGATCGTCGCGATCTCGGCCATCTGCCCCGGCCCCATGCCGCGCGTCGTCAGCGCCGGCGTGCCCAGTCGCACGCCGCTGGTGACAAATGGGCTCTGCTGGTCGAACGGCACCGTGTTCTTGTTGGCGGTGATGCCCACGCGCTCGAGCAGCTCCTCCATCTCCTTGCCGGTCAGGCCCTTGTTCGTGACGTTGACCAGGAGCAGATGGTTGTCCGTGCCGCCGCTGACCAGGCGGAAACCGCGGGAGGCCAGCGCCTCGCCCAGCGCCTTGGCGTTGGCGACCATGCGCTGCGCGTAGTCCTTGAAGCCGTCCTGCATCGCCTCGTGGAAGCACACGGCCTTGGCCGCGATGACGTGCATCAGCGGGCCGCCCTGGATGCCGGGGAAGTTCAGCTTGTTGATCGCCGCGAAATGCTCCTGCCGGCAGAGCACCAGGCCGCCGCGCGGGCCGCGCAGCGTCTTGTGCGTGGTCGAGGTGACCACGTCGCAATGGGGCACGGGGCTGGGGTGCACCCCGCCGGCGACCAGGCCCGCGACGTGCGCCATGTCGAACAGCAGCACGGCGCCGACCTCGTCGGCGATGCTGCGCAGCGCGGCAAAGTCCCAGAAGCGCGGGTAGGCGCTGGCGCCGCCGACCAACAGGCGCGGCTTCTCCCGCTTCGCCTGTTCGCGCAGGCGATCGTAGTCGATCGTCTCGGTCTGCTGGTCCACCTCGTAGTGGACGGCCTGGAACAGCAGACCCGAGAAGTTCACCGGGTGGCCGTGCGTGAGGTGGCCGCCGTGCGAGAGCGACAGGCCCAGCAGTTTGTCGCCCGGCTTGAGGAAGGCCAGGTACGCCGTCATGTTGGCCGTCGAGCCGCTGTGCGGCTGCACGTTGGCGCGGTCGGCGCCGAACAGCGCGCAGGCCCGGTCGCGCGCCAGCGTCTCGACGACGTCGACGTTGACGCAGCCGCCGTAGTAGCGCTTGCCGGGGTAGCCCTCGGCGTACTTGTTCGTCAG
>CAYNPY010000142.1:0-2988 GCA_964399195.1 uncultured Fibrobacteraceae bacterium
TCGTCCCGGAAAGGCCCGCTCCCGCATGAACGACGACATTCCCGGAGCCGGCCCCGCCGGCGGCCCGCTTGGGCCAGAGGCCGACCCCGAGCGCTCCGACTTCATCCGTGCCTTCGTGCGCGAGGATCTGGCCGCCGGCCGCAACGGCGGGCGCGTCCACACGCGCTTCCCGCCCGAGCCCAACGGCTACCTGCACATCGGGCACGCCAAGGCCATCATGATCAACTGGACCCTGGCGCAGGAGTTCGGCGGCAAGTTCAACCTCAGGTTCGACGACACGAACCCCGAGAAGGAGGACGTGGAGTACGTCGAGTCCATCAAGCAGGACGTGCGCTGGCTGGGCGCCGACTGGGAGGACCGCGAGTTCCACGCCTCGGACTACTTCGGGCAGCTCTACGAGTGGGCGCAGCACCTGGTGCGCGAGGGCAAGGCCTATGTCTGCTCGCTGGACGAGGAGCAGATCCGCCAGTGGCGCGGCACCGTGACCGAGCCCGGCCGCCCCAGCCCCGACCGCGACCGGCCCGCCGCCGAGAGCCTCGACCTGCTGGAGCGCATGCGCCGGGGCGAGTTCCCCGAGGGGACCTACACGCTGCGCGCGAAGATCGACATGGCGCACCCGAACATGAAGATGCGCGACCCGCTGCTGTACCGCATCCGCCGCGTGCCGCACCACCGCACGGGCGACAAGTGGAACATCTACCCGCTGTACGACTTCGCGCACGGACAGAGCGACGCCATCGAGGGCATCACGCACTCGTTGTGCAGCCTCGAGTTCGAGGTCAACCGCCCGCTCTACGAGTGGTTCATCGACAACCTGCCGGTGCCGCACCGTCCGCGCCAGATCGAGTTCGCGCGCCTCAAGCTCACCTACACGGTGATGAGCAAGCGCAAGCTGCTCCAACTGGTGAAGAACAACCACGTGTCCGGCTGGGACGACCCGCGCATGCCGACGCTCAGCGGACTGCGACGCCTGGGCTACACGCCGTCGGCGATCCGCCGCTTCGCCGAGCGCGTCGGCGTCGCCAAGCGCGACTCGACGGTCGACCTGGACCTCCTGAAGTGGTCGATCCGCGAGGAACTGAACCGCGAGGCGCCGCGCGTGATGGCGGTGTTGCGGCCGCTCAAGGTGGTCGTCACCAACTACCCCGAGGGCCAGGTCGAGCAGATCGTCTGCGACAACAACCCCGAGGACCCCGCCGCCGGCACGCGCGAGGTGCCGTTCACGCGCGAGCTCTACATCGAGCAGGACGACTTCCGCGAGGACGCCCCCCGCAAGTACTTCCGCCTGAAGCCGGGCGGCGAGGTGCGGCTCAAGCACGCCTACCTGATCCGTTGCGACGAGGTGGTCAAGGACGCGGCCGGCGGCGTGGTCGAGCTGCGCTGCACGTACGATCCCGCCTCGCGCGGCGGCACGAGCCCCGACGGGCGCAAGGTGCAGGGCACGCTGCAGTGGGTGTCGGCGGCCCACGCGGCGAAGGTCGAGGTGCGTCTTTACGACAACCTCTTCCGCGTGCCGTTCCCCGAGGAAGGGGTCGAGGACTTCCTCGAGAACCTCAATCCCGACTCGCTGGAGGTCATCACGGACGCCCTCGTCGAGCCGGGCCTGGCCCGCGTGGCGCCCGGGTACCGCTGCCAGTTCATGCGCCACGGCTACTTCTTCGCCGACCCGGTCGCCTCGCGGCCGGGGGCGCCCGTGTTCAACCGCACGGCCACGCTGAAGGACACCTGGGCCAAGCTCGAGGCGGGCGGCAAGTCGGAGTAGGCGATCCGGCGGCGCGCAGGTCCACGCGGCCGCGCGCGAAAGGGGGTGCGACGATGAGCTTCGGCGAGAAGGTGTTCCTGACGCGCTTCGCCAAGAGCGCCGGCTGAGCGGCCAAGCTGAGTCCGGGGGACCTGGACCAGATCCTGTCCGCGATCCGCGCCGCCGCCCCGCCCGACCTGCTGGTCGGGTTCGAGACGTCGGACGACGCCGCCGTCTGCCGCCTGGACGCCGAGCGGGCCGTCGTCTGCACCGCCGATTTCATCACGCCGGTCGTCGACGACGCGCGCACGTTCGGCCGCATCGCGGCGGCCAACTCATTGAGCGACGTCTACGCGATGGGCGGCGTGCCGCTGGTGGCGCTGAACCTGCTGGGCTATCCCCCGGCGGGCGTGCCCAACGCCGTGCTGGGCGAGATCCTGCAGGGCGCGGCCGAGGTCTGCGCCGAGGCCGGCTGCGCCGTCGGCGGCGGCCATTCGGTGCGCGACGACGAGGTGAAGTTCGGCCTGAGCGTCACGGGCCTGGTGCACCCGGACCGCATCCTGCGCAACTGCACCGCGCGACCCGGCGACCGCCTGGTGCTGACCAAGCCCCTGGGCACCGGCGCGCTGGTCGCCGCCGCGAAGAAGGACGCCCTGCTGCCGGGCGAGCACGAGACGCTGGTCGCCTGCATGACCGCGCTGAACCGCTGCGGCGCCGGCCTGCACGCCCTGGGCGTCACCGCCTGCACCGACGTGACCGGCTTCGGCCTGACCGGGCACGGGCTGGAGATGGCCCGCGGCTCGGGCGTCACGCTGGTGATCGAGGCGGGCGCCCTGCCGCAGCTGCCGCGGGCGGCCGCCCTCTGCGCCGCCGGCTTCACCTGCGGCGGCACGCGCGCCAACGCCGGGTTCACCGCCGGCGGCGTGCGCTGCGACCCGGCGCTGGACGAGGGCCTGATCGGCCTGCTCAACGACCCCCAGACCAGCGGCGGCCTGCTGATCGCCGTCCCGCCCGGTCGCCTCGACGGCCTGCTCGCCTTCCTGGCCGAAGCCCGCACCCCGGCCGCCGCCGTCATCGGCGAGGCCCGCGAGCGCCTCGCAGGCGGCCCCTGGCTCGACTTCCGCCCCTGATCGGGGTTGCGCAAATTGTCTCAACCCCCAGCCGCCGCCGGACGATATCCCAGTCGACAGGGGGACGGCTCGACACCGGAGGGACGACTCCACACCGGCGGGGGAGTGGCCGAGTTG
>CAYNPY010000142.1:2998-6692 GCA_964399195.1 uncultured Fibrobacteraceae bacterium
GAACAAGTCGCTGATGGATGTCCACCCGCGCGAACTGGCCGGGATGGTCAAGGACATCCCCACGCTGCCGGTCATCTACCAGCAGCTGTTCCAGGCGATGCAGGATCCCGACTACTCGGTGCCGCAGGTCTCGGACCTCATCGCGCAGGACCAGGCGCTGTCGGCCAAGATCCTGCATCTGGTCAACTCCGCCTTCTACGGCTACAACAAGCAGATCAACACGATCAGCCGCGCCGTGGTCATCCTCGGCTTCCGCGCCGTGCGCAGCGCCGCGCTGGCCATCAGCGTCTTCGACTACTTCAAGGATGAGGGCGAGAGCTGCGGCATCGACATGAAGGACTTCTGGGTCCACGCGATCGCCGTGGCCACGGCCTGCAAGGTCCTGGCCGAACAGGCCAAGTTGGCGCAGCAGGAAGAGGCCTTCGTCGTCGGGTTGCTGCACGACGTCGGCAAGCTGATCGAGAAGCGCTACTTCGCCGACGACTTCGAGGACCTCTGCCACGCGGCGCAGGAGCAGCACCTGACGTGGTTCGCCGGCGAGCAGATGCTGTTCCAGGTCAATCACGCGACGATCGCCAAGGCCGTGTTCCGCGCCTGGGACTTCCCGGCCGTCGTCGTCGACGCGATCCAGCACCACCACGAGCCGGAAAAGGCCGGCGCCTCGCCGCAGTCGGCCGCATTGGTGCACGTGGCCGACTGCGTTTCCTACCGCATGCGCCTGGGCGCGCCCGGCGCCTACCCGCCGGCGGCGTGCTCGCCGGCGGCCCTGAAGATCCTGGGCCTGACCGAGGCGCAGACGGACGACCTGCACGGCCGGATCCGCGAGGAACTCGAGTCGTCGCTGCAGATCCTCCAGCTGCTCGATTAGGCTGCCCGGATCGCCACGGCTGACCGGCCGGGCGGGCTTTACTTGCCGGCGCCGGCGCCGCATACTGCCCGTTCCGGGTCGGCGCGTCCTGTGCAGGGCGCGCCCGCGCCACGCCCGGCGGGAAGCCATGGCCGCCACCGAGACCACGATCCTCTTCGTCGGCGACATGCACCTGGGCCGCCTGCCCTCGCGCGTGCCCCCGGATGCGGGCGGGCGGCTGCCGACGCCGGCCGAACTGGGGCCGGGCGCGGCCTGGCGGCGCGCGGCGCAGGCCGCGGTGGAGCTGGGCGTGGACGCCGTCGCGCTGGCGGGCGACGTCGTGCACGGGGCCAACGATCTCTTCGAAGGCGCGAGCGAACTGGACGCGGGCCTGGCGATCCTCGCCGCAGCCCGCATCCCGGTCGTCGCCGTGGCCGGCAACCACGACACGCACCTGCTGCCGGCGCTGGCCCGCCGCGGCGCGCTCACGCTGCTGGGCCCGGGCGGCACCTGGAGCTGGTTCGACCTGGCGCCCGCCGGACGGGCCCCCGTGCGCCTGGTCGGCTGGTCGTTCCCCGCCCCCCACTGGGAAGCCAGTCCGCTGGCGACGCCGCCGCCCCCGCCGCCGCCGGGCGTGACCACCCTGGGGCTGCTGCACGCGGACCTGGACGCGCGCGCCAGCCGCTACGCGCCGGTCGCGGGCGCCGCGTTGACGGCCGTCGGCTACGCGGGCTGGTTCCTCGGCCACGTGCATCGGCCCGGCGAGCCGACCGCGGACGGCTCGCCGTTCTACCTCGGGTCGCTCTCGGGCCTCGATCCCACCGAGACCGGTCGCCACGGTCCGGTGCTGGTGCGGGTCGGTGGCGGACGCCTGGAGTGCAGCCGCCTGCCGCTGGCGCCGCTCCTGTGGCTCGAAGGGACGTTCGACCTGGGCGCCGCACCGGAGCCCGCGCGCGACTTGCCGCAGCTCGTGCGCGCCGCGCTGGAGGAGACCGTGCTGGCCCAGGACGGCGGCCCCGGCGCGGCCCTGGCCGCGGGCGTGCGCCTGACCCTGACCGGCGAGGTCGCCGACCCCGCCGCGGTGCGGCGCGCGGCCGCGGCGTTGACCGAGAGCCAGGACGCGTGGCTTCGCGTGGGCGGGGCCGCCTGTTTCCTGGAGAAGCTGGTGGTCGAGGCGGGCCCGCGGCTGGACCTGGCGTCGTTGGCCGGGACCGGCGACGCGGCCGGGCTGGTGGCGCGGCGCGTGCTGGCGCTGTCGGGCGCGACCGCGATTCCCGGCGTGGACGACCCGACCGCCTTCGGGGCGGCTCTGCTGCGCGAGGCTCGCGCGCAGCTGGCGGAGGTCGACGCGCAGCCCGCCTTCGCGGCGCTGGAGCCGGACGTCGACCAGGGGACGACGCGCCGCGAGGCGCTGGCCGCGGCTCGCCTGGTCCTCGAGCACCTGCTCGCGACGCGGGGAGGCCGGCATGCGCCTGGCCAGGGTTGACGTCCGCGTGCTGCCGGGGCTCGAGGGCCGGTTCTCGCTGGAGCCCGCGCCCGGCGTGAACCTCGTGGTGGGTCCCAACACCTCCGGGAAATCGTCGCTGGTGCGGGCTGTCGGGAGCCTTCTCTGGCCGGCGCCGGGCGGGGCCGGTCAGGACTTCCTGGCCGTGACCTTCGCCTGCCGCGACGGCCTGCGCGTGGCGGAACGCCGCGCCGACGGCGCTCTGGTCTGGACGCGCGACGGCCGGCCGACGCCGCCGCCGCGGCTGCCGGACGACCACCTGCGCGACCGCTACGCGCTGGGGCTGGCCGACCTGGCCGACGCGCGCGGCGCGGTCAGCGAACGCGCGTTCGCCGCGGAGATCCGCCGGCAGATGACCGGCGGCTTCGACCTGGACGCGACGGGGACCGACCTGCTGCGCGTCTCCGCGGCTCAGGTGCGCGCGCGGCTGCGCGACTGGCGGCAGGCCCGCCTTGCCAGGGGCGAGCACGAGCGCGCGCACCGCGAGCTGCGCGAACGCGAGCGCGCGCTGGAGACCTGGCGGGCCGACCTGGCCGCTGCCGAAGCCCGCGTGCGCGAGGCGGAAGCGCTCAAGGCGGCGCTGGCCGTACACGACGCGCGCAACGCCGCTGCGGCGACCGCTGAACGCCTGGCTGGCTTCCCCGCCGCGCTGGCCGCCTTCCGGCCCGAGGATCCGGCCACGCTGGAGACCTGGCGCCAGGCGTTGGCCGGCGCCGAGACGGACGTCGCCCAGCACGCGCGGCGCCTGCAGGAAGCGCACGAGCGCCTGCGCGCGCTCGGTCCGGTGCCGCCGCCCGAAGCCGGTTACCCGGCCGCCGTCGACACGCTGGTCGAGGCCTGGCGGCAGGCCGCCGTCGCGCTGGACACCGCCGCCGCCACGCTCGACGGCATCCGGAGCCAGCGGCAGGACGCGATCGACCGCCTGCACGGCGCACCGGCCGACGCAACCGCCGCCGTGAACGGCCGCGGCGGGCCCGACCGCGAGGCCTTGGAGCGCCTGGCGCGCCTGTTCGTCGCGGCCGAGGAAGCGCGCGCCCGCGTCAGCGCCGCCGAGTCGCTGCTGGCCGAGCGCGTGATCGCCGACGCGGACGGACCCTCGGCGCCGGGTCCCGCCCAACTGGACGACACGGCGGCCGCCGTCGCCGCGCTCGAAGCCTGGCTGGCCCAGCCGTCGCCGTCGCCGTGGTGGCCGCTGGCGGCGGGCGTCGCCGGGCTGGTCCTGCTCGGCAGCGCGGTCGTGGCCGGCCGGGAGTCGGCCGCGGCGCTGCCGGCGCTGGTGGGCGGGCTGCTGCTGGTGGCCGGCGTCGCCGGGGCCGCCCGCGCGGCGGCGGCGCGCCGGGAGC
>CAYNPY010000143.1:0-6644 GCA_964399195.1 uncultured Fibrobacteraceae bacterium
CGCGCGCCGTCAGGCCCGACATGGCCCGAAGGAGCATCGTGCACCATCCGCACCACACCCCGGACGGGAGTCCGCGCAGCCGGACACGACTGCGCTCCCGACCCGCCGCCGCCCGCCGCGGCACGGCCGCGCTGCTGGCCCTGTTGCTTGCGTGGTCGCCGGTCACCGCCGGCGCCCAGCAGGCGGAGGCCGTGCGCGCGGCCTTCGTCCTGAACTTCCTGAAGTTCGCGGAGTGGCCGGCCGCGGCCTCCGCGGACTCCTCCGCGCTGATGATCGCGACCCTGGGCGACAACGCGCAGGCGGAAGCCCTGCGCGCGGGCCTGGACGGCAAGGAGATCCAGGGCCGCCGGATCTCCGTCCGCATGTTCAGCGACGTCGAGCAGTGGCGTCGCGAGGGGCAGGGCTGCCAGGCGCTGTTCATCACCTCCGCGGCCGCCGACGCCTGGACGGGCCTGCGCGCCGAGGTCGCCGCGCGCCCCGTGCTGACCATCGGCGAGGCGCCCGACTTCTGCGCGCAGGGCGGCATCCTCAACTTCTACGAAGAGGACCACCGCATCCGGTTCCAGGCCAACCCGGGCGCCGCCGACCAGGTGGGCCTGAAACTCCGTTCGACGCTGCTCACTCTCGCCACCATCGTCAAGACCAAGGGGGAGACATGATGAGGACAGGAAACCGCGCCTGCACGCGCGTCGGCGGCGTGCCGCTGGCGGCCGCGTTGCTGGTGGTCGCCCTGGAGTCGGCGCTGGCGCCGCCCGCGCTGGGCACGACCGTGGCCGACGACTACACGAACCTGAGCCTCGAGCAGCTCATGGCCATCCCGGTCTACTCGGCGGCCAAGCGCGAGCAGAAGACTTCCGAGGCGCCCAGTTCGGTGACGGTGGTCACCTCGCAGGACGTGCGCGCCCACGGGTGGCGGACGCTCAGCGAGCTGTTGCGCAGCGTGCCGGGCATCTACGTGACCAACACGCGCACCTACGGATCGGCGGGCGTGCGCGGCTTCGAGCGGTCCGGCGACTTCGGCGGCCGCATGCTGCTGCTGGTCAACGGCCACCGCATGAACGATCCGCTGTACGACTCCGCGGCCATCGTCGAGGACTTCATCCTGGACATGGACCTGATCGACCGGGTCGAGATCGTCCGCGGCCCGGGCTCGACGCTCTACGGCACGAACGCCTTCTTCGCCGTGATCAACGTGATCACCAAGCGCGCGGACCAGTTCGACGGCTTCGAGGCCTCCGGCGAGTTCGGCACCTTCGACGCCGCCCGCGGCCGCCTGACGTTCGGGACCCGCGGCGCCGACGGCTCGGAGACGGTGCTCTCGGCCAGCGGCTTCACCAGCGACGGCAAGCCCGAGGTCTTCATGCCGCGCCTGGTCGGCGACATCGAGGGCTTCGACGGCGTGCTGCGCGGCGGCGACGGCGAGTCCGCCACGCGCTACATGGGCAGCCACCGCCGCGGCGGCCTGACCGTGGAGGGCTTCTACGTGGGCCGCGACAAGGACACGCCGCCCGCCTACGGCACGGTCCCGTACCTGCCGCGCCACACGTTCGACGCGCGCGCGTTCGTCGAGGCGCGCTACGAGCACGCGCTGTCGCCCGATGCCACGCTGGCCACGCGCCTGGCCTACGACTGGTACAAGTACGTGGGCGACTACCTGTACGACGTCGGGGAGCCCGAATTCCTGCTCAACAAGGACTTCAGCCAGTCCGAGACGGTGAGCGGCGAGCTGCAGCTGTCGTTCAAGCCGGCCGCGGGACACCAGGCCACCGCCGGCTTCGAGTATCGCGACAATTACCGGCAGCTGATGCAGAACTACGACGTGAATCCCCGGTTCTACGTGCTGGACATCGATCCGGCCACCAAGATCCTGGGCCTGTACCTGCAGGACGAGTACCGCCCCTCGGACCGGCTCGGCGTGACGGCCGGGTTGCGCTACGACCACTACGATTCCTTCGGCGAGTCGGTGAGCCCGCGTCTGGCCCTGGTCTACGGCCTGGACGCCGCGACCACGCTGAAGCTGCTCTACGGCGAGGCGTTCCGCGCGCCGAACGCCAATGAGTTCTACTACGAGGAAGTGGCCACGGACTACGCCGTCGTGCGCAATCTCGACCTGCAGCCGGAGGAGATCACGACCTACGAGGTGGTCCTCGAGCGGCAGTTCGGCCCCAAGTGGCGCGGGTCGCTGGCCGGGTTCCTGAACCGGGCGACGGACATGATCGACCAGCAGTGGTACTACGACGAGGTCGAGGAGCGGGACATCTATTACTTCGACAACTCGACCGACGACATCGAGGCCCGCGGCTTCGAGCTGCAGGCGGACGGCCAGCTGGGCGAGTCGACCCGCTTCGGCGCCAGCTACTCGTACACGAAGACCGAGGACGAGGCGACCGGCGAACCGCTCATCCTGGCGCCCGAGAACCTGTTCAAGGCGCACCTGACGGCCCCCGTGCTGCCGGGCGCGGCCATGTTGGGCGTCGAAGTCCAGCACGTCAGCGACCGGATCAACCCCGCCTCGGGCCGCGGCTACCACGGCCACTGGCTGGTCAACGCCACGCTGTTCAGCCAGCGCTGGAAGGACCGCTGGGAGGCTTCGCTCAGCGCCTACAACCTGTTCGAGGCCGAGTACAAGCGGGACATCATCGGCGACCTCGAGATCATGCAGGACGGCCGCGTGCTGCGGCTGAAGGTCAGCACGCGCTTCTAGCCCTGCGGCGAAGCGGATACGGCAAGCGGCGGCCGCGCCCCACCCGGGACGCGGCCGCCGCGCTTTTTCAACTGCGGCGGCGCGGCCAGCAGCGGCCGACGCGCCGACGGTACTCGGCGTAGGGCGCGCCGATGTCGCGCAGCAGCTTGCGCTCCTCCAGTTCGCAGCCGATCAGCGTGTAGACCAGGAAGACGCCCCGCCAGGCCAGGTTGACGTCCGTCCAGGGCAGCATGAACACCAGCAGCAGCAGCGTGCCCGCGTACCAGGGATGGCGGATCACGCCCAGGATGCCGTGGACGCGGAACGGCGGGTCCGCGGGCTCGCGCCCGGCGGCGTAGTCGCGCACCTGCGACAGGCCCAGGAAGTGGCGGTTGTCGTGGGCGCGGGCGCCAGCCCAGAACAGGAAGGCGGCCTCGGCCAGGCCCAGCCAGCGGGCCAGGGCCCAGGGCCCGGTCCAGTCCCACAGCAGGCGCTCCGGCAGCGAGCGCAGCCAGACCAGCAGCACCGCCAGCGTGGCCGCGCTGCCCAGCACGTAGAGGACGCGGCTGAACGCGTGCCAGCGCGGGAACAGCCGCCGCACCAGGTCGCGCCAGCGGTGCGTGACCAGCAGGCTGTGCAGCAGGCACCACAGCGCCGTCCAGAGGACGACCGCGCCCAGGGGCGCCGGCTGGCTCACGCCGCCCTCACTTGACGCCGGCCCGCACCATGTTCTCGACCCCGCCCGCCAGGACGATGCGCTGCACCGGCGTCCCCAGCGGCAGGAAGCGGAACGAGCGCCCGCGCCAGCGGATCGTCGAGCCGGCCACGTCCAGGCTCACAGGCTCGTCGTCGACGATCGTCTTGCGGTCGCCGCCGCCCGCGTGGTGTTCGCGCAGGGCCCGCGCGAAGTCCGGGCACTCCACGCAGAGGAACCCGTTGTTGATCGCGTTGCGCAGGTAGGTCTGCGAGTAGCTGCCGGCGATGACCAGCTTGATACCGGCGGCCATCAGCGCCGTGGCGGCCTGCTCGCGGCTGCTGCCGGTGCCGAAATTGAAGCCGGCGCAGACGACGTCGCCGGCGCGGACCAGCCCGGCGAACTGCGGGTCGTAGTTCTCCATGACCACGGCGGCCATCTGCGCCGGCGTCATGTCCTCGCGGTAGGTGTAGTCCTTCCCGTAGATGCCGTCGGTGTTGAGGTTGTCCGCCGGCAGGTACAGCAGCCGGCCTTCGATGACGGCGGGGAAGCCCGGCAGCACGTCGACCGCGGGGCCCTCGCCGCCGGCGCCGGCCGGCACGCGGAAGTCTCGCGCGGGCGCGGCGCCATCCAGCGCCAGGCCCTCCGGTCCGGCGATGACGCCGGCCAGCGCGCTGGCCGCGACCACGGCGGGGCTGGCCAGGTACGCCTTCGCGCCCCGGCTGCCCATGCGTCCCTTGAAGTTGCGGTTGGTGGCCGAAATGCCGACCTCCCCGTCCTCGAGCAGGCCCGTGCCCAGCCCGATGCAGGGCCCGCAGCCCGACGGCAGCGCGATGGCGCCGGCGTCCAGCAGCGCCTGCCAGGCGCCGGTCACCTGCGCCTCCGCCTCGACCAGCGCGCTGGCGGCCGAGACGTAGAGCTTCACGTGCGGGGCCACCCGCTTGCCCTTGACGACGGCGGCCGCCTCCTCGAGGTCGCTCAGCCGCGCGTTGGTGCAACTGAGCAGGTAGGCCTTGTCCACGCGGATCCGCTGCGGCGCCAGCTCCGCCAACGGCGCCATCACCTGCACCGTGTCGGGGCCGCTCAGGTGCGGCGTCACCTGCGAGAGATCGAGCGTGATCTCGCCGGCGTAGGCGGCGCCGGGATCCGAGCGCGGCGGCGAGGCGCGCCAGCCGGCGAGGTCGGCCTCCGTGACGCGGTCGATGATCCCGCACGAGGCCAGCCAGGCCCGGCGGCCTTCCATGAACTGCAGCGTGACCTCGTCGACGGGGAACCAGCCGGCCAGCGCGCCCCACTCGGTGGTCATGTTGGCGATGGTCAGGCGCTCGTCGATCGAGAGCGTGGCGACTCCCGGGCCGGCGAACTCGATGACGGTGTTGAGCACCTCGCCCTGGTTGTACAGGCCGCAGAGCGTGATGATCGCGTCCTTGCCCGTGACGCCGGGGCGCAGGCGCCCGGTGAGCGTGACCTTGACCGCCGGCGGCACCTGCCACCACACGGTGCCGGTGGCCCACAGGGCGGCGGCGTCCGTGCGCACGACCGGCGTGCCGAGGGCGCCGACCCCGCCGTAGGTGTTGCTGTGGCTGTCGCTGGCCACGCACAGGCCACCCGGGCGCGCGTAGCCCTCCTCGACCATGATCTGGTGGCCGATGCCGCGGCCGGCCGGATAGGCGTCGATGCCGTGCGCGGCGGCGAATTCGGCCAGCGTGCGGTACTTGGCCAGGTTGGCCTCGCCCAGGTCCTGGATGTTGTGGTCGAGGGTGAACACGGGCTGGCGCGGGTCGTGGATCCGCGCGACGCCCAGGCCCTTGAACTTGCCCAGCACCGCCGACGAATTGTCGTGCGTCATCACGTGGTCCGGCCGGATCGTCACGTAGTCGCCGGCACGGACCTCGTGCCCGGGCTTCAGGCCGACGGCGTGCGCCTGGACGATCTTCTCGATGACGTTCTGGGCCATGGGGGATCCTCCGCGGAAGGTGACGGTCCGGCGCCGCCCCGCTTCCGGGCGGCCGCCGACCAATCTAACGGGCGGGGCCCCGGCGGACAATCGCCGGGGCCCCGTCGTGGTCGCGCGCAGGCCCGGGCCCGTCAGGGCCGCGCGGGCCCCGGGTAGGTGTCGCTGATGTAGGCTTCCAGCGTGCGCAGCTGCACTTCCCGGTCGCGGCTGATCGCCTTGACGCAGTCGCCGATCGAGATCAGGCCCGCCAGCTTGTCGCCGTCCATCACCGGCATGTGCCGGATGCGCGCCTCGGTCATCATCGCCATCACGTCGTCGATGCAGGTGTCGGGGGTCGTGTAGATGACCTTGCGCGTCATGAGTTCCAGCACCGGCGTGTCCCGCGCGGTGCGGCCCAGTTCGGTCACGAAGCGCAGGTAGTCGCGCTCGGTCATGATGCCGCGCACGCGGCCTTCGTCCAGGATCAGGATCGCGCCCACGTTGGCGCGGACCATCCTGGTGACGGCCTCCAGCACGGTGTCGTCGGGCCCGACGGACACCAGGGCGCGCTGGGTCTTCTCGGCGAGCAGTTCCCTGACGGTGCGCATGGCTGCCTCCCGGGGCAGGGGTTGGGACGCGGGAAATCGTGAACTGATTCTACCCTGATTCGCAGGCCGCGGCCAGCCCGAGGTGGGCGGAGGGCGGGGCGAACGGAAGGCGGAAATCCGGTGAACGGGCCGGCGACGGCTTGCCCCGGCGGCGGCGGCGGGGTACGATGCCGGGGCCGCACGCCACCACCCACGGCCGGGGACGCTGCCATGTACCGTGACTTCGAGGACCTGCGCGACAACTGCCCGTTCAGCCTGCGGGCGGACATCGCCATCGACCTGCTGCACGACGACCCGCGCCACCTGGCCGAGGTCTGGCCCGCGACGGCCGACGGCGGGTTCCGCCTGGCGCTGACCGACGCGGTCACGCGCTTCTGGGAGGACGAGGTGCGCGGGCGCGCCGGCGGCAAGCTGCCGGACGACGCCATCGCCATCGAGATCATGGTCGATTCGTACACCGATCCGGACATGGGCTCGTCGCTGTACCTGGAGCTGCACGCCTATTGCGGCACCGAGGGCGTCGGCGACCTGTGCTGGCGCGTGTTCGACGACGACGAACTGGAGCGGCGCTTCGCGCGGGAGATGGGCGCGCGCGTGCCGGAGCTGCTGAGCGCGGTGGCGCCGGGGCACGGCCTGCGCTGCCTGGTCGAGGTGGACGAGATCGAGGAGGAGTAGGGCTCCTCAGGCCGTCCCGGCCAGCAGCGCGCGCAGAGCCGCGGCGTC
>CAYNPY010000144.1:0-6641 GCA_964399195.1 uncultured Fibrobacteraceae bacterium
GACCACCGTCGCGGCCACCATCGCGGGCGCCACCGCGACCACCGCGCCCGCCGCGCTCATCACGCCCGCCATCCCGACCGCCGCGCCCGCCGCGGCCGCCCTCGTCGCGAGCGCCCTCGCGCCCGCCGCCACGCCCGCCGCGCCCGCGCCCGGACGAGCCCTCGGCCGTCAGGTCGTGCGCGCGGCCGTCGTCGTCGCGCCTGCGGTCGCGGCCGCCGAAGCGGCTGCCGCCGCGCGAGCGCCGCTTGGTCACCAGCACCTTGGCCTGCCGCGCGCCGATGAACCCCATCAGCCCCGCGCGGGGCTCCTCCAGCACCTTGATCTCGACTTCGTCCCGCCGCAGACCCAGCTGCAGCAGGGCTTCGGACACCGCCAGGTCGACGGTCTTGCCCTTGGTTTCGATTGAGTCGCTCATGCCTTGACTGCGCCTCCAGGGGCCGTCGTCTTCATGATCCGCCACGACTGGTACGCCTGCAGCACGTTCTGCACGAACCAGTAGAGGACCAGGCCCGACGGCATGTTGTAGAAGATGAACACCATCATCACCGGCATCAGCGTGTTCAGCATGGCCATCTGACCGCCGCCGGTGGTCGGAGTGAACTTGGTCTGGTAGTACATCGCGATGCCCATCAGGAACGGCAGGACGTTCAGGTCCACCGGCAGCCCGAGAGGGGCGCGCACCAGCGTGTCCGGCTGCGACAGGTCGCTCATCCAGCCGAAGAAGGGCTGGCCGCGCAGCGAGACCATGTGGCTGAGCGCCTGGTACAGCGCGATGAAGACGGGAGACTGGACCAGCAGCGGCCAGCAGCCGGACAGGGGATTGACCTTCTCCTCCTGGTACAGCTTGATGGTCGCGGCGTTCAGCTTCTCCTTGTCGTTCTTGTACTTCTCCTGCAGAGCCTTCAGCTTGGGCTGCAGCTCCGCCATCTTCTTCATGGACTTGGTCGAGGTCTGCGTGAGCGGGTAGAACATCAGCTTCGTCACGATGGAGAAGAAGATGATGACCAGGCCGTAGTTCGGGATCACCTTGTACAGCAGGTCCATGCCCCACAGCACGAGCTTCGAGAGCGGGCGCACCCACTTCCAGCCCAGTTCCATGGCGTTTTCCAGACCCTGTCCGTAAACGGTGAGCAGCTCGGCCTGCTGGGGGCCGATGAAGAGGTCCAGGCGCGCGGTGGCCAGGCCACCGCCGGCGGCGCGTCGCGCGGGCAGATCCAGGGCCCAGGACTGGGCCAGTCGATCCTTGTTCCCGCCGAGGCGCACCGTGCCCTCGACCGGTCCCCCCTGCTCGAGGGGGACGATGCCGGCGATCATGAAGTAGCGGTCCTGCAGGCCGGCGTAGCGGATGGACCCGCGCCACTGGCCCTCGACCTTCGCGACGTCCTTCTTCAGGTCCTCGCGCTTGCGCAGGTGCAGGTCCTCGCCGATGCCCGCGAACGCGCGCAGCAGCCCCCGCTCCTGCTTCTCGTTGCGCTCGACCAGCGCGATGCCGCGGTTCCAGCCGAACCGCATCGCATCGGCATTGCCGGTCTGCGCCAGCAGGTTGGCCACGGCCACGCCGTCGCCGCCCAGCTCCAGGTCGACCGTGACGCCGTAGGACGCCGGGTCGAACGTGAAGATCTTCCGCACCTCCAGGCCGCCGCGCGTCATGCCGCGCAGGGTCAGGGTGCGCTTGCCGTCGCCCGGCGCCAGGGTGAAGTCGCCCTGGTCGGCGGCGTAGGGAAACGCGGCCAGGTCCAGTTCCGCGGCGCGGAAGACGATCTTGTCCGCCCCGCCTTCAAAGCCCTGCGGCACCATCTGCAGCGGGCCGCCCTGCCACGATTCGTGTTCGAGCAGCTCCCAGCCCCCCACGGCGCCGCCGAGCGTCTCGATGCGCGCGCGGTAGAGCGGCGTCGTCACCGTGACGGCGGACGGGCCGCCCGCGGCCGGCAGCGGCGCCAGGGCCTGCTCCATGGTCAGCGGCTGCGAAGCCGACAGGCTGTCGCCGGCGGCGGGAGCCGGCGCGACGACCGTCTCCAGCGGCGCCGACTGGTCGCGCCCGGTCACGGGTTCGTCGGCCGGCGTCGCGACGGTCGCGGTGTCGGCGCGCTGCGCGTTCGGGGGCGGGGGCGGGTAGAGTTGCCCCATGACGAAGTAGTAGCCGATGATGATGACGAAGATCAGGGCGAAGCCGAGGAGCGGGCGCCTATCCATGGGCAATGTCTCCGTGGGTCGGGGCACAGCAGGCCAGCGGGCCTTGCGGATTGCGGGGGGAGGCCTCGCCCTTGCGGGCTCGGCGCGGCGGCACCGGGTCCAGGCCGCCGGGATGCCAGGGATGGCAGCGCATCACCCGGCGGAGCGTCAGCCAGCCGCCGCGCCACAGGCCGTGCGCGCGGAAGGCCTCCAGGCCGTACGCCGAGCACGTCGGGTGGAAGCGGCACACCGGCGGCAGCCAGGGTGAGACCACCCGCCGGTAGGCCAGGATCAGCAGGTAGGGCAAACGCCACATACGGTCCTGTGTGGTGCGGCGCCCTGGCAGGAAGTGCAGGGGCGGGCGTGGCGCACCGGTTGAATGGCGAGGCTGCGTCCAGGCGCGGCGCGGCGGCGATGAGCTCAGGGCGCGGCGGGATCGCGCTCCACCAGGAGCTCGCGCAGCAGGGTCTCCAGCTCTTCCTGCACCTCGGCAGAGCCGGCCGCGAGAATGGCGCGGCGGGCGATGAGCACGACCCACAGATGCTGCGGCGCTGTCGGCGCCACGGACTCGGACGTCCTCAGCGACATGCTGCCAGCGGCAGCGCGCGGGAGCGTACCCTTGCGGAACGCTTCGCGCAACAAACGCTTCGCCCGGTTGCGCTGCACGGCGCCGCCGACCTTGCGGCTGGCCACGACAGCCCGGGCCGCGTCCGCGGCGGGCAACACGTAGACCACCAGAAGGCGCCCGATCGACTTGGCGCCCTCGGCGTACACCTTCTGGAACTCACTCTGTCGAACCAGCGAACGCCAGGCGATGGTTCCGCTCATGATCACCCGCCCGCGCGTCGCGGCACTGGCCGCATTCGATGGGCCGGGCAGGACTAGGCGGAAATGCGCTTGCGGCCCTTGGCCCGGCGCCGGCTCAGCACGAGGCGGCCGCCGCGCGTGGACATCCGCTTGCGGAAGCCATGCCGACGGGAACGCTTGGTGAGGCTCGGTTGGAATGTCCGCTTCACGGAACTCTCCCTCTTGGCTGCGGTCAGGATTCAACAGCGCGGAATGTTAGCGATCCATCGCCGCAGTGTCAAGGAAAACAGGGGGTTATCCACAGGGCCGGACCGGCCGCTCCGTCCCGCAGGGCGCGCCCCGGATCCGGCCGAAAATTCTCCGGAGGTCTAACTTCTTCAACGGCAACGGCCCGGCTGCAGGCAGAAATTTCTGGAGAAATATCTTGGTGGCCCGCCAAACTGCATGCTAGCTTCGTCGCGGATAGAGAACAACTCAACACGGTGGCACAATAGGTTATCCACAAGCTCCGGTATTTGTGGATAACTTTTTGTTCTCCCGGGGCAGGCATCATCTATCCTCTTGTAGAACAAGGCCTTCGCTGTCTTGTGGGGTTGTGGAAAACCCGGGCGCGAAAGCGTGGTTCCGCCCTCCGGGGCGTGGGGAAAGCATGTCGGACCTGGACGCTTACTGGCCGGAAATCCTCGATCTGGTGCGCCAGCGGGTCGCCCTGCAGACCTTCAACACGTGGTTTGCCCCGCTGAAGCCGGAGAATTCGCCCAACGGGTCGCTCAACGTGGCCTGCCCCAACCACTTCTTCCTGGATTGGTTCAGCGAGCACCACCTGGCGGTCCTGAACGACGCCGGCTCGGCCTGCCTGGGGCGCGAGGTGGCGTTTGCCCTGAAGATCCAGGACGGGGCCCCGGCCGAGCTGACCCCCCTGACCCCCGAGGCGGCCGGCGGCCTGGACGATCGCCCGGCCGCCGGGCGGCTCGAGCCCGGCCTGGAGGTGCGGCCCGCGCCCGAGGCGGCGTTCCCGGCCGAGGCCGGGGCCGGGGCGGCCACGGCCACCCTGGCCGCGCCGCCGCGGTCGGCCCACCTGAACCTGAATCCGGACTACACCTTCGCCAACTTCGTGGTCGGGTCCGGAACGGACATGGCGTTCGCCGCGGCCACGGCGGTGGCCCGCAACCCGGGCAGCCACTTCAATCCGTTGTTCATCCACGGCGGCGTGGGCCTGGGCAAGACGCACCTGATGCACGCGGTGGGCAACGCCATCGCCGAGTCGCATCCGGGCCGGCGCATCGCCTACATCACCGCCGAGAACTTCATGAACGACCTGGTCGGCTCGATCCGCGACAACCGGACACCCGACTTCAAGCTGAAGTACCGCAGCGTCGACGTGCTGCTGGTGGACGATGTCGCCTTCCTGGCCGGCAAGGAGTCCACGCAGGAGGAGTTCTTCCACACGTTCAACGCGCTGTACGACCTGAAGAAGCAGATCATCCTGACGAGCGATCGCTCGCCGAAGGAAATCACGACGCTGGAGGAGAGGCTGCGTTCGCGCTTCGAGTGGGGGCTGATCACCGACATCCAGCCGCCGAACCTCGAGACGCGCATGGCCATCCTCAAGCGGAAGGTCGAGTCGAACAACATCTACATCACCGACGAGGTGATCGCGTACATCGCCGAGAATATCACGGACAATATCCGCCGGCTCGAGGGGGCGCTGATCCGCCTGCTGGCGTTCGCAAGTCTGACGGGGCGCGAAATCTCCCTGGAAATGGCCTCCGAGGTCCTCTCCTCCTTTTTCCAGGGGAATTCGTCCGGGCCTGTGAAGATCGCCGATGTCATGAAGGTCGTCGCCGAGGCCACCGACATGACCGTCGATCAGCTCAAGTCCAAGCGACGCACCCAGGACCTGGCCCGGGCCCGTCAGATTGCGATGCACCTGTCGCGCGAAATGACCGGCGCCTCCCTCAACCAGATCGGCCGCGCCTACGGCGGCCGCGATCATTCTACCGTCGCGCATGCCTGCGCCAAGATCGGCAAGGACATGCGTGACGACCCGCGCTTCCGCGGCTTCGTCCTTGACCTTCAGGACAAGATTCGCGGGAGAAGGACCTGACCGGGTGGCGCACCCCCACACGGCCGGGCAAACGCAACGACGCCGGTTCTCCATCTGGGGGGCCGGCGTCGTGGCTTCCATGGGCGCGCTGCCCATCGCAGGGCGCCGCGCACACTGTATATCATTGGGATGATTCCGGGGATAACGACCGGACAAGCGGCGCACGCGTCGGGGTCAATTCGGCGCCCGGTCGGGCGTGGGGGAGAAGTGCCGGGTTGCCCGGATCGCGACCCCCGAGTTGTCCCCGGCGGGGGTCGGCCCGGAACCGCGAGTAGACGGCTTCGGCGTCCAGTTGCGCCTGGTTGTTCCGGTTATCCCCAGCCCCTATATCTGCATCTACCTTTGCTATAAATCCCTGATAGAAGAGGGATCCGGAGGCGCGGACGAGACGCTTGCCTGCCCGCCGGCCATCGCCTATCATGGCGCTCCCGCTCCCACAGGCTGCCACACTCCCACCGGAGGCCCGGACCGTGAAGTTCGAAATCCAGCAGGAGGACCTGCAGAAGGCCCTCGACGTCATCGCCAACGTGGTCCCGAGCAAGACCACCCTGCCGATCCTCAGCTGCGTCCTGCTGGATGCCACGAAGGAGAGCCTGACGCTCTCGGCCACGAACCTCGACATCTCGATCACGACCTCGACGACGAAGGCCACGGTCAAGGATCCGGGCCGCATCGCGATTCCGGCCGTGAAGTTCGTGCCGTTCGTGCGCAGCCTGCGTCCGGGCGCGGTGACCATCGCGCAGAAGGGCCAGCAGATCACGCTGACCAGCGGCAAGTCGCGCCTGACCGAGAACACGATGAGCGTGGACGACTACCCGGCCCTCAAGAAGCCGGAGGAGAAGGGCGGCCTGACGATCAAGGCCGCCACGCTGATCGACATGATCAACGAGACCGCCTACGCCGTCTCCCGTGACGAGACGCGCCCCGCCCTGATGGGCATCCTGTGGGAAGTGCGTCCCGATTCGCTGACGCTGGTCGCCACCGACGCGCACCGCCTCGCGCGCAGCCACCGCAAGCTGACCTGGAAGCACACGGGCGAGAAGAACCTCATCGTCGACACGAACGGCCTCAGGCAGATCGCGCGCATCGCGGCGGCCGCGAAGGACGAGAACGAGGAGAACACCGACATCAGCGTCTTCCTGTCGGCCAACCAGGTCGCCTTCCGCGCCGGCAGCACCGTCCTGCAGGTCCGCCAGCTCGAGGGCCCGTTCCCCGACTACCAGGCCGTCCTGCCGAAGGACAACGACAAGCACGTCACCATCGACAAGGCCGACTTCATCCAGGCCATCCGCCGCGTGGCCATCACCGCCGACCGCGTCACCAGCCAGATCAAGCTGGGCCTCGAGGGCGGCCGCATGGAACTGACCGCCCGCGGCACCGAGGGCAGCCAGTCCGAGGACGAGATCAGCGTCGCCTACCAGGGCGACCCCCTGGAGATCGGCTTCAACTACGCCTACCTCCAGGACATCCTGAAGAACCTGGCCGCCGAGTCGGTCGTGCTCTCGCTGAAGGACGCGCAGAGCGCGGCGCTGCTCAAGCCCGTCCAGGAGACCGG
>CAYNPY010000145.1:0-6612 GCA_964399195.1 uncultured Fibrobacteraceae bacterium
CCGCGCTGTGGCTGGCCGCCGGCGCCGCCCGGGCCCAGACCGAGCCCGCGCCCGCCGATTCCACCTTGTTCGTCGCCGTTCCCGCCGAGGAAGCCGCGGCCGCCCCTGCGGCGCCCGTGACGGCGCTCGACCGCGAGGTCGCCGCGATCCGCGAGGCGTTCAGCCGGCGCCTGGCCGAACTGACGGCCGCCTACCGCGCGGCGCCCGACGCCCGGGCCGCCGCCGAGGCGCAGGGCGACATCAGCGCGCTGAAGACCGCGCTGGAGCTGGACCTGCTGGACCTGCAGCTGCGGCTGGCCCGCGAGCGGCGCGACGCCGAGGCGCTGGCCGAGCTTGAAGCTGCTCGCGAGGCGGCGGCCGCCCGGCTGCCGGACGCGCGGCTGCCGGCCCGCACCGACGGCCAGGCAGGCGACGGGGAGGCCGCGCGATGAGCCACGCCTGCCGCCTGCGGACGGCCCTGTTCGTCCTGTTGTCCGCGTTGGCGCCAGTCGCCCCGGCGCGGGCCGACCTCGGCCCCGACGTGCGCGTGACGCTGGTGCCGGCCTCGACCGACCTGCCGGTCGCCGGCCAGCCGTTTTCGTTCCAGCTCGAGGTCACCAGCGCGACGGCGACCAGCGCGACGATGCCGACGCTGCGCACCGGCCGCACGCCGGCCGGTCAGATGGCCTGGGAGCCCGTCACGTTCCCGACGGGCACGGGCTTCCAGCTGCAGCCGATGCAGCCGGTCTCCTTCCCTGTCGAGCTGCTGTGCAACGACCCGGCGCAGCCCATCGAGATCACGCTCGAGGTCGGCGGCCGCTCGACGATGCAGCGCTTCTACCTGCTGCCGCAGGGACTGAACGCTGCCATCGGCGGCAACGCCACCTCGATGACCTTCGACAGCGACAAGCGCCCGGCCGTGGCGCCGGACGAGTCCTTCGCGAAGCCGGCGCCGGCCGAGGGCTCGCCCCGGCAGGTGCGCGACCGGCGCCAACCGGCGCGCGCCGAGGGCGAGAAGGGTGCCGCCGGCCGTAATATCCGCGTGCGCGGCCGCTTCGTGTACTTCCGCGAGTCGCACGACGAGGACTACAACTACGAGGGCGACGGGCGCACCATGGGCGCCGACGGCGTCACCGTGAGCGTGTACGACTCGGACTGGGAATGGGACGACCTGCTGGCGCGCGGGGTGCTGGGCCCGGACGGCTACTACGACTTCACGTTCTGGTACGACGACTCCGAGGCGCCGGACATCTACGTCGAGTTCCGCGCGGCCAACTCCAAGGTGGACCTGGTCCACCCGAGCATCTGGAACACGACCTACGTCTGGAACACCCCGGAGAAGGAGGACTTCGGCGGCACCGAGATCAACTGGGGGCAGCGGCACCCGTCGTCGGAGGACCACTACGCCGGCCTGCACCTGCTGGCCACCGCCACGCGCGCCTGGCGCTGGGTGAACGCCTACGGCTACGGCGGCATCGACGACGTGCTGATCTCCTGGCCGGATTCGGATTGGCCGCACTACAAGCCGATCTGGGAGACGATCTACATCCCCGAGTTCAAGCAGTGGTACGAGAGCACCGTCTGCCACGAGTACGGTCACCATTGGCAGCAGGACTTCACCGAGACCGACGGCACCGACTACTGCAACGCCGGCGGGCGCTGCGATTCCGGCGGCGACTGCCGCCATTGCCTCTGGTGCCAGGAAACCGGCGGCGACGCCATTCAGGAGGGCTTCCCCAACTGGATGTCGCAGCACATGACCGCGCAGTTCGCCGCGCAGTACGGCTCGGCGGCCATCTTCAACTACGACTTCGAGGAACTGCGGCGCTGCACCGACGGCTCGCTGAATCAGTTCGACGACGCCGCCCTGACCGAGGGCATGCTGGCGGCCTTCCTGCAGGACCTGACCGACACGAACAACGAGGAGGACCCCAACGGCTACGGCGGCGGCGCCGACGTGCTCACGTTCTCGCCGCAGCGCATCCTCCAGGCGCAGGGCATCGATGACCCGATCACGCCGGGCGGTCTGATCGCCAGCCTGCGCAGCCGCAACGCCGAATACGCCTCCGGCATCTGGCAGGCCGCCGCCAACAACCGGTTCAGCAACGTCGACCAGACGTCGCCGTCGGCGATCAGCGGCCTGACTTCCACCAGCCACGCCACCAGCGGCGACTCGCCCGACGGCACGGTCGAGCTGGTCTGGAACGCCGCCACCGACAACTACTCCGGCATCAAGGGCTACAGCGTGCGCCACAGCACCGCCGGCGCCCTGCAGCCGGACGACACGGTCGAGACGACGACGACCTCGTGGGTCTCGCCCGACCTGGCGCCGGGCACCTACTGGTTCACCGTGCGGGCGATCGACAACGCCGGCAACGGCGGCTCGCACGCCACCTTCGGCCCGGTCGTGATCCGCGCCTGGATCGCCGCCGACGTCGAGGCCTCCACCGGCGGCCACTGGCCGTACCCGGTGGTGCCGCGGCTGACCGGCGACGCGACGACGGCCTCGGCGCCCCTGTCCTCGGTGCTGGTCGGCAACGGCGACACCTATTTCAACCTGCGCATCGCCAACTCCGGCGAACTGGCGACGTCGCCGACGCTGCGCCTGAACGTCTACGTGGACGGCGCCCTGTCCTGGTACACGAGCATCTTCGCGCTGGCCGGCTTCGTCGACCGCGCCTACATGAACCTGGGTCCCTGGGAGGTCCGCGGCGGCCGCCATGCCGTACGCATGTGGGCCGACGCCTTCGAGCAGATGCCGGAGGCGAACGAGGCCGACAACTTCTACACACGCCAGTTCATCTGGTACCCGTACACGCTGGCCACGAACGGTTCGTGGGCCACCAGGCAGCGCCCGTCTGACGCCTGGGGCGGCTTCAACGCCGGCCTCTTCTCGGCGCCCAACTGCGACGGGTTCACCTTCCCGCTGGGCACCGACTCGTTCGTCGGCGCGGTCATGGTCGCCGACAACGACGACTCGGACTTCGACCTGCGGCTGCACACCCGCACGACGGGCCCGACGTCCGGCTTCGGCTACTTCGACACCGAGGCGATCAGCAACCGGCCGGCGGGTTGCGTCGAGGGCGTGTTCGTCAACAACCACCAGACGGCCGAGACGGGTTTCGATGTGGGCGTGGTCAACCTCGACTTCGACGGCTACGGATTCAAGATCCGCAAGATTGCCAGCACGTCGATGTCGGCCAACGCGAACGTCACCTTCCCGATCAGCCCGCTCGAGCCGCTGGCGCTGCGGCACTTCAACCTGTCGGGCGGCAGCGGCACGAACTACGGCCAGGTCACGCTGCAGGTGGACCCCGCGGTGGGCCCGGTGCGTCTGAAGGTGCTCCGCTACGACGACGCCTTCGCCGGACTCGACGAGATGGCGAACCAGTCCGTCACGGACGCGGCGGGTTACGCCAAGGTGGTCTTCACCTACGGCGGCAGCCTGCAGGGCCTGGCGGTCTGGCAGGATCCGCGGGACGTGCCGTCCGGCGGCTCGGGCCACTTCCTGGCCACCGTGCGCGCCTCGCTGACGCCGGTGGACCTGTTGCCGCTGGAGACGGCGGGCTGGTACGCGCCCCTGGTGCCGACCGGCGGCGCGCCGGGCACGGCGGCCTCCACGCCCCTGCCGGGCACGCTCACCGGCAACACGGCCGGCACGTACATCAACGCGCAGTACCGCAACGACGGCATGACCACGGCCGGCGCCTTCGACATGATGACGTACCTGGACGGGGTCCCGCTGATCGGCGAGCAGATGCCTTCGCTGGCCGGCCAGACCAACCGCGTCCGCAACTTCGCCACCGCGCAGACGGTCCGCGGCGGCCGGCATACGTTGTCCATGCTGCCGGACTCGGCGAACGACGTCTCCGAGGGCGACGAGGCGAACAACCAGATGGGGCTGCAGTACGTCTGGTCCCCGCTCGCGTTGGTCGCTGGCGCGGCGGGCGACCGCGCGGCGCCGCCCGACCCGACCGGCGGCTTCCCGGCCCTCATGGCCTGGAGCTCGGCGCCGGCCTGGCTCAACTGCGACGGCCTGCGCACGCCGCTGCCGGCGCCCGCGGGCGACGTCGGCCACTGGCTGGCCGTGGCGGCCATGCCCGGCGCCAGCAGCGACGTGGACCTGCGCCTGCACGAGCGGATCAACTCGACGTTGTCCGGGTTCACGATCGCCAACGAGGTTTCCGGCTGGGGTCCCGGCGAGTCCGACTACGTCCTGGTGAACTTCCGCGCCACCACGCCGCGGCAGTTCGACGTCGGCGCCCTGGGCATCGCCGGCAGCGAGAGCTACCGCGTGCAGACGGCGACCTCGGGCTGGCTGGGCAACACGCCGGCCGGCGAGCACGGGCCGTTCGCGCTGGCGGCCGGCTCGGTGGTGGCGCTGCACGAGATGTGGCTGCCCGCCGGCTCCCTGACCGTGACGCTGCTGCCGGACGGCGGCGGCGCCGTGGACTGGGGCCTGAGCCTCCACCGCGGACAGGCGCCTTACCACGCGAAGTCGGCGGCGCCGGGCCTGGTGGCGCAGGCCTGGGCGGCGGCGGCCGGCGCGGCCGAGCCGATGCCGGTCGTCGTGCCGCAGGCGGGCCACTACTGCCTCGTGGTCTGGAAGGCAGGGAGCGCCGATCTGGCGCAGGCCGGCCAGTATCGCCTGCGCTTCGACGGCTTCCTCTCGGGCGCGCCCGGCGCCGACCTGGTGCCGGCGGCGACGGCGGTGCGCGAGGTGACCCCGAACCCGTTCAATCCCAGCACGCGCGTGGCGTTCGAGCTGGCCGCGGGCGGCCGGGCCGCGCTGGAGGTCTTCGACGTGCGCGGACGCCTGGTGCGGCGCCTGGTCGACGCCGACCTGGCGGCCGGGCGCCACGAGGCGGTCTGGGACGGCCGCGACGAGTCGGGAGTTTCCGCGCCCAGCGGCACGTACTTCGCGCGCCTGCGCGCGGGCGACGTGGTGGCCTCGCGGAAGATGCAGTTGCTGAAGTAGGGAAAGAGGACGGTCCGCGCCGATCCGGTGGGGAGCCGGGGAGACGACGCGCCGGTCAGGGTCCGCCCTGGCCGGCGCCGTCGTCCCTCCGCGAGTCCGTTGCGGCGGCTGCGGGATAGTCGACAGCGCGGGCCGCGCGGACTGTCGGATATTCGACAGTCCGGGCCGGCGACATGCCCGCCGGCGGCGCAACCGCATGTCCGCCAACGCCCGGCGCCGCTGGTACGCTCCTTGCGGTGATGCGGCGCAGAACGCCGGGTCACCACCAACGCAGGAGCCGATCGGTATGAATCGCATTGCCAACCCGCTTTTCGTGGCCGCGCTCGTCGCGTCCGCAGGATCGGCCCTGGCCGCGACGGAGGGCGCCACGACCGCCCCCCTGCACGGCGGCGTCGTGACCGAGACTGAAAGCCACGTCTTCGAGACGCTCATCTCCCGCGACGGCGTGCACGTCTGGTTCCACACCGACGAAATGGCCCCGGCGATGGTCGGCCGCGCCGGGGGTTCGGCGACGCTCAAGCTGCCTGACGGACAGGTGCGCGAGGTGGCGCTGGTCCCGCGCGCGCCGGCTGCGGGCTCCCCGGGCGTGTTCTTCTGCCCCATGCACCCGGAGGTGGTCCAGCGGACGCCGGGCAAGTGCGAGCCGTGCGGCGGCATGATCCTCTTCCACCAGGACGAACTGTTCGGCGCCGTCGACCTGTCGGGAGTCGAAGTGCGCGAGGTCTCCGCGCAGGTTCGGCTGACGGGCCTGAAAGGCCGCCAGAAGGAAGCGTCTTTCTCGCCGGCCTTCCCCGCGCCCGACGGGAAGGCCGGCCGGAGCGGGACGGGCAGCTAGCGGGCGGCGCCGTCGGCCCCGCGCCGGCGACACCCGACCCGTTGACGACCGCGCTGGCGCCGCTGCCGCCGGCCATCGCCGCTCCGGACGCCGGCGCCGCGTCGCGCGCGGCCGCCGAGGTGGACTCGCTGGTCGCGCGGGCGCTGCGCCGCGCGCCTCGGCTGGCGGCCGGCGCCGCCGCTGTGGAGGCGCTCCGCGAGCAGGTCGCCGCGGCCGGCGCGCTGCCCGACCCGATGGTCATGGTCGGCGCGCGCGGCGAGGACTACCCGGGCGCCGGCCTGGGCGACGACCCCATGGCGATGGCGTCGCTCGAAGTCACGCAGGCGATTCCCTGGCCCGGCAAGCGTGCGCTGCGGACGGCGGCCGCCGAGGCGATGGTGCCCGCCGGCGAGGCCCGGCTGGAGATGGAGCGCCGCGCCGTGGCGGCCGACGTGCGCGAACTGTGGGCCGGCCTCTATGCGGCCGACGTCGCCCTCGGCTCGCTGCGCCGGACCCTCGCGCTGTTCGACGTCCTGGAGCCGCAGGCCCTGGCCCGCTACGAGACCGGCGCCGGCGCGCAGTCCGATTGGCTGGCTCTGCGCCGGGAGCGCCTGGCGTCCGAGTCCGCCGTCGACGCTGCCCTGGCCGCGCGCGAGGCGCTGGTCGCCCGGCTGGGCGCGGCGCTGGCCGACACGGCCGCCGCCGCGCAGGTGCGCCCGATGGCTCTGCCGGCGATCAGCGAGCCGGCGCCGGCCGACGGCGGCGGCTTCGCCGCGGTGGCGATGGCCGAGGCCGAGGCGCGGGCCGCCGGCGCCGAGGCGGCCGCGGCGCGCCGCGAGGG
>CAYNPY010000146.1:0-6406 GCA_964399195.1 uncultured Fibrobacteraceae bacterium
GAACCAGATCGTGGTCAGCGGGTTGAAGGGGTTGGGCGTGTTGCCCGCGGCCAACGGCGCGACGGCCGGCAGCGGCGCCCCGCTGGCGCCGCAGCCGCTGGCGCCCGCCCCGATCAGCAGGCCGCCACAGGGCGCCCCGGGACGCGCGCCCGCGGCGCAGGGGCTGCCGGCGGCCAGGTTGTACTCGCGCCCGGCGGTGCCGCAGAAGAGCGGATCGGCCGAGAAGTTGCCGCCGCCGTCGACGCCGCACAGCGCGTTGCCGCCGGCGTTGCCCCAGATGTCCGTGCAGGTCACGGTCGGCGTCGCGGACAGGCACCACAGGCCTTCGCCGGCGGTCGCGCCGGCGATGATGCAGCGCGTGATCGACGGCGCCGCGCCCCACTGCAGCGAGATGCCGCCGCCGAAGCCGTTCGCGCCGGTCGCGTTGCCGGCGATGGTGCAGTTCTCGATGACCGGCGACGGCGTGAACGAGATGTCGAGGCCGCCGCCCTCGGCGTAGAAGCCGCTGCAGGTGTTGCCGACGATGGTCACGCGCCGGATCACGGGGTCGCTCTGGCTGACGGCGATGCCGCCGCCCAGGCTGTAGGTGCCCGCGGCGTCGTTGCCCTCGACCAGGCAGTCCTCGATGAGCCCGCCCGCCTCCTGCACGAACGCCACGCCGCCGCCGTAGCCCAGCGTCACGTTGTCGGCGATCACGCAGCCGGTGATCGTCGGCGTGGCGCTCTGCGCCGCAATGCCGCCGCCGTTGCCGTAGCTGGCGTTGATGACGTTGGCGCGGATCGTGCAGCCGTCGATCACCGGCGAGCACTCCGTGCGGATGAAGATGCCGGCTCCCGACGGCGCCGTGTTGTCGTGGATGTCGCAGTCGACGACCAGCGGGCTGCTGCCCTCCTCGATCGCCAGCCCCCCGCCCTGCTTGGCGAGGTTGTTGTCGATCTCCAGGCGCGTCAGCGTCGCGTGCGCGTTGTTGATGCAGATGACGCCGCCGTCCTGGCAGGCGGTCACGCGCACGTCGGTCACCGCCACCGAGGCCGGCACGTTGCGCAGCAGGATGCCGGCGCCGTAGATCTGCGCGTAGGCGCCGCGCACCTGCAGGTTCTCCACGCGGCAGTTCGAGACGAACTCGCCGAAGATGCCGCGCCCGAGCCCCTGCGCGTCGATGATCGTCGCGTTCGGGCCGGCGCCGCGGATGGTCACCCCGCTCTTGAGGATGACGCAGGCCGGCGTGGAACCGGGGCCCTCGGTCGGGTGCGTGCAGTCGAAGTAGGTGCCGGCGGCGATGCGGACGGTGTCGCCCGCGACGGCCGCCTGCACGGCGGCCTGGATCGTCGCGTACTGGGCGGGCACCTGGCGGGTGACGGCGGCGGCCGGGCCGGCGCCGAGGCACAGCGCGAGCAGGGTCAGCGCCGCAAGGCATGTCGCCCCGGCGCGGCGGGCTGCGGTGGTCATGGTGTCGTCCTTCCTGCGGGCCGCTGGGTCGGCGTCCGCCGGGCGGCGGACCGGGGGCGAACCCGGGTCGCGCGAGTATAGCGCAGCCGTCCGCGGGAGACCATCCGTATTTTGGCGGCAGGGCGCGGATAATCGCTCACATCACAGTCGTTTATCTGACCATTGCGCCACAATTGCCGCCAAACCGCGACAATAAAGTGAGACTACCGAACCTCATGTTCTGATATGATCCGAACAGCCGATCCCGGGCCGCGCCGGCCGCTGTGGCGCGGCTTCGACGTGCCGGGCCGGGGATCGCCCCCGCGCCCGCTGAAACTTCGCTTCGCGCGGCCGCCGCGTGCCGCCCTCGCCCCCTGGAGGCATCCATGCGTTCCTGGCGACCCCTCCTCCTGCTCCTGGTGGCGTGCGGCCTGGCCGCCGGCGCCCCGCTCGGCGCCGCTGCCGGAACCGAAGACGCTGCGGCCCGCTGGTCCCTGACCACCCGCGACGGCACGCGCCTGAACGTCCGCCTGGACGTGCCCGTCCCGACGATGCGGGAGACCGAACTGCTCGGCGAGACGTTCACCGACATCGTGCTGGCCGGCGCCGAGGCGGCCGGAGAACCGGGGCAGCCGGCCCTGCCGGTGCTCGCGCGCCTGGTGGCCGTGCCCGAGGGCATGGAGGTCCGTCTGGTCGCGGCGCGCGGCGCGCGCGCGCCTCTCCCGGGGATCTGGCGTCCGCTGCCGGCCCAGCCGGTGGCCGCGAACGGCGCGGCGGCGACCTGGGACCGCGCCTGGTACGCCGCCAAGGCGGCCGCCCCGGCCCCGGAGCTCGCCGAACTCGGCCGGCCCGCGCGCCTGCACGGCGTGCGCGTGGTCCCGCTCCGCGTGCGCCCGGCCGCCTGGGACCGCGCGAGCGGCGCGCTGGCGAGCGCCCCGGTCGTGGAGCTGGAGCTGGAGTTCGTGCCGACCGCCGCCGCGAAGGCCGAGGCCCGCCCCGCGCGGCCGCTGCCCGCCTCGTTCGCGGCGCTGCTCGAGCGCACCGTGCTCGGCTTCGACAAGGCGACCGTGGAGACCGTGCCCCGCGGCACCTGGGTGTGCATCGCGCCCAATATCCCGGCCGTGACCACGGCGCTCGAGCCGCTGCTGGCCTGGCGCGCGCGCCAGGGCTACAACGTCGTCTCGGCGACCACCGCCGAGACGGGCACCACGACCACCGCCATCAAGGCCTGGCTGCAGAACCTGTACGACACGTCCGCGATCCCGCTGGAGATGGTCTGCCTGGCCGGCGACGCCTCCGGCACCGTGCCGGTCGCGACCTGGTACGAGTCGCTGTCCGGCTACGGCGGCGAGGGCGACCACGACTACACCCGTCTGGACGGCGCCGACGTCCTGCCGGACGTGCACATCGGCCGCCTGTCGGCCGCCAGCGCCACCGAGCTGACAGCGATCGTGACCAAGATCGTCGATTACGAGAGCAATCCCTGGCTGGCCAGCGACCCCGGCTGGTTCACGCGCGCGGGCCTGACTGCCGACCCCGCGTCCTCGGGCTACAGCACCATCTGGACCAGCCAGTGGGTGAAGGACCAGCTGCTGCGCCTGAACTACACGCAGATCGACACCTTCTGGAGCGGCAACTTCACGACGCTCATGCTGGGCTCGGTCAACGCCGGCAACACGCTGTTCACCTATCGCGGCTACCTGGGCATGAGCGGCATGACCAGCGCCCATATCGGAACGATGAGCAACGGGCGCAAGCTCCCGTTCGCCGTGATCATGACCTGCGGCACCGGCGGGTTCGCCAGCGAATCGAGCTGCCGCAGCGAGGCGTTCCTGCGCAACCCCAACGGCGGCGCCGTGGCGGCCATCGGCACGGCCACGACCGGCACCCACACCCGCTACAACAACTGCATCTTCGCCGGCGTCGTCGACGGAGCGCTGAACCTCGGCGACCAGCGCCTGGGCCCCGCGCTCAGCCACGGCAAGCTGAACATGTACACGAACTACGGCGGCATCCCGAGCGAGCAGGCCGAGGTCGAGATCTGGGCTGTCTGGAACAACCTCATGGGCGATCCGGCCACGGCGATGTGGACCGCCGTGCCGACCACCCTGACGGTGAGCGCCCCGGCGGCGATCGACGACGACGCGAACGCGCTGCCGGTGACGGTGACGGACGGCGGCGGCCCGGTGGCCGGCGCCGTGGTCGCGCTGTACCGCAAGGGCGTCATCAGCGTCTGCGCCGAGACCGACGCCGACGGCCGCGTCGTGCTGCCGGTCTCCGGCCTGGTCGACGGCACCTTGCAGCTGACCGTGACCGGACGCAACCTGCGGCCCTGGCTCGGCGTGGTGACGGTGGGCCCTCAGGCGGTGGCCCTGACGCCGGGCGCGCTGGTCGTCGATGACGACGCGAGCGGCGCCAGCAGCGGCGACGGCGACGGCGTGGCCGAGCCCGGAGAGACGATCGAGCTTGCGGTCGCGCTGACCAACCACGGCGCCGGCACCGCCGCCGCCGTGTCCGCCACCATCGCCAGTGGCGACCCGCTGGCGACCGTCACGCAGGCGGCGGCGGCTTACGGCGCGGTGGCCGGCGGCGCGACGGCCCAGCCCGACGCGCCGTTCGTCGTCGTCCTGGATGCGCACCTGCGCGGCGGCGCGGCGGTGCCGCTCGAGTTCACGGCGACGAGCGCCGGCGCCGATCAGGTCGGCCTGGTCCATCTGGACGTCCGCGGGCCGGCCCCCGCCCTGACGGCGACGCTGCTGGGCGGACCCGGCGGGACCATCGCCCCGGGCCAGTCGGGCACCTTGCAGGTCACCATCCGCAACGAAGGCGACCGGGGCACCGCCGGCGCCGTCCTGACCCTGGCCAGCACGGACCGCTGGGTGTCGGTGACGGACGCCGACGGCAGCCTGCCGGCCATCCCGGTCGGCGGCCAGGCCACTAACGCCGGCAACCTGTTCTCGCTGCAGGTCTCCTCCGACTGCATGCCCGGGCACCTGGCAGTCCTGGACCTGGAAGTGACCTTTGCCGAGGGCGGCAGGGCGAGCCTGGCAGTGCCGGTGACCCTCGGCGCGCGCGTGGTCACCGACCCGGTGGGCCCCGACGCCGGCCGCTACTACGCCTTCGACAACGGGGACGTCGGCTACGGCCAGGCGCCCGTCTACCAGTGGGTCGAACTGGACCCGGCCCTCGGCGGCCCCGGCACGGCGGTCCCGCTGACCGACTTCGCGATCTACTCCGACGATGTCGAGGTGGTCGACCTGCCGTTCACGTTCCGCTACTACGGCCGCGACTTCACGAAGATCAGCATCTGCTCCAACGGCTGGCTCGCCATGGGCGCCACCTACCAGCGCCACTACCGCAACCGCTCGCTGCCGGCGGTCGAGGCGCCCGAGGACATGGTCTGCGTCTACTGGGACGAACTGTACGCGGTCAGCGGCGACGGCGGCGTCTTCGCCTGGCATGACACCGCCAACCACCGCTACATCGTCGAGTGGCGGCGGATGCGCAACGAGGTGAGCGCCGCCCTCGAGACCTTCCAGGCCATCCTGGTGGATCCCGCGCACGAGGCCGGCGACACCGGCGACGGCGTGATCGTCATGCAGTACCAGACGGTCAACCAGGTCGACACGCTGGAGGGCTATTCGACGGTCGGCATCCAGTGCAAGTCGCTGGATGCGGCCGTGCAGTACTCGTACTGGAACAGCTATCCCGGCGGCGCCGCCCCGCTGCAGACCGGGCGCGCCATCGCCTTCCGCACGGTGCTGGCGCAGGCCACCGGCGAGATCGCCGGCAACGTGACCAACGCCAGCGCCGGCGGTACGCCCATCGACGGCGCGGTGATCTCGGTGCTCGGCGCCGGCCGGCAGGCGATCGCCGCGGACGGCGTCTACGAGCGCGCCGTCCCGGTCGGCACCTGGAACGTGGCCGTCTCCCACCCCAGCTTCGCGCCGGACACGACCTACGGCGTGGTGGTGACCGAGGGCGCCACCAGCGTCGCGGACTTCGCGCTGGTCGACATCGCCGGGCCGGCCTTCAGCGGCACAGTGGTGCCCGCGCTCACGCAGGACACTGCGGGGCCCTACGTCGTGACGACGACCGTGACGGACCACACGGGTCTGGCGAACCTGCGGTTCTTCTACACCTCCTCGGCCGCCGGCGGCCCGTTTGAACTGCCCCTGGCGGCCACCGGCCAGCCCGGCGGTCACCAGGCGGCCATTCCCGGGCAGCCGGCCGGCACGCGCGTGCAGTTCTGGCTGGAGGCGGCTGATGTGGTCGGCAACGCGAGCCTGGAGCCGGCGGGCGGCCCGTTCGCGCCCCACACGTTCGTGGTGACCGAGGTGTCGGAGTTCGGGACCGCGGACATGGAGACGGCAGCCGGCTGGACCGGCGGGGTCGCGGGCGACACCGCCACCGCCGGCACGTGGGTGCGGGTGGACCCGAACGGCGTCTACGAGGGCGCGGTGATGGTGCAGCCGGAGGACGACCACACGCCGGCCGGCACGTCGTGCTGGATCACCGGCCAGGATCCCGTCGGCAGCGCGCAGGGGGCCGCCGACGTCGACGGCGGGACGACCACGCTTCTGAGCCCCGTCTACAGCATCGGCGACGTCAGCTCGCTCGAGCTGAGGTACTGGCGCTGGTACACGAACGACACAGGCAACAGCCCGGGCCTGGACTTCTGGACCGTGCAGGGCTCGTTCGACGGCGGGGCCTGGTTCACGCTCGAGAGCACGACCGCGAGCCTGCGCTCCTGGAGCGAGCGGATCTTCCAGCTGGAAGCGCTCGCGCCCGCACTGGGCAGCCAGCTGCAGCTGCGCTTCATCGCCAGCGACCTCGGCTCCGGCTCGCTGGTCGAGGCCGGCGTCGACGACCTGACGCTGCGCGGGTACTCGTTCCCCAGCGAGGCGGCGCCCCCGACGGCGTCGCTCTCCTTCCCGAACGGCGGCGAGGCGCTGGCCGCCGGCGCCCAGACCACCGT
>CAYNPY010000147.1:0-6113 GCA_964399195.1 uncultured Fibrobacteraceae bacterium
CGCATCGGCGTGGAGTTGCCCCTGTGGAAGGGGCGCAAGCAGGAGGCGCTGGCGCGCGCAGCGGCGTCCCGCCGGGCGGCCGCGACGTTGACCGCGACCGCCGCCCGGCTGGACGCCGACGCCGAGGCCCGCGAACTGGCGGCGCGGCGGCAGGCCGCGGACCGCGCCGCCGCGCGCCTGCGCGACCGCGTGTTGCCGCTGCTGGAACTGGCGGCCGAGAGCGCCCGGGCGCGCTACCTGGCCGCGGGCACGGACGCGACGGCCCTGGTCGTCGCCTTGAAGGACCTGGCGGAAGCGCGCGCGGAACTGGCGCGCGAGGAAGCCGAAGCCTGGGCTGCGGCCGCGCGCCTGTCGGCCCTGTCCGGTCGCGATCCCGTGGCCGGCGACGGAAGGACGAGCGAATGAACAGTCGACGCTTGCGCACGGCGGCCATCGCCCCCGCCGCGCTCCTGCTGCTGGCACTCCTTGTCCACGTCGCCGGCTGCGGCCGCGGCGACGGGGCCGGCGGCCACGCCGGGCACGGCGGCGCCCCGGCGGGCGAGAGCGCCGCCGCCGCCGCCACGCGCTGGCTGTGCCCGATGCACCCGACCTACACGTCCGACCACAAGTCCGCCTGCCCGATCTGCGGCATGGACCTGGTCGAGGCGACGGCGTTCGCCGCCGCGCAGGGCTCGGCGGCGGGCGGTCTGCCCGGACTGGCGGCGCTGGATCTGGACGACCGCGCGGTGCGCCTGGCAGGCGTGCGCACGCAGGCGGCCGCGGTGCAACCGCTGCGCCGCGTGATCCGCGCCCTGGGCACCGTCACCGCCGACCAGACGCGGCTGCACAGCGTCCAGGCGCGCATGAGCGGCTGGATCGAGACGCTGGCCGTGGCCGCCGTTGGCGAGCGCGTCGTCGCGGGCGGGCCGCTGCTGACCATCTACTCCCCGGAACTGGTCGCCACGCAGGAGGAGCTGAAGCGCGCGCGCGCGCTGGCCGCCGGCGCCGCGGACGACGACACGCGCGCGGGCGCCGCCGCGCTGGCCGAGGCGGCGCGCCGCCGCCTGCGCCTGCTGGGCGTTCCCGAGGGGTTCATCGCCAAGCTCGAAGAGTCCGGAGAGGTCGCGCGCGCGGTGCCGCTGCGCTCGCCCGCTTCCGGCGTGGTCACGCGCCGCGACGCCTTCGTCGGCATGGCCGTCGAGCCCGGAATGGAGCTGCTCCAGGTGAGCGACCTGTCGGCCGTCTGGCTGGACGTCCGCTTCTACGAGTACGAGGCGCGCCACGTCGCGGCCGGAGGCGCCGTGACCGTGCAACTGCCGCACGAGCCGGGACTCTCGCTGCCGGGGACCATCGACTACGTGTACCCGGTCCTCGACGACGCGACGCGCACGCTGCGCGCGCGCGTGGTCCTGGACAACGGCTTCGGCAACCTGCGGCCCGGGATGTACGCCGACGTGCTGCTGGAGGTGGACCGGGGCGAGGGCCTGGCCATTCCCGACGACGCGATCCTGGACACGGGCCGCCGGCAGGTGGTGTTCGTGGCCGAGGGCGGCGGGCGCTTCGTGCCGCGCGAGGTGACCGTCGGCGACCGCGCCGAAGGCCTGGCGCAGGTGATCGAGGGACTGGAGCCGGGCGAGGAAGTGGTCGTCAAGGCCGCGTTCCTGCTGGACAGCGAGTCGCGCATTCGCGCGGCGCTGTTGCCGCCGCCGGGCCAGCCGGCCGGCGGCGGCCATGACGGCGGGGGGCACTGATGATCCCGCGCGTGATCGAATTCTGCGCGCGCAACCGCCTGCTGGTGCTGGTGCTGACGGCGCTGGCCTGCATCTACGCCGGCCAGACGCTGCGCACGGTGCGCCTGGATGCGCTGCCCGACCTCTCGGACACGCAGGTCATCATCTACACGACCTGGGACCGCTCGCCGGACATCGTCGAGGACCAGGTCACCTACCCCATCGTCAGCGGCCTGCTCGGCGCTCCCGGGGTGAAGGCGATCCGTGGGTTCTCCGACTTCGGGTTCTCGTTCGTCTACGTGGTGTTCGAGGACGGGACCGACCTCTACTGGGCGCGCTCGCGGGTGCTGGAGTACCTGGGCGCCATCGGGGCCCGCCTGCCGGCGGGCGTGACGCCGACGCTGGGTCCGGACGCGACGGGCGTGGGCTGGGTCTTCCAGTACGCGCTGACCGATCCCGAGGGCCGGCACGACATCGACGAGCTGCGGTCGTACCAGGACTGGACGCTGCGCTACGCGCTGCAGGCGGTCGAGGGCGTGGCCGAGGTGGCCACCGTCGGCGGCTTCCAGCGGCAGTACCAGATCACCGTCGACCCGGTGCGGCTGGCCGCGTTCGGCGTGTCGCTGATGGACGTGACGGCGGCGGTGAAGGCCTCCAACAACGAGGTCGGCGGTCGGCTTCTGGAGTGGAGCGGCACCGAGTACATGGTGCGCGCCCGCGGCTACGCGCGGACCCTGGCCGACTTCGAGCAGATCGTCGTGGCCACCGGCGAGGGCGGCGTGCCCGTTCTGCTGCGGGACGTGGCGCGCGTCGGGCTGGGGCCGGAGATGCGACGCGGCGTCGCCGACCTGGACGGACTGGGCGACTCCGTGGGCGGCATCGTCGTCATGAGGCAGGGCGAGAACGCGCTGAACGTGATCAACCGCGTCAAGGCGCGCCTGCACGAACTGGAGCCGGGCCTGCCCACCGGCGTCAAGGTGGTCACGACCTACGACCGCTCGGACCTGATCGAGCGCGCGATCGACACCTTGACGCACGAGTTGACCCTGCAGATGATCATCGTCTCGCTGGTGATCCTGGTCTTCCTGTGGCACGTGCCCTCGGCGATCGTGCCGATCGTCACGATACCGGTCTCGATCCTGCTCTCGTTCATCCCGCTGGCCATGGCCGGCGTGACGATCAACATCATGTCGCTGGCCGGCATCGCCATCTCGATCGGCGTGTTGGTCGACGGCGCCATCGTCGAGGTCGAGAACGCCTACAACCGGATCCACCACTGGCAGGCCACCGGCCGCAAAGGCAGCTTCCACGACGTGCGCCTGGAGGCCCTCAAGGAGGTGGGGCCGTCGGTCTTCTTCTCGCTGCTGGTCATCGCCGTGGCGTTCATCCCCGTGTTCACGCTGGTCGACCAGGAAGGGCGCCTGTTCAAGCCGCTGGCCTACTCGAAGAACCTGGTGATGGCCCTGGCCGCGGTGCTGGCGGTCACGCTGGACCCCGCGCTGCGCATGATGTTCGCGCGCTGCGACCCGTTCGTCTTCCGTCCCCGCCCGCTGGCGAAGCTGGCCACCGCCGCGCTGGTGGGCACCTACCACGCCGAGGAGAAGCACCCGATCAGCCGCGCCATCGCGCGCGTCTACGACCCGGCCTGCCGCTTCGTGCTGCGCCGGCCGCGGACGGTGATCGCGGTGGCCTTCGCGCTGGTGCTGGCCACGGTGCCGGTCTACCTGCAACTCGGGTCCGAGTTCATGCCGCCGCTGAACGAAGGCTCGATCCTCTACATGCCGACCACGCTGCCCGGCATCTCGGTGGCCCAGGCCCTGGAGCTGATGCGCACCCAGGACCAGGTGCTGGCCGCGTTCCCGGAAGTGGAGCGGGTCTTCGGCAAGGCCGGGCGCGCCGACACCTCCACCGACCCGGCGCCGCTGTCGATGATGGAGACCACCGTCATCCTCAAGCCGCAGGACCAGTGGCGGCCGAAGGAGCGCTGGTACAGCGGCCGCCTGCCCGGCTTCCTGCTGCCGCTGGTCAGGCCGCTGTGGCCGGACCGCATCTCCTGGGACGAGCTGGTCGACGAGATGGACAAGGCGCTGCGCATCCCCGGCGTGACGAACGCCTGGACGATGCCGATCAAGGCGCGCATCGACATGCTGACGACCGGCGTGCGCACGCCGGTCGGGATCAAGATCCTGGGCCCGGACCTCGAGGCGCTCGAGCGCCTGGGCGGACGGATCGAGTCGCTGCTGCCCCAGGTTCAGGGCACGCGCAGCGTGTTCGCCGAGCGCGCGGCGGGCGGCTACTTCGTGGACGTCGAGCCGCGGCGCGGCGAGATGGCGCGCCTGGGCCTGACGGTCGACATGGTGCAGGAGGCGGTCATGGGCGCCATCGGCGGCGAGAACGTCACCGCCGTGATCGACGGCCGCGCCCGCTACCCCGTCAACATCCGCTACCCGCGCGAGCTGCGCGAAGACCTCGACTCGCTGGGCCGCGTGCTGGTCGACACGCCGTCGGGCGCGCCGGTGCCGCTGGCGCAGGTGGCGGACCTGTCGGTCAGCTCGGGGCCGGCGATGCTGCGCAACGAGAACGGCTTCCTGGCCAGCTACGTCTACGTGGACGTGGCCGGGCGCGACATCGGCGGCTACGTGAAGGAGGCGCGGCAGCTCGTGCGCGACCAGGTGGCGCTGCCGGCCGGGATCACGCTGGAGTGGAGCGGCCAGTACGAGAACATGCTGCGCGTGCAGGAGCGGCTGCGCCTGGTCGTGCCCGCCACGCTGGTGCTGATCTTCCTGCTGCTGTTGGCCAACACGCGCTCGTCGTTCAAGGCCATGGTGATCCTGATGTCGGTGCCGTTCTCGGCGATCGGCGCCGTCTGGTTCCTCTACCTGCTGGACTACAACGTCTCGATCGCGGTCTGGGTTGGCCTGATCGCGCTGCTGGGCCTGGACGCGGAAACGGCGGTGTTCATGCTGCTGTTCCTGGATCTCTCCTGCGACGCGGCGCGGCGCGAGGGCCGACTGGCGACGCGCGCGCAGCTCGACGAGGCGATCCTGCACGGGGCGGTCAAGCGCGCCCGCCCGAAACTGATGACCGTGACCGCCAGCTTCCTGGGCCTGGTGCCGATCATGTGGTCTACGTCCGCCGGCTCGGACGTCATGAAGCACATCGCCGCGCCGATGATCGGCGGCCTGGCGACGTCGTTCGTGATCGAGCTTTTGGTCTATCCGGCGGTGTACAAGCTGTGGTACGGGCGGCGGCTGCCGGCCTGACGGGCCTCTCGGTGAGGCGTGGTCAGTTGACGATGCGCAGCGGCGGCGGGGCGCCGCCCCCGTCGTCGTCGTCGGGGCCGCCCTCGAGCAGGCCCAGGTGCGACAGCACCTCCTCCAGCCAGTCCTGGGCGAAGGGGGCGCGGTCCCAGGCCTCGCCCAGCACCTGCTCGCAGAGCGCAGCCTCGCCCTGGCTGCCGGGCACCACAAAGGGGCTGGTCTGCGGCTCGGGCTCCTCGCCCATGGCCAGCAGGCCGGCCGCGGCCCAGGGATTCAGGGCCAGCGCGCGGTCAAGCGCGACGCGCGCCCGGTCCTCATCTTCGACCAGCAGGTGCAGCAGCACCCAGGCCCAGGCCATCAGCGCCGAGTTGCCGCGGTCGTACGTCTCCAGCACGTCCCAGGCGCGCTGCACCTCGCCCATGGCCAGGTAGCTGCCCACCAGCAGCGGGGCATGCCCGCCGTGGTCGCGCGGGTCCAGGTCCAGCAGATGCTCGGACCACGACACCGCGTCCAGCCGGTACCCGGCATCCCACAGCAGCACCGACAGCTGCAAGGCCGTGCGCAGGTAGGGCCGCGCGGGCACCAGCGCGCGGAAGTCGCCGTCCGCGCGCGCGAAGAAATCCTCGCCCAGTTCGCGCTCGGCGTCGGCCAGGATCTCCTCCAGCTCGGTGATCAGCTCGGGGCTGTCCCCGCGCGTGACGTAGGCCTGCACGGCGCGGGCGTCGGTGCAGGTCGGGTCCAGCTTGAGCGCGCGGCGGGCGGTGGCCAGCGCGCGGGTCGGCGGCTGCTCATAGGCGTCGTAGGCCAGGTCCTGGGCGCGCTCGCGCGGATCGCTGGCGATGGTGGCCTTGCGGGCCGCCACCAGCGCGGCCTCGCCGCCCTGGTCCAGCCAGTCGGCGAAATCCGCGTCGGCGCCGAAGACCGGCAGCGACGGATCCAGGAGGGCCTGCCGCAGCAGGCGCTCGACCCGAAAGGCCGAGACCCGCGCGCGGTCGCCGCCGCGGCGGCGGGCGCCGCCGCCCTTGCTTTCGGGGGATCGCTGGCTCATGCCGGCATGCTAGCGGCCCGGCGGCCCGGCGTCAAAGATCCGGTTGTGCCGTCGAGATTGTGTCCGGCCCGGCAGTTGCCCGGGCCGGACATGAAC
>CAYNPY010000148.1:0-4317 GCA_964399195.1 uncultured Fibrobacteraceae bacterium
AGGTACCGCGCAGCAGCGCCACCCGCCCGGGCGCGCTGTCGGCCGCCAGGAGCGCGCCGGGCCACAGACCCGCCAGCTGGGCCGCCTTGCCCCCCGGCGCCGCGCAGAGGTCCGCCAGCGCGTCCTGGGGGCCGGCGGCGGCCACGGCCGGCGCGACCAGCCACCGCGTCGCCTCCTGCACCGCGCGGTCCTGCACGATGAGCCAGGGCCTGGTCGCGAGCAGCTGCGTGAGCGTCGCGCGGTCGGGCGCGGCCGCCAATTCAAGTGCGCGCGGAGCGCCCTCGCACGACAGGCCGACGTGTCCGGCGGCTTCCAGGTCGGCCGCGGCCGCAGCCACGTCATGGGGCTCGCGCACGTGCAGCGTGACCGGCACCGGACGGTTGTTGGCCGCGCACAGGGCCTCGACGTTCGCCGCGCCGTGCCGGGCCAGCCAGCGCTCGACCAGCCAGCGCGGGTGCGAGTGCCAGGCCGCCAGCCAGGCCGCCGAGCCGGGCCGCAGGTCGTCGAACCAGGGGCGCAGGCGCGCCTCGCGCGCGTGCTGGCCCGCGGGCGCGGGCTCGCCCAGCGCCTGCCGCCGGACCTGCTGCAGCAGGCCGTTGACGAAGCCCGTCTCCGGTTCGCCGACGCGGCGCCGGCACAGCTCGACCGTCTCGTGGACCGCCGCGTGCGCCGGCACGCCGTCCAGGGCGCAGAGCTGATGCAGGCCCAGGCGCAGCACGGCCAGCAGCGCGGGGTCGCGCGGCGTGCGTTTGCGGCTGAAGCGGGTGATCAGGTGGTCGTAGCGCCCCTGCCACTGCAGGGTGCCGCGCACCAGGGAGGCCAGCAGGCCGCGGTCGCGCGGGTCGGCCCGGTCGAGGGCCGCGTCCAGCTTCTCGTCGAGGTGGCGCCCTTCGGCCACCGCCACCAGGACGGCGTGGGCGGCGTCGCGCGCCCCGGGCGCGCTCATGAACGCAGAACGTCCCCGGCGCGGATCGCGAAGCCGCGCAGGAACTCGTCCACCGGCAGCGGCCGCTTGCCGGGCACCTGCAGCCCGGTCAAGAGCAGCGCGCCGGTCCCGCAGGCCACGACCACACCCTGCGGCCCCACCGTCAGCACGGTGCCCGGCTCGCGCGGGACGGTGTTGAGCGACAGGGGCTGCGCGGAGGTCACCTTCAGCAGCTGCTCGCCCAGGTAGGTGGCGCAGCCGGGCCACGGCTGCAGCGCCCGGACCTGGTTGTGCACCGTGACCACGTCGCGGTCCCAGCGCAGGGCCGACAGCGCGCGCGTCAGCTTGGGCGCGTAGACCACGCCTTCATCGTGCTGGGGCTCGGGCGTCACCTGCCCGGTCGGCAGCGCGCGCAGCACCTCCAGCAGCACGTCGGCGCCCTGCCCCGCCAGGCGGTCCAGCAGCTCGCCGGCGGTGTCCTCCGGGCCGATCGCCACGGGCCGCACGCCCAGGATCGCCCCGGTGTCGACGCCGGCGTCCATGCGCATGATCGTCACGCCCGACCAGGTGTCCCCGTGCAGGATCGCGTACTGCACCGGCGAGACGCCGCGCCAGCGCGGCAGCAGGCTGGCGTGGACGTTGATGCAGCCGTACTTCGGCCCCGACAGCAGCGGCTCGCGCAGGATGTGGCCGAAGGCGGCCACGACGACCGCCTCCGGTTCGCAGGCCAGCACTTCGGCGCTGACATCCGCATGCTGGCCCTTGCCGAACTCCCGCACCGGCAGGTGGTGCTCCAGCGCCACCTGCTTGACGGCGGTCGGCTGCAGGTGCCGGCCGCGCCCGGCCGGCCGGTCGGGCTGGGTCACCACCAGGCGCACGTCGAAGCGCGCCTCCACCAGGGCCTCGAGGCTCGGCACCGCGAAGTCCGGTGACCCCATGAAGACGACTCTCATCGCGCCGCCGCTCAGCCCTCGCCCTTGGTGACGCCGCTGATCGCGCCCTTGGCGACCTCGACCTTCACGTTCTCGGCGATCTGGAGGATCAGCACGTCGCCCTTGACGTCGCGCACGGTCCCGTACAGGCCGCCGTTGGTCAGGACGCGGTCCCCGCGCTGGATGGCCTCGAGCATCTTCTTGCGCTGGTCCTGCTGCTTCTTCTGCGGGCGCAGGATCAGGAACCAGAACACGACGAAGATCAGGACGATGGGCAGCAGCTGCATGATCATCGACGGGCCGGTGGGCGCCGCGGCCTGGGCCAGCGGCGTGGCGGGTGCCGTAACGGTCACGGGGAGCATTTATCTCTCCTTGCTGGGGATCGTCGTTCGAGGCGCCCCGGCGGGGCGCGGCCGGGGTCCCGGCGCGCACAAACATGCCATCCGGCGGGGCCGGGGGCAAGCGGCGGCCATACCGGCCCGGCCCGGGCTCAGCCGCCCCGCCGCCGGACGCTGTCCAGCCGCGCGGCCTCGCCCTGCTGCCAGCGCCCGGCGGCGGCCGCGGCGAACGCGGCGAACGAGCCCGCCGCCAGCGCCCCCCGGATCCCGGCCATCAGTTCCTGGTAGAAGTGCAGGTTGTGGATCGTGGCCAGCGTCGGGCCCAGCATCTCGCGGGCCTGGAACAGGTGGCGCACGTAGGCGCGGCTGTGGCGCGCGCAGACGGGGCAGCCGCACTCGGCATCCAGCGGGCCGTCGTCCTCGCTGTACTCCTGGTTCTTGACCACCAGACGGCCGTCGCGCGTCAGCACGGTGCCGGTGCGCGCCATGCGCGTCGGCAGCACGCAGTCGAACATGTCGATGCCGGCGGCCACCCCGGCCAGGATGTCGTCGGGAAAGCCGACGCCCATCAGGTAGCGCGGCCGGTCCCCGGGCAGCAGGCCCGCCGCCAGGTCGGTCATCTCGCGCATGGCCGCCGTCGGCTCGCCCACCGACAACCCGCCCACCGCGTAGCCGGGCAGGTCCAGTTCGGCGATCTCCTGCGCCGACCGCCGCCGCAGCTGTTCGTCCACCCCGCCCTGCATGATGCCGAACAGGACGCGCTCCCAGCCCTCCCGCGAGGTGCGCCCCGGCGTCGGGCCGGCCCCGAAGGCGTCGCGGCAGCGCTTCAGCCAGCGGGTCGTGCGCTCGACCGCGCGGGCCACCTCGCGCGGGTCGGCTCCATAGGGCGCGCACTGGTCGAAGGCCATGACGATGTCCGCGCCGAGGGCCAGCTGGATCTCCATGCTGAGTTCGGGGTTGAAGAAATGTTTGCTCCCGTCCAGGTGCGAGCGGAACTCGACCCCGTCGTCGGTGACGCGGTTGAGGTCGCCGAGCGAGAAGACCTGGAAGCCCGCGCTGTCGGTCAGCAGCGCGCCGTCCCAGCCCTGGAAGCGGTGCAGTCCGCCGCGGCGCGCCACCAGTTCGTGCCCCGGCCGCAGGTACAGGTGGTAGGTGTTGCCCAGGATCAGGCGCGAGCCGGTGGCCGCCACCTGCTCGAAGGTCACCGCCTTGACCGAGCCCACCGTGCCGACCGGCATGAACACGGGGGTGGGCACCTCGGCGTGGCCGCAGCGCAGCCGGCCCAGGCGCGCCCGTCCCTCCTGCCCGAGCAGCGTGAACGAGAACGGCGTGTCCAGCGCGGGGCGCTCCCCTGGTGCGGTCATCGTGACTCTCCGTCGGCGTCCGGGCCGGCTCTGCCCGGCAGCGCCAGCATGCAGTCGCCGTAGCTGTAGAAGCGCAGGCCGCGCGCCACGGCCTGGTGGTACACGCCGCGCCAGGCATCCCCTCCCAGCAGCGCCGCCACCAGCATCAGCAGCGACGAGCCCGGCAGGTGGAAGTTCGTCAGCAGCCCGTCGGCCGCCGTCACGCGATCGGGCGGGGCGATGAACAGCCGCGTGCGCCCGCGCACCGCCCAGTGGCCGTCCTCGCGGCGCGCCTCGCCGCTGAAGAACCCGGCCGGGCCGTCGTCGTCGCCCGCCGCCGACCACATGTACCCGTCGGGCGCGCCGGGCGGCAGCGGCAGCCGCGCCGCGGTCTCCAGCACGCGCAGCGCGGTGGTGCCCACGGCGATGACGCGGCCGCCGGCCGCGCGCGTCGCTGCGATCGCCCGCGCGGTCGCCGCCGGCAGCTCGAAGCTCTCGGCGTGCAGGCGCCGGGCGGCCAGCTGCGCCGGCGTCGGCGGCTGGAACGTGCCCGGCCCCACGTGCAGCCGCAGGCGCGCCAGCCCGACGCCGGCGGCCTCCAGAGCCGCCAGCACGGCGGGCGTGAAGTGCAGGCCGGCCGTCGGCGCCGCCACCGAGCGCGCGGCCTCCTGAGCCGTGGCCGCGTAGACCGTCTGGTAGCGTTCGCGGTCGGCGGCCTCGTGCGGGTCGTGGCCCGCCTCGCGCCGGATGTACGGCGGCAGGGGCATCTGCCCGCGCCG
>CAYNPY010000148.1:4417-5632 GCA_964399195.1 uncultured Fibrobacteraceae bacterium
TCCGCGCGCCGGCACCACAGGCGGGCCGGCAGCACGCGGCTCTCGTTGAGCACCAGGAGGTCGCCGCGCCGCAGCAGGCGCGGCAGGTCGCCGAAGGGCGACTCGCCCTCGACGACGCCCCCCGTTCCGACGCGCAGCAGGCGCGACCCGTCGCGGCGCGCGGCCGGCTCCTGCGCGATCAGCGCGGCCGGCAGGTCGAAGTCGTAGCCTGGGATGCCCTCGTGCATGGCGGCGGCGCCTACAGCAGCTGGCCCTGCGCGCCGCCGCCCGTCGCCGCGCCGCCGGCCGGCGGCTGCAGGCCCAGGTGCTGCCAGCCGCGGCCGGTCAGCTCGCGGCCGCGCGGCGTGCGCATCATGAGGCCCGACTGGATCAGGTAGGGCTCGACCACGTCCTCGAGCGTGTCGCACTCCTCGCCCAGGCTGACGGCCAGGTTCTGCACGCCGACCGGCCCGCCGGCGAAGTGCCGCGCGATGGTGTCGAGGTACCGCCGGTCCAGCGGCTCCAGGCCCAGGGCGTCGACGCCGAGCCGGTTCAGAGCCGCGTCGGCCGTCGCGCGGTCCACGACGTCGTGCCCGTCCACCTGCGCGAAGTCGCGCACGCGCCTGAGCAGGCGGTTGGCCGCGCGCGGGGTGCCGCGGCTGCGCCGGGCGATCTCCAGCGCGCCGTCCTCGGCCAGCCGCACGCCGAGGATGCCGGCGCTGCGCCGGACGATGACCGCCAGTTCGTCGGCCGGGTAGAAGTCCAGGTGGCAGACGATCCCGAAGCGGCTGCGCAGCGCGGGCGTGATGAGCCCGGCGCGCGTGGTCGCCCCGATCAGCGTGAACGGCTCGAGCTGCAGGTTGAAGTGCCGCGCGTTGGGGCCCTTGTCGATGATCAGCTCGACCCGCCAGTCCTCCATGGCCGGGTAGAGGTGCTCCTCGATGACGCGGCTGAGGCGGTGGATCTCGTCGATGAAGATCGCGCGCTTGTCCGCCTGCTCGCTCAGCAGCGCGATCAGCTCGGCGCCGTTGCCGAACGCCGGCCCGCTGGTCAGGCGGATCTCCAGGCCCATCTCGTGGGCCAGGATCTGCGCCAGCGTGGTCTTGCCCAGGCCCGGAGGCCCGTGCAGCAGGACGTGGTCGAGCACCTCGCCGCGCGCCCGCGCCGCGGCGATGAACACGCGCAGGTTCTCCTTGACCTTCTGCTGGCCGACGAAGTCGTCCAGCCGCCGCGGCC
>CAYNPY010000148.1:5642-6076 GCA_964399195.1 uncultured Fibrobacteraceae bacterium
GTCCATCGCTGGTCGCGCACACGTCATCCTTCCGGCGGCGGCCGCGCCGCCGCTGCCCCGTCAGCGGGGGGCGCGCAGCTGGCGCAGCGCCGCCCTGACCCATGTCTCGGTGTCTTCGGCCGCCGCGGGGTCCGCCTGCCGGGCCCGCAGCAGCGCCTGCTCGGCCTGCCCGGGCGGCAGGCCCATCGCCCCCAGCACGGCCAGCGCCGCGGACGCGCCCTCGGTCAAGGCGCCCGCCGCGCCGCCGCCGGCGCCCGCGGCGGCGCCCGGCAGCTCGGCCACGCGGTTGCCCAACTCGACCACCAGGCGCGCGGCGGTCTTCTTGCCGATTCCCGGCAGCCGCGCCAGCTGCGCCTCGTCGCCCGCGCGCAGGCAGGCAGCGATCTCGGCCGCCCCCGCCTTCGACAGCATGCCGAGCGCCACCTTCGGCCCGA
>CAYNPY010000149.1:0-1705 GCA_964399195.1 uncultured Fibrobacteraceae bacterium
GTTCGAGGATGGAACGGGCATAAGTCACGCAGACACGGCAAGATCCTGAAGATCGCACGGTCATTGCACCGACATCAGCGCCCCCATTGCCGATGGCATCCGAACGAATTTTCATCGGCATGACACTTCGTGATACAATCGGCTTCAGTTCCAAAGGCGCTGCTTCAGGAGGCGGAATATGAGAAACATTGTCACTTGCACCGCAATACTCGCCTGCATCCTCGTGCTCATGCCTGTCCCGGCCAACTCCCAGGGTCACGGTGTGGGCCGGTTGCGCCAGGATCGGCTGGAGATCGGGCGCGGCATGCTCGAGGTGCAGAACGTGGACTGGACCACGCTGTTGCGCTACTACTCCGACGACATCGAGTACCATTGTCCGATCGTCGACGTCTACGGCATCGAGATGGTGACGGAGTTCCTCGGGCGGCTCTACGGCAGCTCGCCGGACCTTGTCACGACGATCGAGGACCAAACCCTTGTGGACGATGTGTATTCTGCGACCTGGACGATGGTCGGCAGCTTCAACGGCGTGCCCTACGAAGCCAAGGGCATTTCGATCATCAAGTTCCACAGCCGGAGCCGGGAGGTCTACTACTGGCGGGACTACTACACCGAAGGCGACATCATGACCAATGTCCCCGGCTTCGATGAAGCGATCCTGGGATTCCGCACTTACTACCGGTGCGCCGTCGATCCGACCTTCGACTGCCCCTTCGAGCCGACCGCGGCCGACGCCCCGACCGAATTCAAACCACTGGCCGGCTCGCCGACGTTGGACAAGTGCGACGGCGTCATCCGTTCCCCGTTGAGGTTGCGCCAGGAGCGTCTTGAGATCGGACGCGCGCTCATCGAGAGCAACAATGCCAGCTGGCAATCGCTGCTGCCGTACTATACCGAAGACTACGAGTATCACGATCCGATCGTCGACATCTACGGCCTGGACACGCTGGTGCCCTTCTTCGAGCGGCTCTTCGCAAGTTCGTCCGACCTGGTCACCACGGTCGAGGATGAAATGCTGAGCGGCAACGTGTACACCGCGACCTGGACGATGGCCGGCAGCTTCAACGGCGTGCCCTACAGCGCCAAGGGCATGTCCATCCTCAAGTTTTGTGACCGGAGCACACAGACGTACTACTCGCGGGACTACTACAGCGAGGGCGACGTCATGGCGACTATCCCCGGGCTCGACCAGGCGGTGGAGGGATTCCGGATAGCATACAAGTGCGTCGTGGACCCCGCGTTCGATTGCCCGCTCGGCCCGCCCGCAGCTCTCTCCGGCCCGGAAAGCGGCAAGACCGGACAAGAGATCCCCCGGCCCGAAGCCGCTTTGGATCTGCGGCAGAATGCTCCGAACCCCTTCAACCCCAACACGACGATATTTTTCGAGATTCCCGAAGGAGGCGCGAACGTTACGCTGCGCATCTATGACAGCGCGGGCAAGCTGGTCAGTACCCTGATCAACGGTTATGAACCGGCCGGCACCAGGCAGGTGAGCTGGCACGGCACGAATGATCAGGGCCAAGCGGTCGCCAGCGGAGTGTACTTCTACCAGCTGACGGCCCCTTCGTTCTCGCAAACGAGGCAGATGGTGCTGATCAGATGATATGGAGCGGCTAGTCGACTGAGAACATGGTTCTCCGAGGGCCCCGGCCGGCGACGACCTCTCGCCGGCCGGGCGCGTGTCTACCGCAACTGCCCGACGGCC
>CAYNPY010000149.1:1805-6006 GCA_964399195.1 uncultured Fibrobacteraceae bacterium
CCCCGCCCAAGGAGTCCCGACTTGGCCCTGACCCCAGGCAGCCGCCTCGGTCCCTACGAAATCGTCGCGCCGATCGGCGCCGGCGGCATGGGCGAGGTCTACAAGGCCCGCGACCCGCGGCTGGACCGCACGGTCGCCATCAAGATCCTGCCCCCGGGGGGCGACGACGACCCCGACCGCCGGCAACGCTTCGACCGCGAGGCCCGGGCGGTCGCCGCGCTGTCCCACGCGAACATCTGCGCGGTCTACGACGTGGGGCACGAAGCGGGCGTGGCCTACCTCGTGATGGAGTACCTGGACGGCGAGACGCTCGCCGCGCGCCTGGCCCGCAGCGTGGGTCCGGGCGGCTCGGCGCAGGGCCTGCCGGTGGGCGAGACGCTGACCATCGCGCTGCAGCTGGCCGGCGCCCTGGCCGCCGCGCACAAGGCCGGCATCGTCCACCGGGACCTCAAGCCCGCGAACGTGATGTTGACGAAGGCGGGCGTCAAGGTGCTCGATTTCGGCCTGGCGCGCCTGGCCGGCGGGGCGGAAGCCGTGGGCCTTGCCAGCGGCACCATGACGGCGGCCACGCCGCTGACCGGCGCCGGGACGCTGCTCGGGACGCTGCCCTACATGTCTCCCGAGCAGGTCGAGGGCCTGGAGGCCGACGCCCGCTCGGACATCTTCTCGCTCGGGTCGGTGATCTACGAGATGGCGACCGGGCGCCGCGCGTTCGACGGCGGCAGCCAGGCCGGCCTGATCGCGGCCATCCTCGAGCGCCAGCCGCCGCCGATCACGCAGCTGCAGCCGCTGACCCCGCCGGGGCTCGAGCGCGTGGTCCGCGCCTGCCTGGCCAAGGCGCCCGAGGATCGCTGGCAGCACGCCGGGGACATCGCCCGGCAGCTGGCGTGGCTGGCCAGCGAGACGGAATCCGGCACGATCGCGCCCGTGAGCGGCGTCCTGCCCGGCGCGGCCAGGCCGGCGCGCCGCCGGACGCCCGTTCTCGCGCTGGGGGCGCTGGCGCTCGTCGCCGTCGCGATCATCGGCGTGGTCGCGTTCAGCGGGAGGCTGTTCGGCCCGGCCGCCGGGCCGGCTGCCGCGGCCGGCGGCGCGCCCGTGCAGTTCGCCCTGAGCGTTCCCGGCGTGTCGCTCTTCAGCGCGAAGGTGTCGCCTGACGGGCAGATGCTGGCTCTCGGCGGTCGGCGCGAGGACGGAACGACGGGGATCTGGATCCGTCGCCTCGACGACGGGCGCGCCGTCGAGGTGCCCGGTCTCGAGAACAGTGCCGCGCTCATCGACTGGTCGCAGGACGGCACCGAGATCGCGATCGAGACGGAGCGCGGCCTCAGCGCGATCCGCCTCGAGGGCTGGCTGGCGCGCCCGCTCGTGCCCGGTTCCGCCGCGTGGATCGACTCCTGGCGCGTAGACGGCTTCCTGCTCGGGGGCGGCCCGACCGGACTGCACCGCCTCACCATCGGGACCGGCGAAGACCGGGTCATCATCCCGGGGCTCGTGCTGCGCCCGCGGTTCCTGGCGGACGGGAAGCGATTCCTGTACTGCGCGCCCACCGACACCCAGAAGAGCGGCAATCCGAACGGGATCTTCCTGGGCACCATGCCCGACGCCGCGGACCGGCGCCTCGTGCTGCCGATCAGGTCGACCGCACAGGCCGTCGGCGAGCGGCTGCTGTTCGTCCAGGAGGGGACGCTCTTCGCCCAGCCCTTCGACGCGGACGCCGCCCGGGTGTCCGGCCGGCCGGCCCCGGTCGTCGACGGCGTTGCGTACTTCTATCCCAACGGCTACGCGGCGTTCGACGCCGCCGGAAACACGCTCGTTTACCAAACTCCCCAACCGGATGACACGCCGATCTGGTTCGATCGCCGGGGCGAGGAGGCGGGCACGCTCGGCTCTCCCGGGATCTACGAGCGAATCCGGATCTCGCCGGACGGGGAGCGCGCCGTCGTGTACATGAGCGACCGGCGGCGCGGCACCGGCGATCTCTGGCTCCACGACCTCGTGCGCGGCACCAGCACCAGGCTGACCAGCGACGAGTGGTCCGAACTCGGCGCCCTGTGGTCGCCCGACGGCAAGTCGGTGGCCTACGCCTGGGACCGGAACGGACCGCCCGATGTCTACGTGCTTGCGGTCGACGGCGGCGCGGCGCCGCGCCTGGTTTTCGCCTCGCCCGGGGTGGACTACGCCGTCGCGTGGCTGCCGGAGGACCGGCTTCTCGTGCAGGCGGCGGAGCAGTACCAGGTCGTCCACCTCGACGGAGCGGTCGACGAGACCGTCACCGCGCTGCCGACATCGTCACGCTGGAGTCTCACGGTCTCGCCCGACGGCCGCTGGATGGCCTGGACTTCCGTGGAGTCCGGACGCCGCGAGGTGTACGTCGAGCCGTTCGGCCGTCCGGGCCCGCGCGTGCAGGTCTCCGTCGGCGGCGGCGAGATGCCCGCGTGGTCGCGCGACGGCCGGTCGCTGTACTACGCCACCGAGCACACCCTCTTCGAAGCCGCCGTTCGCGCGGGCGCGACGTTCGCCTGCGATCCGCCGACGCCGGTCTTCACCGCCAGCGCGGAGATCGCGGCGTACGAGGCCACGCCCGACGGGCGGAAGTTCCTGGTGCTGCGGAGCCCGCCGCCCGATTTCCTGCCCTTCAACGTGATCGTGAACTGGGCGGCGAAGATCCGCTAGCGAGCGCCCAGCGCCTCCAGCACCTCGTCGATGGCGCGGGCGACCACGCCGGGATCTTCCGCGTGGATGTGGTGACCGGCTTCGGCGACCACGCGCACGGCGCTGCCCGGGACCCCTTGTACGCGCGCCTCGAACGCCTGCTTGTTGTGCGCGCGCAAGAGATTGTCCACGGCGTCTTCGCCCAGGGCGGCGATCAGGTCGGGGGGCGGCGGCCCGCCGCTGTCGCGGCGACCGGCCAGCAGGACGATGGTCGGCACCGGGGGTTGAGCGGGCACCCAACTGGCCGGGTCGCGCTCGTCGAGGCTGACCACGAATTCGAGTTCCGACCACATCGCCGGCGGCATCGTCTTGCCCATCTCGGCGTAGAGGGCGGCTGATTCGTCGCGCAGCGCCGCCAACTGCTCATCGGTCGCGCCGAGGCTGCGCAACAGGTCATCGTGGGCCGCGCCGGAGGTGTGGATGTTGGTCGGATCGACGTAGACGTTGCCCACGACCTCACCTGGGTAGCGGGCCGCATAGTCCAGGGCGATGGTCGGGCCCCAGGAGTGGCCGACCAGCACATACGGCGGGGCCACGTCGAGCTTCCGGAGCAGCGCCTTCAGGTGGGCGCTTGCCCGTTCCGGGGTCAGCGTTCCCTGCACCGCCTGCGAGCCGCCGATGCCCGGACGGTTGTAGAGGACGCAGGGCACCGGCTCGCGCAGCAGCGGCAGCACCGGATGCCATTCCTGCAGTTGCCCGCCCAGGCAATTGAGGAAGACCAGCACCGGGCTGCCGGGACGGCGGCCGGCCATCCCCGCCACCTGGAACTCGGTGGGGCCGGTTTCCAGCACCACGCGGTCGGTGGCGACGGCGTTCTCCTGCGCCGGCGCGGCGCCTGGAACCGCCGCCAGCACGAGCGCCGCCAACAAGCGGAGGGTGCGCATCGTTGACCTCCTGATTCAGCACCCGCAGGGAGCCATGGTCGGGACGTGATGGTAGCACGATTGCCTAGGGAATCGGTGTTATATTAGTCATCGTCGATAGCGGCTGCTGCGTTTGCGCCGGCGCAAGCTTCGCGAGATCGTCACGGTTGCGCCGGCGCAACAGGCCGTCGTCCCCGCCGTCTCCTTGTGCTCGGCGATGGAGAGGCTTCCATGAAGATCCCCCGCATCGTGACCAGGGCGCACCGCTGGCTCGGCCTTCTGATCGGCCTGCAGATCGTGCTGTGGATCACCGGCGGCGTGGTCATGAGCGCCCTGCACATCACCAGGATCCGGGGCGAGGACTGGACGGCCCGCGCGCCGGAGCCGGTTCTGGAATCCGACGCGCGCATTCTCGATCCGCTGGCCGCCGCCCGCGCGGCCGGCGTGGACAGCGTGACGGCCGCCGCCCTGGACATCTGGCTCGATCGCCCGGTGTACCGCCTCGAGGCCGCCGGCGGCCACGCGCTGGTGGACGCCGCCACGGGCGCGCGCCTGTCGCCGGTGGACGCGACGACGGCCCGCGAGATCGCGACCCGCGACTACGCGGGTCCGGGCGCCATCAGCGC
>CAYNPY010000150.1:0-4774 GCA_964399195.1 uncultured Fibrobacteraceae bacterium
CGTCCAGGTCCGCGCCCGCGGCCAGGGGCGCGTACTGCGACAGGGCGAACCCGGCCGCCGCGTCCAGATCCAGCGACTTCCCGGCATCCAGCAGGATGCGCACGATCGCCAGCACGTGGCGGCGAAGGGCGTAGGGATCCTTGGCGCCGGTGGGCGCGAACCCGGCCAGCCAGCAGCCCGCCACCGTGTCCAGCCGGTCGGCCACCGACAGCGTGCTGCTGAGCGCGTCTCCGGGCAGTTCGCCGGACGCCGAGCGCGGGAAGTAATGCCTGACGATCGCGCGGCAGACCGCGGGGGATTCTCCCGCCGCCTCGGCGTAGCGCGCGCCGATGAAGCCCTCGAGCTTCGTGAACTCCTTGCCGTCGCGGATCATCTCGGTGACCAGGTCGAACTTGCACAGACGCGCCGCGCGCGCCAGGTCCGCCGGCACCGGGCCGCCGTCGCCCAGCCCGGCCGCCCACAGCCAGTCGACCAGAGCCGCCACGCGGGCCACCTTGTCGCCCACCGAGCCGAACCCCTCCAGCCACGTCACCGCGCCGAGACGGGCCGCGTGCTCGTCCGGGGTCCGCTTCTGGTCGAACTGCCAGTAGAACAGGGCGTCGGCCAGCCGCGCGCGCAGCACGCGCTCGTTGCCCGCAACCACGTTGGCCAGGTGGTCCGGGCCGCCGTCGCGCACCGCGGCGAACCGCGGCAGCAGGCGCCCGTCCGCCCCGACCACCGAGAAGTAGCGCTGGTGGGACTTGAGCGCAGTGGTGACCACCTCGTCCGGCAGGGCGGCGTACTCGCGCCCGAAGGTCCCCAGGAACGGCGTCGGGTGCTCGCACAGGAACACGACCTCGGTCAGCAGCTCGTCGTCCACCAGCAGGCGCGCGTCCCCCGCCTCGGCGGCCACCAGGGCGTTCAGGCCCTCGACGATGACGCGCCGCCGCTCGGCCGGATCCGCCATCACGCCCGCTTTCGCCAGCGCCGGCAGGTAGCTGGCCGGGTCGGTCAGAGCGACCTCGCGGTTGCCCGCCAGCGTGCGGTGGCCGCGGGTCACGCGCCCGGAGCGCAGGTGCCCAACCGCCAGATCCACCACCTCATCGCCCAGCAGCGCCACCAGCCACTGCAGCGGCCGCGGGAACTCCAGGTCGTAGTCGCCCCAGCGCATGACCTTGCGGAAAGGAATCGCCAGGATCACGGCCGGCACCAGTTCGGCCAGCACGGCGGCGGCCGGCCGGCCGGGTTCCACGCGCCGCGCCACCAGGCACGCGCCTGGCCCCTCGCCCACGCGTTCGCAGGCGTTCAGGTCCACGCCCGCCTTGCGGGCGAAGCCGAGGCCCGCCGGCGTCGGCGCGCCATCGGGGCCGAAGGCGACCGACAGCGGCGGCCCCTTGACCTCGGTTTCCCGGTCGGGCTGGCGCGCGTCCAGCGCCTGAACCAGCACGGCCAGTCGCCGCGGCGTCGCCACCACGCTCAGGCCTTCGGCGCGCAGGTGGGCCGCCGCCAGCCCCTCGGCCAGGCGGCGCTCCAGGTCGGCCATGGCGTCCGGCAGGAAGCGGGCCGGGATCTCCTCGCAGCCGATCTCCAGCAGAAACGGCAGGCGCGCGGGGCTGGCGGACGTGCTCATCGGGTAGGCTCCTGGTTCTTGAGCAACGGGAAGCCGAGCCGCTCGCGGCTGCTCACATAGGCGGTGGCGGCCAGGCGGGCCAGGTTGCGGACGCGCGCGATGTAGCCGGTGCGCTCGGTGACCGAAATGGCGCCGCGCGCCTCGAGCAGGTTGAACAGATGGCTGCACTTGACCACCGCGTCGTAGCCCGGGTAGACCAGACCGGCTTCCAGCAGCCGCCTCGCCTCGCGCTCGCGGTCCTCGAAGAACCGGCGGTACAGGTCGATGTCGGCGTGCTCGAAGTTGAAGGCCGAGTACTCGCGCTCGCACTGGCCCTGGACCTCGCCCCACGTAAGTCCGCCGCCCCACAGCAGGTCCTTCACATGATTCACGTCCTGCATGAACATGCACAGGCGCTCCAGCCCGTAGGTCAACTCCACCGAGACCGGCTGGCAGCGGACGCCGCCCACCTGCTGGAAGTAGGTGAACTGGCTGACCTCCATGCCGTCCAGCCAGACCTCCCAGCCCAGCCCGGCGGCGCCGAGGGTGGGCGATTCCCAGTCGTCCTCGACGAAGCGGATGTCGTGCTCCTCGGCCTTGATGCCGATCGCGCGCAGCGATTCGAGGTACAGCCCCTGACTGTCGGCGGGGTTCGGCTTGAGCAGCACCTGGTACTGCAGGAACTGCTGCACGCGGTTCGGATTCTCCAGGTAGCGCCCGTCCTTCGGGCGCTTGCTCGGCTCCACGTAGGCCACCTTCCACGGCTCGGGCCCGAGCGAGCGCAGGAACGTGCTCGGGTTGAACGTGCCGGCGCCGACTTCGCTGTTGTAGGGCTGGACCACCACGCAGCCGTAGTCGATCCAGAACTGCTGCAGCCGCGCGATCATCTGCTGGAATTCCATCATGTTCCCTGACAACCCCTTGGCGTGTCGTGTTCAGGCCGGACTCGAATCGGCGGCCGGCGTCGCGCGGCCCGTCCGCAGCAGGTCCAGCGCCCCGGGCAGCCGGTACCCCGGCAGGTGGTAGCCCAGGAAGCGGTGCAGGTGCCCGCCGACCTCGCGGCGCACCGCCGGCGACGGCGCCGCGAGATCGCTTGCGGCCTCCAGTCCGGCGTCCGCGAGAGCCGCCAGCAGGGCCAGCGCCCCCTCCCCGAGCGGGCGGCAGCCCTCGTCCGCGCCCCCGCGCGCGCAGGTCCCGCACATCAGGCCGCCCTCGGCCGCGCTGAAGCGCCGGGTCGCCGCCGCCACCTCGGCCGCGGCCGTTCCGCAGGCGCAGCAGCGGGCCAGTTCGGGGGCCAGGCCGTGGCGGTCCAGCAGCTCCCACTCGAAGGCGAAGAAGGCCAGGGCGGGATCCGGGCCGGCCGCGGAGGATAGCATCCGCAGGTAGGCGTCGCAAACGGCGAACAGCCCGGCCACGGCGTCCCCCTCGCGCCCCTGGGCGCCGACCGGCCGGCAGCGGTCGACCAGCTCGAGCGCGCCCAGCAGGTAGGCCGAGCGCTCGAGCGTGGGTTCGGTCCCGAGCGGGTCCAGCTCGACCCCGCCGCCGCGCAGGTACTGCAGTTCGCGGGCCGGGTCCAGGCTGAATTCCACCGCGACCAGGCGCCCGGGCTCCACCAGCGCGCGCAGCGTCGACAGCGGCCGGCGCGCCGCCTTGGCGATCACCTTCACGTAGCCGTGGTCGCGGGTCAGCAGCGAGACGACGGCGCTGGTCTCGCCGCAGGGCCAGGCGCGCAGCACCAGCGCGTCGGTGGCCGCCGCGGGCCGGGTCACCACGCCCATTTCAGCCCCCGGCGCCCAGGCTCAGCATCAGCGACGCCAGTCCCAGGTAGATGAGCAGCCCGAACACGTCGTTCGTCGTCGTGATGAACGGCCCGGTGGCGACGGCGGGGTCGACCCCGAACTTGCTCAGCACCAGCGGGATCCCCGCGCCCACGACGGCGGACATCAGCACGACGAGCATCATCGCAACGCCAAGCACGATGGAAAGTTGCGGGCTTCCGCTCAGGAGGTACGAGAGCCCCGACAGGCTGGCCGCCACGACCAGTCCCACCAGCGCCGCGGTGAGCATCTCGCGCGCCAGGTGCCGCCCGACGCGGTACAGGGCCAGCTCGCCGGTCGCCAGACCGCGGACGACGACCGAAGAGGTCTGAATGCCGACGTTGCCGCCCAGCGCCATCATCATCGGGATGTAGAAGGCCAGGGCGACCATCGCCTGCAGGCTCTGCTCGTAGTGCTTGAGCACCAGCACGGCGCCCAGTTGGCCGCCGAGCGCCCCCAACAGCCAGGGCAGGCGCGACCGGGCCACGCGCAGCGCCGACTGCTCGCCGTACTCGGCGACGCTGACGCCGGCCAGGCGCGCGAAGTCCTCGGTGGCCTCCTCCTCCATGACGTCCATCACGTCATCGGCCGTGATGCGCCCCACCAGCCGCATCTGGTGGTCGACCACCGGCAGCGTGACCAGGTCGTGCGTCATGAAGAACGACGCCACTTCCTCCTGGTCCAGGTCCACCGACACGTAGAGGGGATCGTGCTCCATGACGTCGGCCACCCGCGCGCCGCGGTCCGCCAGCAGCAGTACCGTCAGCGGCAGGCGCCCGGTCAGCCGCCCGCGCTGGTCGACCACGTACAGCGCGTGGGTCTGCTCGAGGTCATCCTCGTCCAGCGCGCGCAGCAGGGCCACCGCCTCCTGGCAGGTCTGCTCCTCGGTGCAGGCGGTGAACTCCTTGCCCATCAGGCCGCCGGCGGTCTCCGGGCCGTACTGCAGCAGCTCCGCCACGCCGGCGCGCTCGTCCTCTGCCATCGCCGCCATGATCTGCTCGGCGTGGTCGGGCTCGAGCTCTCCCAGCAGGTCGGTCGCGTCGTCCGACGGCATCTCCTCGACGATGTCGGCGATGGCGTCGACGTCCAGCAGGGTCAGCAGGGCGGTCAGCGAGCGGTTGTCGATCTCGAGCAGGACCTCGGCCACCGGGTCCGGCGGCAGCAGGCGCAGGATGCGGGCGGTGTCGGCCACCTCCAGCGGGCGCAGGATCTCCGACAGGTCGCCGGGCGACAGTTCGTCCGCCAGCGCGCGGATCTCCTCCTCGCGCCCGCCCTCCAGCAGCGCAACGAAGCGCTGGCCCAGGGCCCGGCGCTCGGCGTCGAGGTTGGCGGGGTCGAGGACGCGCTCGTCTTGACGTTCGTCTTGACG
>CAYNPY010000150.1:4874-5948 GCA_964399195.1 uncultured Fibrobacteraceae bacterium
TCGTCTTGACGCTCGTCTTGACGCTCGTCTTGACGATCATCTTGACGTTCGCCCTGACGATCGTCTCGACGTTCGGGCGCGCTTCCGCGGCCGGGCAGCAGGTCGTCGCTCACGCGCCCCTCCCGGCCGGCCGGCGGCCGGCGATCGCCTCCGCCTGCGCGCGCGTCATGATGGCGCCGCCGGAGACGACCAGCTTGATCGCCTCCTCCACCGTGATCGCCACCTCCTCGAGCTCCGTGCGCCGAACCAGGAGCATGAAGCCCGACGTCGGGTTCGGGGTGGTCGGCAGGAACACGGTCACGAGGTCGGAGTCGGGCTCGTCGCGGGTGACGAAGGCCAACGCCAGCGTGCCCCGCTGCGGGAACTGCACGGCCACGACCTGCTTGAACGAGCGCCCCTGCTCGTTGGCGAAGACGCCGGCTATCTGCTTGAAGGTCGCGAACAGTCCCTTGACCAGCGGGATGCGTTCGAACAACTGGTCCACCCAGCCGAAGAACGCCTTGCCCACCAGGTTGCGCGTGAACAGGCCCAGCAGCACAAGCACCGGCACGAAGGCGGCCACGCCCAGCAGCGTCAGCGCGAACTCCGGATAGTGATCGCTGACGTAGGGCAGCCGCCCCAGCAGCGGCCGCAGCAGCCCGGCCAGCCAGCCGTAGAGCTTCCAGAGCACCCACAGGGTCAGCGCCAGCGGCGTGATCGCCAGGATGCCGGTCAGCAAATTGCGGCGCAGGAATCCGATCACGCGTCCACCCCCCGGTCGCCGTCGCGGCGGGACCAGCCCGGCAGCGGCGCCGGCGCCTTCAGCAGCACACGCAGCAGGCGCTGGTCGGCCACGTCCTCCACCGTCACGCTGAAGCCCGCCACCGTCAATTCGTCGCCGGCCTGCGGCACGTTGCCCGCCGCCTCGTAGATCAGTCCGCCCAGGGTCTCGCTGTCCTCCACGCCCGCGGCGTCGCCGAAGGTGACGCCCAGGATCTCCTCCAGTTCCTCGAGGTTGATCTTCGGGTCCAGGCGCACCGTCCGCTCGTCCTGCCAGGCGACCAGGTCCTCCTGCTCGTCGAACTCGTCCTCGAT
>CAYNPY010000151.1:0-5928 GCA_964399195.1 uncultured Fibrobacteraceae bacterium
AGACCGCGACGAGCTTCGGCGCGCTGAAGGCCAGGTACCGCTGAGCGCGGCCGCGGCGGCAATCGTCGTCCTGAACATCTCCCCCGGGCGCGTGCAACCGGCGCCTCGGGGGCGCGAAGGAGTTCGGGATTAAGTTGTGCTGAAATCGGAATACTTTTATCATGTTTCATCAGCGTCGGAGCGGGCCCGGCCTGCCGCCCGACACCGCGCTGCCCGTCCACCGATATTGCCCCTGTCGACGGAGAATATGATGGCCCTCGCGGCCGGAACCCGCCTCGGCCCCTACCAGATCGCCGCGCCCCTGGGCGCCGGCGGCATGGGCGAGGTCTACCGTGCGACGGACACGCGCCTCGGTCGGGACGTCGCCGTCAAGGTGCTGCCGCAGCACCTGTCGGACAATCCCGAGGTGCGCGCGCGATTCGAGCGCGAAGCAAGGACGATCTCATCGCTCAACCACCCCCACATCTGCACGCTGCACGACATCGGGCGCGAGGGCGACATCGACTTCCTGGTGATGGAACTGGTCGAGGGCGAGACGCTGGCGCAGCGCCTGGCCAAGGGCGCGCTGCCGATCGCCGAGGTGTTGCGCTTGGGCGCGCAGGTCGCCGACGCGCTGGACCGCGCCCACCGCGCGGGCGTCGTGCACCGTGACCTGAAACCCGGCAACGTCATGCTGACGAAATCCGGCGCCAAGCTGATGGACTTCGGCCTGGCGCGCGCCACCGGCTTGGCCGCCCCCCCCGGCAGCGCCACGATGGCGACGATGACGCATTCGCCGACGATGGCGGCGCCGTTGACGGCCGAGGGCACGATCCTCGGCACGTTCCAGTACATGGCGCCCGAGCAGCTCGAGGGCGTCGAGGCCGACGTCCGCAGCGACATCTGGGCGCTCGGTTGCGTGCTCTACGAGATGGCGACCGGTCGACGGGTGTTCGAGGGACGCAGCCAGGCCACGCTCATTTCGGCCATCATGACGGCCCAGCCCGCTCCCATGACGCAGATCCTGCCGCTGGCGCCGCCCGCCTTCGAGCGTCTGGTGTCGGCTTGTCTGGTCAAGGATCCTGCCGACCGCGTGCAGAGCGCGCATGATGTGAAGCTGCAGTTGCAGTGGGCCGCCGAGGGCGGATCGCAGGCCGGCGCGGCGGCGGTCGCCGGAAGCGCGCCCGCCCGCGGAAGGTGGCGCAGGCTGCGAACGGCGCTGCCGCTGGCCGTGGGCGTCGTCGGCCTGGCGGCGTTGGGCGCCGCCGCTGTCGTCCGCGGATCCCGACCTGCAGAACTCCTTTTGGTGCAGGTGCCGACGCCGCCGGACCTCTTCCTCTCACGGCTCTGGTCGGCCCACGCCATCTCGCCCGACGGCAGCGCGGTCGTGACGCGGGGCGTCAGTGATGCAGGCGAGGCCGCTCTGTGGGCCTTGGACCTGCGGTCGGCGGCGCGGCGCCGGTTGCCGGACACCGAACAGGCGTTCTCCCCCGCCTGGTCGCCGGACAGCCGCACCATCATCTACTTCCGGCAGAACGTGGACGGGCTGTTCCGCCAGCCCGCCGCGGGCGGTCCGCCCACACGGATCTGCGCCGCCCCCTGGGGCCGTGGCGCCAGCTGGGGCCGCCGCGACATCATCGTGTTCGCCCCCGACGCGGCCGGTCCGCTCATGAGCGTCCAGGCCGGCGGCGGCGCCGTGACCGAGGTGACGGAACTCGACGCGACGCGCGGCGAATCCGCCCACCGGTACCCGTGCTTCCTGCCCGACGGCGAGCACTTCCTCTTCGCCGCGCTGCCGAGAGGCCCTGACGGTTTTCGCATCTGCGTGGGTTCGCTGTCGTCCCGTACGGTCAAGGCGGTCATGACGGCGGACTGCGCGCCCGTCTACGCGGAACCCGGCTACGTGGTGTTCGTGCAAGGCGGCAGGATCGTGGCGCAGCGCTTCGACCTGAAGCGCCTCGAGCCGGTGGGTGAAACGCTCGCGATCGCCGAGGCACCGCCGCCTTCGGACTGGACCGCAGAACCCGTGGCCACCGTTTCGCGGGACCATCGCCTGCTCTATCCGGCGATCAACCTGCCGCCCTCGCAGCTGGAGTGGCTGGATCGGAACGGCACGTCGACCGCGACCATCGCGCTGCCGGAGGGCCATTGGCGGCTCGGCGCCCTGTCGCGCGACGGCCGTCTGGCCTCGGCGGCCAACGGCCGCGACCTGTGGCAGGTCGACGTCGAACGCGCCGTTCCCGCGCGCCTGAACGTTGAGGCGGTGTGGCCGCTGGCCACCGCCTGGTCGCCCGACGGCCGGCGGCTGGCCTTCCACACCAACAGCCGGGGCGGCGGCGGCGTCGTCATGATGAACGCGGGCGGTGGCGGCGGCGCGGACACCCTGCGCGCGCTGGACGTCGTGTTCCAGGAGGTCGCGGACTGGGCTCCGGACGGCAACTCCCTGTTGGTGGCGGCCATCAGCGCCGGCGGCAGCGAGGCTGCCGATTCCAGCTGGAACCTCTGGACTGTGCCTCTGGACGGCAGGGCTCCGACGCCCTGGCTGGCCACCGGCGCCTACGAGCGCAACGGCCGCATCTCGCCGGACGGACGCTGGGTCCTGTTCGAGGTCCTCGAGCGCGGCCTGCTCGACCTCTACGTCGACACCTGGCCGGTACCGGGTCGACGCGTCGCGATTGCCGCGGGCAGCAACGGACTGTCGAGGTGGGGCCGCGACGGCAGGGAAATCCTGTACGCAGACGCACAGGGCGACCTGGTCAGCGTCCCGCTCGAAGACGTTGACGGCGACCTCCGCCCCGGCCGGCCGACGCGCCTCTTCAGCGTTCCGGAGGGCTTGACCGGGATCGCCACCAACGACGGCGAGCGGTTGCTGATCAGCCGCGCGCTCGCGACGCCTTCGGGCGCGTCGCTGCAACTGGTCCTGGGCTGGACGGGGTTGCTGCCGCGTTGAAGCGGGCGCCGGCGCCGTCGCGCTGAGCGCCGTTGGATCAGAGCGCACCTCAGCGGACCTTCTCCTCCCGCAGCATGTCCCCGAACACCGTCCTGCCCGCCAGCGCCGCGCTCGCCCCCCAGGCCAGCAGCGCCAGGAAGATCGCCGCCGGCAGCAGCGCGCGGTTCGCGTACCAGGCCGAGAAGTCGAGCGTCGCCACCGTGGACGAGAGCATCCCGGCGACGAACACGGCGACCAGCGCGGGCAGCAGGCCGAAGCGCAGCAGCATCAGGAGCAGCGCCGAGACGCTGATGGCGGCGTAGGCCACGGCGAGCGGCCAGCCGCCGTACGGGGCGGCGCCCACGATGCCGGTCGTCGCGATCAGCAGGCCCGTGATCACGGCGGCCACGGCCGTGCGCCGGACGACCAGGCGCACCAGGAACAGCTGCACGAGAGTGCCGAGCACGGTGAGCACGCACACCGACGCCGCGTAGGAGAGGTTGTAGCCCGTGCCGCCCAGCCCGCCCAGCGAGGTGAGCGTGCTGCCGGACAGGCGCGTCGGCACCTTGGCCAGCCCCAGGCCGGTGAACGCGACGACGACGGCGACCATGCCCGCCGCCACGCCCGCGCCGGTCACCGCGCCGATGAGGACGTCGCGCCCGACCAGCGGGTCGCGGCCGCGGCCCGAGACCAGGCGCGCCCAGGACACCAGCATCCGCGGCCACAGCCGCCGCACGTACGGCTCCAGCGCCACGTAGGCCAGCCACATCGCGGTGGCGTGGGTCAACGAATGGCCCATCGCCCTGCCGCTGACGAAATCCCACAGCGCGGCCTGCGGGCCGATGTCGCGCAGCGCGGTGTTGAAGACCGCCTCGAACATGTTGGCCGCGAAGACGAACAGGGCCAGGCGCGTGGCTCCGCGCCGGTCGCCGCGGCCGAGCCGGAGGTTGCGCACGGCGAAGTAGATGCTCACCCCGAGGCTGAGCAGGCCGGACAGCGTCAGGTTGAGCCATCCCATGATCCCGCCCGCCACCACCGGCTGCGGGTCCAGCGGCGAGGTGCTGCGGCCCCAGTCGCGGGTGATCGAGAACCAGGTCAGGCGCCCGCCCCGCGACGCGCCCATGTGCACGGTCACCTGCTCCGCGGCCTCGCCCGGCAGGCTGCCCTGCCACGCGGCCACCTCGTCGCAGCCGATCGGCACGGGCGCCGAGGGCGCCACCCGCGCGAGCTGCGCGGAATCCAGGCCGGCCGCCGCGAAGAACACGCCCCAGTCCGGCAGGCCGCCGGGGCGCGCCGCCACCGAGTCCGGCGGCACGGCGTGGAACCCGACCAGCCTGCCTGCGGGGTCGAGCAGGATGCTGGCGTGCCCCGACCCCAGCGGCGGCGGACTGGCGACGGTGACCACCTCGGAATGGAACTCGGCGGGCTCGAGCGGGACCGGGCTCCAGCGCCGCCAGTAGAAGGCCGGGCTGGCGCCGCCGTCCGCCTCGGCCGTGTCGCGCCACAGGTGATCGAGGTGCTTGTAGTTGAGGTCGAACCCTTCGGCCGTGTAGCGCGGGACCTGCTCGAAGCAGCCGGCCTTCTCGAGCAGGTCGCCAGCCCGCACCGCCAGGACCGACGCCGGCTGCGTGAACGGGCGCAGCGCCGGGCCGACCAGTCCGCACCAGAGCCCGACCGCGAGCAGCCCGAGCGCGACGCCCCCGAACGCGACGGCCGGGCGCAGCCCGCCGCGGTCGCCCGCGTTGGCAACCAGCTCCGGCGACGGCGTCTCGCCGGCGGCCAGCGCCGCGGCCAGCGGGTCGCCGCCCGGCAAGGCGCCCAGTACCGCGTAGGCCGACGCGGGGCGCAGATCAGGTTCGGTCTCGAGGCAGCGCTGGACCACGCGCTCGACTGCGGGATCGACGTCGCGCACGAGGTCGGTCAGGCTGGTGAACGAGCCGGATTCCTGCTGCTGCCGCAGGTCGGCCAGGCTGGTGGCGGTGAACGCCCGCTTGCCGGTGAAGATCTCGTAGAGGACCAGGCCCAGCGCGTAGATGTCGCTGCGGGCCGAGACGCGTCCGCCCTGCAGCTGTTCGGGCGCCATGTAGCCGGGCGTACCGGCGACGCGGCCGTCCCGCGCCAGTTCGTCCGCCAGCCCGGCCAGGCCGAAATCGGTGATGCGCGCCCGCCCGCGGCCGTCGATCATCACGTTGGCCGGCTTGAGGTCGCGGTGCAGCATGCCCGCCTCGTGCGCGGCGGCCAGGCCCAGGCAGACCTGCCGGGCGATCTCGAGCGCCTTGTCGGATGACGGACGCCCCATCCGCCGCAGCACCGAGGCCAGATCCTCGCCGTCGATGTACTCCATCGACAGGAAGACGTGGCCGTCGATCTCGCCGATGTCGTAGACGCGGCAGACGTTCGGGTGCGCGATCTGGCGCGCGACGCGCACCTCGTTGCGGAAGCGCGCCAGCTCCGCCGCGTTGCGCGACACCGATTCGGGCAGGAACTTCAGCGCCACCGACTGGCCCAGCTCGAGGTCGTCCGCGCGGTAGACCTCGCCCATCCCCCCGCGGCCGAGCAGCGCGACGATGCGGTAGCGCGTGCCCAGGCGCGTGCCTGTCTCGAACCGGCCGTGGTAGCTGGAGGGGGCAACGTGACTTGCGGCCGCAACCGTGGCGCCATCGGGGCCGGGCGCCGGCGCCGCCCGTGTGGCGCCGACCGTCTCGGCGAGGGCCGCGGGCGCAGCCACGGGCGCCGCGCAGGCGGGGCAGAAGCGCCCGCCCTCGGGGAGCGCCTGGGCGCAGCAGGTGCAGAATGCCATGCGGCCGGACCAGCCTTTCGGGTCGCGATCCATGGTTCGGGAACCGGCGATTGACCCTGGGGCGGTCAGGTTGTCCGAGCAGCAAACAGGGCAATGCTACCACGGTCCGGCGCCGGCCGCCATGGACCGCGCGCCCCGCCGATCCGCCCCGGCGGGAGCCGCCGTTCAGCGGATCTTCGCGCCGATCGGCAGGAATCCGGCCTCGCGCAGCACCTGCTGG
>CAYNPY010000152.1:0-5907 GCA_964399195.1 uncultured Fibrobacteraceae bacterium
ATCACCAACCAAACCGTAGCCACCCCCGCCAGAATCCCGCTGATCTCCTTCAGCTTCGACAGCGTGCTCTCCCCCTCCGGGGGCGCCTTGCGCGGCACGATGATCGTCGAGCCGGCGATCACCTTCGAGCCGCCCTTGTTCGGCAGCGACATGCCGTTGGGCCACACCACGCGCGACTTGCCCTTGTCGGCCTTCTCCAGGTAGCCGCCGGCGCGGTCCACGTACCAGTTGATCTTCCTGCCCTCTTCCCACACCAGGCTGGTGGGGAAGCCGACCTCGCCCAGCACCTTCACGGTGAACATGCGGTCGGGGATGATCACCTCGTCGCCGTCCTGCAGGATGATGTCGGCGTCGCTGCCCGGCTCCGCCAGCGCCTTCGCCAGGTCGATGGCCACGTTGCCCACGCCGTCCTGCACGCGCTGCACCCGCGCGCCCTCCAGGTACGAGTCCGGCCGCAGCCCGCCCGCCCGCTGCACCAGCGAGCTGAGCCGCTCGTCCTTGCGCTCCAGGCTGAACTGGCCGGGGAAGAAGACCTCGCCGCGGATCGTGACCGTCCGCTGCATCTCCCACCACGGCAGCCGGCGGATCGCCACGCGGTCGTAGGGCATCAGCAGGAAGCCGTCGTCGCGGGCCAGGAAGTCCGCGCCCAGCGGTACGCGCAGCACCTGGACGGTCTGCTCGGGCCGCTGCGTGATGTCGGTGCTGGTGACGGCGCCCTCCAGCAGGCGCGACACCTCCGCCTGCAGCAGGTTCGCGCTGTCCTTCAGGCCGCCGGCCTTCAGGACCAGCTCGCGCAGGGTCATCCCCGCCCGCCACAGCGGCGACACCGGTTCGTACACCTCGCCCGTGATGTGCACCTGCGGCCGCCGCTGCAGCTCCCAGCGCGCGAACACGTGCAGCACGTCGCGCGACTGCAGCGCCATCGGCGCCCCCGTGCCGTCCAGCGTCGCCGCCAGCGGAATCGTCACCGAGTAGAGGTCGCCCTCGGGGCTGGTGCGGTCGATCACCGCCTGGTCGGTCATCGCGTCCGGCCACAGGCCGCCCGCCATCGCCACCAGGTCCTTCACCGTCAGGCCGTCGCGGTACTCGTAGCGGCCGGGCACCTTCACGCTGCCGCGCACGTCCACGTAGCGGTCCAGCCGCTCCCCGATCGCGTCGACCACCACGCGGTCGCCGTCCAGCAGCTCGACGGCCGGCTGCCCGTCGTTGAGGGCGATGTCCAGGAACACGTGGTCCGGCTGCCCCGGCCGCCGGTCCTTCGCCGCCAGCACCCGCCGGATGTGCACCGGGTCGGGCACCGCCTCCGGCATCAGCCCGCCGGCGTACTCCAGCAGGTCGCGCAGGCTCTCGCCCGCCTTCATCTCGTAGTGCATGGGCCGGCGCACCGGCCCGGTCACCTGCACCCGCCGCAGCCGGTTCGGGATGAAGACCGTGTCGCCCTCCTGCAGCAGGCGGTCGCCGCCGCGCTCGCCCCTGACCAGGTAGTCGTACAGGTCCAGCGTGGCGACGGTCTGGCTGCCCCGGACCAGGCGGATCTCGCGGTAGCTGCCGGTCTCGGCCGGCCCCCCGGCGGCGTACAGCGCCGTCAGCACCGTCGAGGCCGAGCTGAGCTGGTACGAGCCCGGCCGCGTCGCCTCGCCGATCACGTACACGCGGATGGGCCGCAGCTGCCCCAGCGTGACCTCGACCTGCGTGTTCGTGCCGATGCTGGCGTGGCTGCGCGACAGCTGCTCGCGGATCGAGGCCTCCACCTCGCCCAGCGTCCGCCCCGCGCACACCACCTTGCCGGACCGCGGCAGGATCACCGCGCCGTCGCGGTCCACCACGCGCGTCAGCTGGAAGTCGACCTCGCCCCAGGCGTGGATCGCCAACTCGTCGCCCACCCCCAGCCGGTAGTCGTCCGGCACCGGCCCGAAGCTGGGCGGCTGGAACACCCCCGCATCCAGGTGGAAGAAGCTGGCCCCGAAGGTGGCGTTCTCGCCGGTCAGCGCGCTGTCGGCCCGCGCCGCGGCGGCCTCGTCCCTGAGCGCCTCGACCTGCGACAGCGGCAGCGTCACCTGCACGTCGGTGTCCCGCCAGAACCCGCCCGGATTGGTGTCGTCGATGCCCTCGATCGTCGTGCGGCCCGGCTCGGTGGCGGGTTCGGCCGGGGCCTGGGCGGCGGCGCCCGGCTGTGCGGCGTTGTAGCGCCGCAGCAGCTCCTCCCGGCTCAGCCCGGTGCGGCGGGCGGCCTCGTCCAGCATCTCGGGGGTGGGCTGCTGGGCCGCGGCGAGCGTGGCGGCCAGCGCGGCGGCGATCAGGGCGAGCACAAAGCGGCAGTGGCGCATGGGCGGGCCCTCCCTGGCCCGGGCCCGGCCGCGCCGCGGTGGCGGGCGGGGCTGGCCGGGATTGTGGCGCAGGCGGGGGGAATGGTCAAGGACGGGGTCGAAGCGCCACATTCAGGTTACGCCGCGGCTGGTGGCGTAACCTCGGATTGACAGCAGAAGTTCATCGAAGTGACTGACAGTACCCGCATGTTGTTAATCAACAAGCGATTGCGAATGGACTCATTGCTTGGTCGCCGGATTGCCGGTGAGCCATGGTTGACATCGAAAGATCGTGCTGCTACCGTCCAGAGGTCGACGAACTACATGGTCCCCGGTCTGCTTCTCCATTCAAGTGCAGGCCGGGGGTCTTTTTTCGGGGGTCGTCGATGACCAACAATGTCACCTCTCGCGTGGCTGTGCTGGTCGATGGCGGGTACTTCCTGCATGAGGCCTTTGCGCAATTCGGGGGGCGCCTGGCGACCGCGGAGGAGCTTGTCTCCGCGGCACGCAGCACGCTAAAGCCCGCCGAACGGCTGTTTCGCATCTACTACTATGATTGCCCGCCCATTCTCGGCCAACGCCCAAATCCCATCAGCCGCGAGATTCACGACCTGTCCAATTCCCGCGCTGCCAGGGAGCGCACGTCGCTTCAGGATCGACTGGAGATATCTGACTTCGTCGCATTTCGGCGCGGACGGCTCGCCTTCTCGGGTTGGACAATCTCGCGAGCGGCGTTCAGGGAGTTGCTCCAAACAGGGCGTTCGGTCCTGGCAGACGACCTGCGACCTGCTGTGACGCAGAAGGGGGTCGATATGAAGATAGGACTCGATGTGGCATGGCTGGCCACGAGACACATCGTCGACACAATCGTCCTGATATCAGGCGACACCGATTTCGTGCCAGCCATGAAGCTGGCCAGACGTGAAGGCGTGCACGTCGCGCTGGCCACGGTGGGCGGACATTGTTCGACACATCTTCTGGCCCATTCCGACGAGCACCGCCGAGTCCGCATTTGAAACCACCGCAATTGCGCCGGCACAAGCTGCTCCGCCAGCCTACTCGTGGTATTCCGGCCCCAACTTGAACCCCAGGTGCCGCATCGTCGCCACGCAGCCGGTGTCCAGCCCGGCCGGATCGGCCGTGTCCAGGAAGCGCACCAGCATGTCGTCGATGCACTCGATGTGGGACAGGCCGTCGAAGACGTGGCCGCCGCCGGGGACGATCACCTCGCGCACGCAGGAGAACCGCTCCGCGACGCGCGGCACGCCGGTCACCGGGTCCAGAGCCCCCTGCACGATGAGGGTCGGCGCCGCGACGACCACGGGCTCGAACCAATTCGCCGGGATCCGGCCGCGCGGCCACAGCGCGGCGGCCCGCTGCTGCTGGTCCACGCGGTAGGTCCCCAGCAGGGTGCCGCGGGCCAGGGCCTCCGCCTCGGCGGGGTCGATGAACGGCGCGTCTTCGGCGCCCGTGTAGGAGAGGTAGGCGCCCTCGGCGAAGGTGCCCGCGTAGTCCAGGCGCGCCGGCAGCGCCATCTCCAGGAAGGGGTCGAAATCGCCGGTCGCCGCGCTGTGGATGATCCACGGCACCTCGCGGCGCGACCACTCGCCGTAGAGGGCGGCGCGCAGGGCCTCGACGAAGACCTCGGCCGTGATCGTCACCAGTTCCGGCCCGGGCAGGTCCGGGTGGTGGTGCCACGCGACCGCGGGCGCCGCGCGCAGGTCGCTGACCAGTTGGCGCAAGGTCGTTTCCAGCTCGGGGAACGCGGCGTTGCAGGCGCTGTCGGCGGCGCAGTCGGCGCAGACGGCCACGAGGGCGCGCTCGGCCAGGGGGGCGTGGTACTGCGGCAGGCGCGCCTCCAGGTCGGCCGGGCCCACCAGCGCCAGCGCGCGCACGTGCTCCGGGCAGGCGCGCGCATAGGCATAGGCGGCGCGGCCGCCGTAGCTGAGCGCCAGCAGGTTGATGCGCTCGTAGCCCAGCCAGGCGCGCACGTCGTCCAGGTCGGCGATGACGGCCGCCGTGTGGTACTGCGTCAGGTCGGCGCGCTCTTCCAGCTGCTCGCGGCACGCGCGGACCAGATCCGGCGGGTACATCTCGCGCAGGTGGTTCTGCAGGACCAGGCGGTCACCCACCAGGTCGCAGGGCAGCGGGTTGGAGCCGCCGGTGCCGCGCAGGTCCACCAGGACGATGTCGCGCTCCAGCCGCAGCGGCAGCTCGGTGGCGAACCAGCCGGCGGCCTCGGCGGCCGACCCTCCCGGCCCGCCCGCGATGAAGAACACCGGGTCCGGCTGCGGCACCTCCGCCAGCGCCGGCACCACCACGACCCACAGCGACAGGCGCCGGCCGCGCCCCAGTTCGCGGTTCTCGAAGACCTCCAGCGTGCCGCACAGCATCGCCTCGCGCCCGCGGCCGGGATCGCACACGGCCAGCGGCAGCCGCCCGGCCGCCCGGCGGGCGGCCAGGTTGCGGGCCGAGGGCGGCTCGTCCGGCGGCGGCGCGGCCGGGGCGGCGGCAGCGGCCAGCATCCACGTCAACAGGGCCAGGCGCGCCGCGCGGCGCATGCGGGTACCTCCACGGCCGATGGTCAACGGCGAGCATAACCCCTGCGCGGCCCGCGCGCGAGGCCGCAGGTTCCGCTGGCCGCCGGGCCGCGGACGCGCTAGCCTCGCGCCATGAACGACTCGCCTGCTACCCTGCGCGCCGCCGTCTGCGGCGCCGGCTATCTGGGCCGCTTCCACGCCCAGAAGTACGCCGCCCTGCCGGGCGTCGACCTGGTCGCCGTCATCGACACGGACCTGGACCGGGCCCGGGCCGTGGCCGCCGAGACGGGCGCCCCCCTGGCCTGCTCGAGCCTGCGCGAGGTGCCGGGCCGTCTGGACGCCGCCTCGGTGGTGGTCCCCAACGACGCCCACTTCGCGGTGACCGAACAGCTCCTGGAGCGCGGCGTCCACGTCCTGCTGGAGAAGCCGGTGACCGGCGATGTCGCGCAGGCCGCCCGCCTGGAGTCGCTGGCCGCGGCGAAGGGCCTGGTCCTGCAGCCCGGCTTCCTGGAACGGTTCAACCCGGCGGTGGCCTTCCTGCGCGAACACGCGCCGCGCCCCCGCTTCATCGAGTCGCACCGCCTGGGCGGCTTCAAGGCCCGCGCCACGGACGTCGACGTGGTGATGGACCTCATGATCCACGACATCGACATCGCCCTGCTGCTGGTGGGCGCCCCCGTGCTGGAGGTGCGCGCCTCGGGCACCAGCGTGCTGACCCCGCACGTCGACATCGCCAACGCGCGCCTGGAATTCGCCGGCGGCGCCACGGCCAACCTGACCGCCAGCCGCGTCTCGCTGAAGGACATGCGCAAGGTGCGGGTGTTCAGCGAGGGCGGCTACGTGGCCGCCGACTGCGCGGCGCGCGAGAACGTCCTGGTCACGCGCGCCGCGGATGGCTCGCTGCCGATGGCGCCCGAGCCGCGCGTGGTCCGCCACGACGCCTGCGACCCGCTGCTCGAGGAGATCCGCGCCTTCCTGGCCACCGTGCGCGGCGAAGCCGAGCCCGCCGTCCCGGCCGCCGCCGGCCGCGCCGCCATCGCCGTGGCGCAGGCGGTGCGCGA
>CAYNPY010000153.1:0-5809 GCA_964399195.1 uncultured Fibrobacteraceae bacterium
CTTCGTCTTCAACGCGCTCGGGCAGGTGCCGTATTCGCGCATCCAGGCCCTTGGGCGCTCGCGGGACACGGCCCTGCTGCACATGATCGAGCTGCTGCCCTATCTGGGCCTGCTGGTCCTGCTGGTGCGCCGGCACGAGCTGGCCGGGGCGGCCATCGCCTGGTCGGCGCGCGTGACCGTGGATTTCGTGGTGCTGCAGCTGATGGCCCGGCGATTGGCGAGACGCGCATGATCCACCTGGTGCTCGGCACGCTGCTGATCCTCGGCTTCCTGGCCGCCGGACTCGCCCGTCGTCTCTCGCTGTTCTCGCCCCTGATGCTGGGCGGGATCGCCTGGCTCGCGGTGTTCGCCTGCGGCCTGGCGCTCGGCGGGCGTTTCTATCCGGTCACCGACCGCGCGTTCGCGCTGTGGGCGGCCTGGTTCGCGGTCTCGGGCGTCTTTTACCTCTTCCAGGCCGAGGCGCCCGCGGCCGGCGACGCCGCGCGCGCGCGGCGGCTGCCCTTCGACTACACCCTGTTGGTGCTGGTGCTCGTGGCCTGGCTCGTGATCCAGATGCGCCACGTCGGGCTGACCGGGCCCGCCGCGTTCTTCTCGAACCTGCGCCTGTCCTCGACGGAGAACGCGGGCCTGGCCTCGCTCGGCCTGGTGGGGCGGTTCTACCCGCTGGCCTTCGCGCTCTTCCTGTTCGAGCACATCAACGCGCGGCCGGCCAACCGCCGCCTGCGCCTGCTGCTGTGGGGCCTGATGCTGCTGTTCGCGGTGGCCACCATGGGCAAGCTGACGGCGCTGACGCCCATCCTGGGCTGGGCCGTGGTCAGGGACGCGCGCCGGCGCTTCACGCTGCGGCGCCTGCTGCTGCTGGTGCCCGTCGTGTTCGGGCTGCTGTTCGCGCTGCACCTGGCCCGGGCGCTGGTGGGCGAGCAGGTGGTGCTGTCGCGGTTCCTCGGGCTGTACGTCTACTCGCCGCTGGTGGCGCTGGGCTACATGCCCACCCCGGGCGACCTGCCCTTCGGGGCGCACGTCTTCCGGTTCTTCTACGTGGTGTGGGACGGGCTGGTGGGCGGCGTGACGCCCGTGTCCGTGGTCCAGCCGTACGTGGCGGTGCCGCTGCTGACGAACGTCTACACCGTCGTGCAGCCGTTCGCGCTGGACTTCGGCGCCGTCGGCGTCGTCCTGGGCGCCGTGTTCTACGGCCTGTTCTTCAGCTTCCTCTACCGGGCGGCGCAGGCGGGCCGGCAGCTGGCGCTGCTGCTCTACGCCGGGCTCTCGATGGTCCTGTTCGGTCAGTTCATCGGCGAGTTCCTGTTCACGATGCTCGCAGGCCACCTGCAGTTCCTGTTCGCGGCCCTGCTGATCCACGCCTTGGCGCGCGACGCGGCCGACGAGCGCGCGCCGGCGCCCGTTGCGCCTGCCGCGCGGGAGGCGCGGCCATGAGCCCGGGCGGCATGGTGACGGTGGTGATCGTCAACTGGAACGCGGGTCCGCAGCTGCGCGCCTGCGTGGACTCGGTGCTGGCCGGCGCCGGCGGCCTGGTCGCCGAATGCGTCGTGGTGGACAACGGCTCCCGCGACGGCTCCGCCGAGGGCCTGGGCGGGGCGCCGGGCGTGCGCGTCGTGCGCGCGGGCCGCAACCTGGGCTTCGGGCGGGCCTGCAACCTGGGGGCGCGGGCGGCGCGCGGCGAGTACCTGCTGTTCCTGAACCCCGACGCGCGCCTGTACCCGGAAACGCTGCCGGCGGTCCTGGCGCACTTCGGCGGCGCGGACGGCGCCCGCTTCGGCATCTGCGGTGTTCAACTGGTCGACGAGTCCGGCCGCGTCGCGCGCAGCTGCTCGCGCCTGCCGACCCTCGGCAGGCTCCTGGCTCAGGCCGCGGGCCTGGACCGGCTGGCGCCGTCGCTGCGCTGCTTCATGACGGAGTGGGACCACGCCGACACGCGCGAGGTGGAGCAGGTCATCGGCGCCTTCTACCTGGTGCGGCGCTCCCTGTTCGAGCAGCTGGACGGCTTCGACGAGCGCTTCTTCGTCTACTTCGAGGAGGTGGACTTCGCCCTGCGCGCCCGGCGCGCGGGCTGGCCCAGCCTGTACTTCGCCGGCGCGCGGGCCTTCCACGCCGGCGGCGGCACCACCGCGCAGGCCAAGGCGCGCCGCCTCTTCTACCATCAGCGCAGCCGGTGGCAGTACGCGCGCAAGCACCTGCCCGCGCCAGGCGCCGCCGCGGTGCTGGCGCTGACGCTGACCGGCGAGCCGGTCGCCCGCACCGTCGGCGCGATGGTCCGGCTGGACTGGCGGCAGGCGCGCGAAGCCTGGGGCGCGTGGGCGCGGCTGCTCGGGTGGCTGGGGCGCGGCGCCCCGGCGGGGGTGGACGAATGAACGCGCCGAAGCCGACGGTCATCGCGCCCGCCGCGGCGCTGCGCGTGCTGTGCCTGCCCAAGTACGGCGACCTGGGCGCGTCCTCGCGCCTGCGCTTCAGCCAGTACGTGCCGCGCCTGGCGGCCGAGGGCCTGGCGATCGACGCGGCCCCGCTGCTGAGCGACGCGCTGCTGGCGGCCCGCTACGAGCGCGGCGGCTACGGCGCCGCCGCGCTCCTGGGGGCCTACCTGCGGCGCTGCCGCCGGCTCCTGCGGCGGCGCCGGTACCAGCTGCTCTGGATCGAGAAGGAGGCGTTGCCCTGGTGGCCCCTGGCCGCGGAGGCGGCGCTGCTGCGGGGCGTGCCGTTCGTGCTCGACTACGACGACGCGGTCTTCCACGCCTACGACAGGCATCCGCGCGCGGCGGTGCGGCGCCTGCTGGGCCGGCGCATCGACGGCCTCATGCGGCGATCGGCGTTGGTGATTGCCGGCAACGCCTATCTGGCGGAGCGCGCGCGCGCGGCGGGCGCCGGCCGCGTCGAGATCCTGCCGACGGTGATCGACCTGGACCGCTACCCGCGGCCGGAGCCGCCGACCGCGGAGGCGGGCGCGCCTCCGCGCATCGTCTGGATCGGCTCGCCCTCGACGGCCCGCTACCTGGAGCTGCTGCGCGAGCCCCTGGCCGAACTGGCCCGGCAGCGCCCGTTCGTGCTGCGCGTGGTCGGCGGCGGCGCGGTGGACCTGCCCGGGGTCGCCGTGGAGCCGGCGCCGTGGACGGAAGCGGGCGAGGTGGACCTGCTGCGCGGCTGCGCGGCCGGCATCATGCCGCTGGCCGATTCGCCGTGGGAGCGCGGCAAGTGCGGCTACAAGCTGGTGCAGTACATGGCCTGCGGCCTGCCGGTGGTGGCCTCGCCGGTGGGCGTCAACCGCGAGCTGGTGCGCGACGGGCAGAACGGGTACCTGGCCGCCGACGGCGCGGCCTGGCTGCGCGCGCTGCGCGAACTGCTCGACGATCCCGCGCGCCGCGCGCGCCTGGGCGCCGCGGGCCGGGCCCTGGTGGAGCAGGATTACTGTGTGCAGCGGACGGCGCCGCGCCTGGCCGGCTGGCTGCGCGAGGCGGCGCAGGGCGGCCGAAAGGCCGGAGCGCCGGAAGGAGCGACATGGACCTGATCGCCATCCGGACCCTGCTGCGCGGGGGCGGCGTCGGCGCGCTGCTGCTGGCGGCGTGGCGCCGCGTGCGGCCGCACCGCCTGCGCGCCTTCGCGGCCCGCAGCGAAGCTTTCGCCGGGCTGAAGGGCCTGGAACTGGGCGGGCCCAGCCCGCTGTTCGGGCCGCGCGGTTCGCTGCCGGTCTATTCGCTGGCCGCGCGCATCGACAACGTCAACTTCAGCCGGCGGACCACCTGGGAAGGCGCCATCCGCGAAGGGGAGACGTTCCGGTTCCGCGCCGGCGCCGACCCCGGCACGCAATATGTGGCCGAGGCCGGCTCGCTGCCGTTCGTCGGCGACGCCGCGTACGACTTCGTCCTGTCGTCGCACTGCCTCGAGCACCTGGCCAATCCGCTGGCGGCGCTGGCGGAATGGCGCCGCGTGCTGCGCCCGGGCGGCCGGCTGGTGCTGGTGGTGCCGCACCGCGACGGCACGTTCGACCACCGCCGCCCGGTCACGCCGCTGGCTCATCTGGAAGACGACCTGGAGCGCGGCACCGGCGAGGGCGACCTGACGCACCTGGAGGAGATCCTGCGCCTGCACGACCTGGCGCGCGATCCGGGCGCGGGCGACGCGGCCGCGTTCGCGGCGCGCTCGCGCGACAACCTGACGAATCGCTGCCTGCACCACCACGTCTTCGACCTGCGCCTGGCGCTGGCGGTCGTCGACCGCGCGGGCTTCGCGATCGAGGCGGCCGAGTGCTTCCGGCCGTTCCACGTCGCGGTCATGGCGCGGCGTCCGCCGGACGACGGCCGCGCGGACAACGCCGCCTTCCTGGCGCCCGGCGCCCCGCACTTCGCGCGCAGCCCGTTCCCGACGGACCGCCGGCCTTGAACGCTGAGCCGGACCGTCGGCCGCGGCGCGGCCTGGTCACCCTCGCCCTCTGGGCGGCGTTCGTGGCCCTCAGCCTCTACAAGATGCGGGCCTACGCCCTGGACGGCCGGTTCTGGGCGGAGGAGGGGCGCGACTTCTACGCCGCCGTGGCGGGCGGCGGCTGGCGCGGCGTCTTCTTCGTCTACAACGGCCACCTCGAACTGGCGACGAACGCGATCATGACGCTGGCGACGCGCGTCGACCTGCGCCACGCGCCCCTGGTCACGACCTGGCTGTCCTGGGCGGTGCAGGCGCTGCCGGTCGGGCTGCTGATCCACGCGCGCGGGCAGCTGGGCCTGTCGATGCCGCGGGCGCTGCTGTTCGTGTTCGCGGCGGCCGCCCTGCCCCAGAGCGCGGAGGTCTGGGCCAACAGCATCAACCTGCACTTCCACCTGGCGCTGCTGGTGGGGCTGATCGCGCTGCTGCCGGCGCCCGGCGGCCGCGCCGCGTGGGGGGCGCGGGGATTGCTGCTGCTGTCCGGCCTGGGCGGCATCCCGCCCAACGCGCTGCTGCCGGTGCTGGCGTGGCGGGCCTGGCGCGAGCAATCGCGCGAGCGGCGCGTGCAGGCCCTGATCCTGGGCGCGACCGCGGCGCTGCAGCTGGTCCTGCTGGCCGCAAGCGGTTTCGACCTCGAGGGCCGCGACACCGCGACCCCGCCGCTGCTGCTCTGGATGGCCCTGCTGGCCCAGCACGTCGTCTCGCCGCTCCTGGGCATGCGGCTGTCGGGACCGGTCATCGGGAGCTTCGACGTCTTCCACGGCGGGGGCGCGGCGGCGTGGGCGCTGGCGCTGGCGCTGTCGGGCGGCTGCGCCCTTTTCGCGGCCCGCATCGTCCGGCGCGGACCGGCCGCGGCCCGCACCGCGCTGGGCGCCGCCCTGCTGCTGGCGGTGTTCTGCGTGTTGACCTCGCTGGGCAACCGGACGGTGCTGGTCTCGACCGACGTCGGCGGCCGCTACTTCTACGCGCCCAACCTCCTGCTGCTGCTGACGGTCCTGCTGGCGACCCCGCCGGTCCGGGCGCCCGGCTGGCGCGCCCTGGTGGTGGCCTGGGTCCTGTTCGCGCTGCCGGGCCTGAAGGTGTACCTGGGCGGGCCGCCCTGGCCGGAGGCCCTGGCGCGCGCCACCGCGGCCGGCGCGGCCGCGGTCGAGATCTGGCCCCCGGGCTGGCAGCTGGCGCTGCCCCCGGGGCAGGCGCCGCCAGGATCGGGACAAACGCCTCTCAAATAAGCGCTTCCGTTGCCGATACCCTGGGCCGGCGGTCCGCGGGCCTCGGGCCGGCGCCCAGGGCGGCGCCGGCCCCGGCCGCCCGCCGGGGCGCGGCTTCGGCCTTGCAACGCCCCGCGCGGCGACCTATCTTGAACCGCGCAACGGCCGGACCGGGG
>CAYNPY010000154.1:0-2021 GCA_964399195.1 uncultured Fibrobacteraceae bacterium
TCCTGCTGGACGAGGTGGAGAAGGCGCACCCCGAGGTGTTCAACGTGCTGCTGCAGCTGCTCGACGATGGACGCCTCACGGACGGCAAGGGGCGCGTGGTCGACTTCCGCAACACGCTGGTCATCATGACCTCGAACCTGTGCCAAGGGGCGGAGTACGAGGTGCGCGCGGGGGACGACGCCACGCGCGGCGAGGCGCGGCTGCTCGAGGGGTTGAGCGGCCACTTCCGGCCCGAGCTGCTGAACCGGCTGGACGGGATCGTGCGGTTCCGCTCGCTGGCGCGCGACGATGTGGCGCGCATCGTCAGGCTGGAACTGGCGAAGGTGGCGCGTTCGCTCACCGAGCAGGAGATCGGCCTGGAGGTGACCGACGCGGCGGTGGACTGGCTGGCCGAGCGCGGGTTCGACCCGGTGTTCGGGGCGCGGCCGGTCAAGCGCGTGATCCAGAGGGAGGTGCAGGACCGGGTGGCGGATCTGATCCTGGCGGGGGAAGTGCGTGCGGACGCGGTGATTCTTGTGCAGCAAGTTGGAGGGGGGATCTCGGCGGAGGTGAAGCGGTGAGGTGGGTTGGGGGTCGAGTCCCGGGTGGGGAGCGCCGACGCAAGTGCGACCCGCTAGAGCGCGCGGGCGAGATGTATTTGCCGATGCTCGTCCGAGTGCGCGCGCAGCAGCGATGACACGTCGGCCGACACCGTGGCGATGATCACCTGGACACCCTGCCGGCGCGCGAACTTCATGGCCGGCACGAAGTCCGTGTCGCCGGTCACGAGCACGATCCTGTCCACGATGTGCATTGAGGCCAGCCAGGCGACGTCCAGGCCGATCTTGATGTCGACGCCCTTCTGCGTGAACTCCGGCTGGAAGTCGTCAGCACACACGGGCCGATGCGCCTTGACCAGCTCGCGCAACCTCAAGCGCGGGATGGTCCAGCCCTCGAAGACGAGGCGACCCTTCCGGAATGCAAGATGCGGCGCGACTTCGAGCCTCCCATGCAACGATTGACGCGCCCTGGCCGTGTCCGTCGTGGCGAAGTTGATCACGCGCTGGTCCACGGGGTTGTTACGCGTGCCTTCAAAGGGCGGACAGTCATAGTAGTAGATACGAAACAGGTGCTCATCCCTGCGAAGGATGCTGCGCGCGGCGTCGATGATCTCATGTGGTTCGACCAACCGATGGCCGAGTGGCGCATGGGCCTCGTGGAGGAAGAAACCAGCATCGATCAGGACAGCCACTTGGCAGGCGGAATTCGACACCAGCGCATCCCCCAAAAGGCGATCCCCGGCCTGCACTTGGATAGACGACGGCAGCCCGGGGATCTCTTATAGGTTGAAGGACTGTACGACGGCCAGCACTCGCTGTCAAGTCCGTTGCATCCTGTGTGCCGTTGCAACCGGTCGACGCGGCGCGGTCATTCCCTGGCTCGGGCCACGGGCGACCGTCCGGCGCAGCTCATTTGGTCGCCGAAAATTGCGCCGGCGCAACAGCCAGACGGCCCCACCGCCGCCAGGCGTCCGCGAGCGCGCTTGCCAGCTGCAGCCTGTCATCTGCCGCCGACAGCCCCTGCCCCGCGCGTCTACCGCCCACGACGACCGGCGGCCGCGCTGCTGCATGAGCTGGTGCGCGCGGGGGCATCACGCGTTCGACGGTGATCGAAGCAGCGACTTGGGACGACCTGAATGCCCCGTTTGGATTGTGGGGTCCGGCCTTGCGCCGGCGCAACTCCCACCTCTTCACCGCCTCCGCCCCGTGTGCTAGTCTCCGGTCATCGGATCGCCCGCCGCCTCGCCCATGACCGCACCGCGCACTTACTTGCCGGCCGAAACGCACCGGGAGGCTGCCGCTCATGACCGCCCAGATCAACGACACGTTCTTCTATCAGGATGAATTGTACGCGGTCGCCGGCATCAGCGAAGGCGAGCTGTTCGATCCCGCCGTGTTCGGCATGGAGCCGACGGCGACCAGCAGCGCCTGCTGGCGCGGCTGGCAGGCCCAGTACGCGCTGGCGGGCCGGCAGCTGGTCGT
>CAYNPY010000154.1:2121-5583 GCA_964399195.1 uncultured Fibrobacteraceae bacterium
CCTGCTGGCGCGGCTGGCAGGCCCAGTACGCGCTGGCGGGCCGGCAGCTGGTCGTCGACGTGCTGAACGTCAACCTCTTCGATCGCGACAAGCTTCCCGGCAGCTATGTGCGGGTACAGGGGCCGCCGATCGGGGGCGTGCTGCCGGTCGACGACGACCAGGACGGCAGCGAGGACGAGGACGAGGACGAGGAGGCCCGCCTGCTGCGCGCGCTTCGGCGCGCAGGGCCGTGCAGCAACCGCTACGAGAACCTGGGCTACCCGTTGGCCTACACGGGCGGGCTGCTGCTGGCCGCCGGTTTCATCCGCGACCTCTACGTGCACATGGGCTTCCACCCCGCGTGGAAGTACGAGAAGGTCGTCGAGCTGGTGTTCGAGGGCGGCGTGCTGCAGAAGGCCTGCGACCGGTCGGCGGAAATGGCCGAGCTGCGGAACCTGGTCCTGGCGCAGGCCGAACAGGGTGGCGCAAGGGAGCGCAGGTCGGACGCATCGATCAGGCAGTACATCGAGCGGGCGTTCGACCGGCGCTACTGAGCGCGGCCCGCCGCTACCGCCACCCCACCGCCGCCAGCACCGAGTCCAGGTACGCCGCCGCGTTGGCGCGCGTCGGGTAGACCGGGATGTCGAGCGCCGGCGGGTTACCCTCCACGGTCAGGCCGCCGGTATGGGGCCGGTAGCTGACCGCGTTGGTCAGGCGCAGCGTCACCCGGGTGCCGTCGGCCAGCGGGTAGTCGAGCGTCCAGCGGTAGGGCGCGTCGCCGGCGCCGGGCGGCAGGCCGGCCAGTCTGGCGATGCCGTTGTCCTTCAGCAGCGTGACCAGCATGTCGCCCGAACTGAAGGTGGCCGGGCCGCACAGGACGACGGTCTCGTAACCGGGCGAGCCGTCGTACTGCCGCACGGCCTCATCGGGCGCGCAGGCGGCGGTCAGGCAGAAGAAGGGGATCTCGCGCGACCAGCTGGCCCACGGGCGCGCGGCCAGGTCCTCCCGCAGCAGCCGCGTCTCCGCCTCCGTCCACAGTTCCAGGCGCTGATCCAGCCCCATGGCCTCCGGGTGCGCCTTCAGGCGCGCGCCGTAGTACAGGCTCTTGTTCATGATCAGGAACGACCGGTCCGTGAAGACGCCGATCAGCGCGGGGTCGAACGCGCCGCCGGCGTTCTCGCGCACGTCGACCAGCACGCGCCGCGCGCCCGTTTCCCGCAGGTGCCGCGCGATGGCGGCGATTTCGGGCGCGAAGTCCGACTCCTGCTCGTAGTTGAAGGAGACGTAGCGCAGGATCTTCGTGTCGGCGCGCGGGGTGCCGTGGAGGTCGAAGAGGAGGCCGGAGAGCTCCAGCGGGAAGCCGCGGTACTGCTCGTCGAAACGCGAAGGATCGCGCCGGCCGGGCGGGGTGGCCGCGGACAGGGAGGAGCCGTTGCGGTCGGGGTCGTTGGCGGCGGCGTCGGTCACCGCGCGCCAGGTCAGCGCGATGGCGCGCTCCAGGCCGCTGTCGTCGCGCCACGCGAGCGGGACCGCGTCGCCCGGACGCGGGCTCGGCAGCGACTGCGGCTTGCGCAGCGAGAGGTTGCGGGCCACGAAGTCGCGGAAGCCCTCGGGCGTGTGGCGGTCGTACCATTCGATGAGGCGCGCCTCGAAATCGGCGATGGAAATGCCGTCGACGCCGGTGACGGCGACGCCGACCGGCAGCGCCGGCTCGCCCGAGCGGACCACGACGTACTCATGAGGGCCGCCGCCGGCGCCGGCGTACCTGACGGCGACCTCGAAGTCGAGCGACACCGCCGGGCCGAAGGTCACCGGCAATTCGTGGCGCCGGAAGCGCCCGTGGCCGTCGCGCAGCGTGCGCTGCACCGACAGCAGCGCGTAGTAGACGTCCTCGACGCTGCGGGCCTCGTGGAAGCGGCGGCGGCCGTTCTCCAGCGCGGTCTCCCACGGCACGCCCAGGCGCCGCGCGCCGTCGTGCGAGACGGCGTGCACATCGGTGATGAACGCGAGGTAGGCGTCGAACGCTCGCCGGCGGTCGTGGCCGAGGTAGCGGTCGGCTTCGTCGCCGTCGCCGGCGGGCGCGGCGGCGGCGAGCAGCGTGGGCAGCAGCAGGGCGGCGAGATGCGCCTTCACAATGGTCCCCCCGTGGCGTTGCGGGCGGGCAGCGGCGAAGCGGCCGACCGGCGGACGATACCGCAAGCCCGGCACGCGCACAAGTCCTTGTGCCGACAACGCCTTGCGAGTCGAAACAGGTGCTTGCTTGACAAAAGATGATAAAAATGGTCTGCTCTATTCACGTTCTTCCCGCGCCCGCATCCCGAACCCGGCCGTTCCGCCAACGCCCCTGGAGGATTCACCATGATCCGCTTCGCCAACGTCCGTCACGCCCTGGTGGTCGCGACCCTGACCCTGGCGGCGATGTCCGCCGCTCTCCCTGCCGCCGCCCAGCTCGAGGGCGACACCATCTACGTCTCGACCGGCTTCCCGATGGGCACGCTGTTCTGGATGCCCGGCACCTCGGCCGTGGTCGGCCCGCAGATCGAGTTCACGCTGCACCAGCCGAGCACGCCGCTGTTCGAGTTCGAGTTCACCGGCAACATCCTGACCATAACGGCGGTGTCGGGCGGCAACATCATCACGCAGTCCTCGCCGATCATCTTCTCGGACATCTACTGGCCGGGCGACCCGTCGGCGTTCATCTCGGGCGCCTACCTGTGGCCCAGCTCGGCCGTGATCAACCAGGGCAGCGTCAGCTTCACCGACCACACCCTGACGGTGAACCTGTGCTGCGGCGTCTGGCAGAACGGCAACGCGGCCGACATCGAGCTGTACCCGGAGAGCGGCCTGGTGGCCACGACCAGCGAGACGTGGGGTGCGGTCAAGTCGCTGTACCGGTAAGCGCCGCCGCTTGCGCCGGCGCAAGCGCCGGTGATCCGAACGAAGGCGGGCCGGAGTCCCTGACCTCCGGCCCGCCTTCTTCGCGAAAGCCGCCAGCCTCAGTGCGCGGCCTTCTTCTGCATCAGCACCATCACGATCGCCAGCAGTCCGAACACCGCGAGCATGAGCGCGGCACCGTACTTCTGCCGCCAGCCGCGGGCGGCGGGCGGGGCGGACTTGTTCCCGTTCGTGGCGGGGTTCTCCTGGTTCGACATGGCGGTCTCCTCCCATGGCCGGCGCGCGGCCGGCCGGGTTCCGGTCGTCTTCACGGTGTTTGTCCGGTGATCGACTAGAAGGGAGGAGCGGCCGGCGGGGCGCGGGGCTGCGCGGGGTGCAGGTCGACCGGAGCGGTCGGCGCGCGGCCGTCGCCGGATCCGGCAAAGGCGCGGTGGTCCGGGTCCGCCGCCAGGCGCGGCGCCGGGGCGGGCAGGGCCTTCTGCTGTTTGCCGTCCTGCTGCAGCGCCGCCTGGCGCGGCGTCTCCAGCGGCTTGAGAACCGTCGGGGCCTCGGCCGGCGCGGGGGCCGTCGGGGCCGGCCCGCCGCGGA
>CAYNPY010000155.1:0-5558 GCA_964399195.1 uncultured Fibrobacteraceae bacterium
CCGCAGCACCCGCCCCCGCCGCGAGCGCCCGTCGATGAGCACCGTCTGGGGCTCGGGCAGCCGCAGCTGGGGGGGGTGGCGGCCGGCCGCCAGCGGCGCCTGCGCGTCCAGCCAATCCCAATCCAGACGGTCCTGGCCCTCATTGCCGCCGACGGTCAGGTACCCCACCTCGAAGCTGGTCAGGTTCTGGAAGAAATGGGAGCCCTGGCTGGGCGTGACCGCGAACCCGTCCAACGGGGCCTCCACGATCACCCGCGCCCCGGAGATCTGGTCCCACCGGACCGGGATGCCCAGCCAGCTGTCGGAGGAGCCCCAGCGGCCGGGCCCGGCCAGCAGGTACGGCCGGCCCTCGGCGACCAGTCGCCGGTTGAAGGCCGCGATCTCGGCTGCGGCCTCCGGCGAGTGAGCGCGGTCGAAGCCCGCGCGCGGCACGTAGAGGATGTCGCGGATGTCCACGGGACGCCCGTTGCCGAGGGCCGTCGTGGTGGTGACCAGGGCGTCGGGGGCCGCGAGCAGCTCCGGCGGCACCGCCGGCGCCGTCAGCCCGGCGGCCAGCGGCCGGATCTGCAGGAAGCCGAACTGGTGCGGCACGTCCTGCCCGTCCCCCAGCACCACGGCGAACTCGATTTCGACCTCAGCGCTCATCGTGCGCCGGCCGAGGTCCAGCAGCAGCGCCGTGATCTCCGCCAACGGAAACGCCCGCGCCTTCAGCACCCCGGCGAACGAGACCAGGCGCTCCCCCTCGCGCCCGAGCCCGTCGTAGATCATGTGGTCGGCCGGCACGTACACCGAGCCGACGGGCTCCAGCGTGCCGTGCGCCTCGGCCGCGGCCAGGTCCAGCAGCGCCAGGTTGTAGTCGTCGCGCGGACCCGGGTACTGCTCGGGGCGGCTGACGTCGACGGCGTAGAACTCGCGCTGGCTCTCGCGCAGCCAGTCGTTCAGCGTCGCGAACTGCGGCAGGGCCAGCGGCCGGGCGGGACAGAACCGCAGCGCCTTGCCTCCCCCGACCACCGTGCGCCCGAGCCCCAGCGCCACGGTGACGACGCCGTCCTCGGGCTTCAGGTCGCCGGCCGGGTAGTAGTTCGCGGACAGCGCCACGCCGGCGAAGTGCGGATAGTCGTAATGACCGTGCCGCCGGCCCACGACCTGCTGCACGATCACCGCCATCTTCTCCTCCTCGATCCGGTTGCCGGTGGCCTCGACGTAGCTCTTGGCCGCCCGCGCATAGGTCGAGGCGTAGACCAGCTTGATCGCGTCGCAGAGCTGGTCCAGGCGCACCTTCAGGTCGGGGTGGTTGTTCGCCAGCATGTAGGTCGCGTAGACGCCGGCGAACGGCTGGAACTGGCTGTCCTCCAGCAGGCTCGACGAGCGCACCGCCAGCGGGTAGCGCACCTGGTCCAGGAACGCCTCCAGGTCGCCGTAGATCTCGGGCGGCAGCTTGTGCGCCAGGCAGGCTTCCCGGACCTGCTCGTCGTCCAGGTCCGACAACACCCGCTCGCGCAGTTCGCCCTGGTCGAAGAACGTGTCGAAGACGTCCGTGCCGATCACGGCCGTGGTCGGCACGCGGATGATGGTGCCCGGAAAGCGGTCGTGGATGCCGTAGCCGTGCAGGATCGAGTTGACGAAAGCCAGTCCCCGCCCCTTGCCGCCCAGGGAGCCGCCGCCGATGCGCACGAAGGCGCTGAGCGTGTCGAAATGCCTGCGCGAGAAATCGGCCACGACGCCGCGCTGGGCCTCGCTGCGGAAGCGCGTGATCGTCTGCACCAGGAACTCGCGCAGGTCCTCGACGTGCTCGAACTCGGTCACCTTGCGCGGCCGGATGGCCGCCGCCAGCTGGAATTCCGTGCGCGCCCGCAGCCAGTTGGAGAAGTGGTCGTGCGAGGCGTGGTGCCGCACCGAGGCCGCCGGCACCGTGCGCAGCTGCCAGACCAGGCCCTTCAGGTCGGCGGCCCGCCCGACCTCCGTCCCGTCCGGCAGCCGGAAGACGAACTCGCCGAAGCCGAAGTTGTCGAGCATGAACCGGCGCAGGTCCTGCAACAGCGTGCGCGACCGCTTGCGGATGAAGCCGGCGCCGACCTGGTGCGCCACGGCCTCCAGGTCGGCCTCGGTCGACTGCAGAACCGCCGGCGTGTGCGGGTCCACGTACTTGACGCGCCGGATGAACTCCACGCCCGCGTCGTCGCGCAGCGAGCCCTGCCAGGGGAAGCGCCCGTCGGCGATCACGCCCAGCAGGGAGTCCTTGTAGCTCGAGTAGAGATCCCACGCCTCCTCGAACGTGCGCGCCAGCAGGATCTTGGGCCGCGCGCGCAGCCGCAGCAGACGGTGGCTCAGGTTGATGCCCTCGGCCATCAGCGACTGCGTCTGCTCCAGCACCTCGCCGTACAGCAGCGGCAGGTAGGCCGAGTAGAAGCGCACCGAGTCCTCGACCAGCAGGATGCAGCGCACCTCGCCGTAGCGCGTGTCGTGCGCCACGTTCCGCTCGTCCTCGCAGATCTTGACGATCGCCAGCAGCAGGCGCACGTCGCCGTTCCACAGGAAGTAGCGGTCGATGCTGCCCTGGCTGTCGGACTCCTGCAGGTGCTGCAGCTCGCGGGGGCTGAAGGCCAGCGTGTAGATCGGCACCTCGGCCGTGCGGCTGCGGATGCGCCGCGCCAGCTCGGCGGCGGACATGTCGCCCAGGCGCGTCATGGTCACCACCAGGTCGTACCGGTGGGCCTCCAGCAGCTTCACGGCCTCGTCGCCGCTGGCCGCGCGCGCCACGTGCGGCGGGTAGCTGAGGTTCAGCTCGCGATACTCGTTGAGCAGCAGTTCGGTGAGCCGTCCGCCTTCCTCCAGCGCGTAGGCGTCGTACTGCGAAGCGACCAGGAGGATCTCCTGGACGCGGTAGGGCATCAGGTGCCCGAAGCCCCGGAACTCCGGGGCCGCGCCGGCGGCCCGGCTGGCGGGATCGGTGTGCATGGCGCCCACCCTAAGGGATCCGGCGGGACGGCGCCAGCGGCCATCGCGCGCGGGCCCGGGAGCCGCCGCCCCCGGGCCCGCCGTGTCCGCCGCGGCCGCGCCGCCTACGGGTGGAACTCCACGCCCTGGGCCAGGTGGATCTCCCCGCCCCAGTTGATGGTGTTCGTCTGCCGGCGCATGTAGGTCTTCCAGCAGTCAGAGCCGCTCTCGCGCCCGCCGCCGGTCTCCTTCTCGCCCCCGAAGGCGCCGCCGATTTCCGCCCCGCTGGTGCCGATGTTGACGTTCGCGATGCCGCAGTCGCTGCCCTCGGCGCTCAGGAAGCGCTCGCCTTCGTGCAGGCTGTCGGTGTAGATCGCGCTGCTGAGTCCCTGCGGCACGCCGTTGTGCATGGCGATGGCCTCGTCCAGCTTCCGGTACTTCATCACGTAGAGGATCGGCGCGAAGGTCTCGGTCTGGACGATCTCCGCCTCGTTGCGCAGCTCGACGATGGTGGGCTGCACGAAGGTGCGCGCGCCGAACGGCTCGAGCACCTTGCCGCCGTAGAGGATCTTGCCGCCCTGCTTCTTCGCCGCCTCCAGCGCCTTCTCGAAGTCGGCCACGGCGCCCTCGTCGATCAGCGGCCCCATCAGCGTCGCCGGGTCCAGCGGGTCGCCGATGCGCACGCGCTTGTAGTTCGCGATCAGCTTCTGCAGGAACGCGTCGTACACCTTCTCCTGGATGATCAGGCGGCGCGTGCTGGTGCAGCGCTGGCCGGCCGTGCCCACGGCGCCGAAGAAGGCGCTGGCCAGGGCGCAGGTCAGGTCCGCCTTGTCCGAGATGATGATCGCGTTGTTGCCGCCCAGCTCGAGGATGCTGCGGCCCAGCCGCTCGCCGATGATCCCGCCGATGCGGCGGCCCATCTTCGTCGAGCCGGTGAAGCTGATCAGCGGCAGGTCGTGGTCCTTGATCATGACCTCGCCCACCGTCGAGCCCTTGCCGATCACGACGCTGGTCAGGCCCGCGGGCAGCCCGTTCCGGTTGAAGACCTCGTTGGCGATGTTCTGGCAGGCGACCGCGCACAGCGGCGTCTTGCTCGACGGCTTCCAGAGCACGCTGTCGCCGCACACCCAGGCCAGCGCCGCGTTCCAGGACCACACCGCCACCGGGAAGTTGAAGGCGCTGATCACGCCGACCACGCCCAGAGGGTGCCACTGCTCCATCATGCGGTGCTTCGGGCGCTCGCTCTGCAGCGTGGGGCCGCTGAGGGTGCGCGACAGGCCCACGGCGTAGTCGCAGATGTCGATCATCTCCTGCACCTCGCCCAGGCCTTCGGTCAGGATCTTGCCCATCTCCAGGCTGACCAGGGCGCCCAGGACCTCCTTCTTCTCGCGCAACGCCTCGCCCAGCTGCCGGACGATCTCGCCGCGCCGCGGGGTCGGCAGCATCCGCCAGGCCAGGAAGGCGTCCTTCGCGGCCGCCATCACCTTCGCGTAGTCGGCGTTGTCGGCCTGCTCGATGCGCGCCAGCAGCTCGCCGTTGGTCGGGTTGCGCGACTCCAGCCAGTCGCCGCTGGAGGCGAACCACTCCCCGCCGCAGTTGGCGCCCTTGAGCTTCGCCGACAGCCCCAGCTCCCGGAAGATGCGGGCCTTGGTCAGCGTCGGCTGCGGCTTGGTCGTCGTCTTCTTCGCCATGTCCGGTTCCCCCTCGTTGGTGCGCCCCCGCGTCCGGGCCGCGGGGCGCCGTTTCGCCTGCTCGTCTCTCAGCAGTCTTCCGTCTCTTCCAGACACTCGATGCCGAGCGCGGCCAGTTCGGCCAGCACCGGCCCGTAGATCGCGGGCACGACCGGTCGCAGCACCCCGCGCTCGACCAGCTTCCCCTCCAGCACCAGCCTCGCGGCCACGGCCGCCGGCAGCGACACCGTGCGGGCCATGGCCGTATCGCCGCCGGGCTCGCCGCAGGCGACCAGGCGCGACGTCGTCCGGCGCCGGCGGCCGGCGGCCGTGTCGTGCAGGAACTCGTGGAACATGACCACCATGTCGCGCTGTCCGGCGCCGTACGTGAGCTTTGCCAGCATGGCGTCGCCCAGCACGTCCAGGGGCGAAAGGGGCCCGGCCCCGAGCGGCGTCTCGTCGTCCAGGCCCAGCCATTCCAGGTTCGCCGCCGGCAGGCAGCCGGGCGCCGTGCCGAGCCCGCGCGCGGCCGCCGCCCGGGCCGTCTCGCCGGGCGCCGCGCCCAGCAGGGAGCGCACGTAGTCGCGGCGCGTCCTGCCGCCCTCGCGCGGCCGGTCGTCCAGCAGGCCCAGCCGGCCGAAGGCGTGCAGCGTGTCGCACCAGCCGAGGTTGCGCAGCGTGCCGCGGAACAGGGTCTCGATGTCCGCCGGCAGCCCGTACGCTTCCAGGTAGACCAGCGAATCGCGGTTCGGGTAGGCCTCGAAATCGCCCGCCCCGGGCACGTGCAGCAGGTGCATGTCGCGGAACAGGCGCTCGGCCGGCACCGCCACCTCGCGGCCTTCTCGGCGATAGCGGGCGGAATTGCGGCAGGCCAGGAGCACGCCGCGCGGCGCCCACGAGAACTTGTAGCCCAGCGGGTTGTCGTTGGCATCGGGAGCCGGCAATCCGCCG
>CAYNPY010000156.1:0-5427 GCA_964399195.1 uncultured Fibrobacteraceae bacterium
CCCGGCCGCCGCCGCGCCGCACGCCGCCGAGCCCGCCAAGGCCGCGCCGGCAGCCGCCGCGACGGCGCTGGCGCCCGCCCCTGCCCCCGCCCCGCCCGTGGCGGCCGCCGCGCGTCCGGACTTCTCGGGCCGGTGGCAGTTGGACCCCAAGGCCAGCGACGACCCGGCCGCGCTGGGCCCGGCTCCCGGCCGCGGCCGCGGCAGCGGCAGGCCCGGCGGCGGCCCCGGCCGCGGTCCGGCCACCGATCCGGGCAGCGGGAGGATGCCCGGCGAGGGCTTCGACGGCGGGGACTCGGCCGCGCGCGAGCGCGACGAGGCCGCCGGACGCCGCTCGGCCCGCGAGTTCGGCCGCCTGGAGATCTTCCACGCCGGCGACGAGTTCGACCTGACCGACGGCATGCAGGTCTCCCGCACCCTGCGCATCGGCGGCGAGCCGGTCGAGGTCTTCACGCCCCGCGGCACGGTCCGCGCGGCTGCGGCCTGGGAAGGCGCCTCGCTGGTCCTGACCGAACGGGACGAGACGGGGCGCGTCCGGCGCACGCGCCAGTTGCTGCTCGGTCCCGACCCCAACACCTTGACGGTCAAGGAGATCCGGCATGCGCCGGGCGGCGCAGGCGACCTGGCGCTGACCCTGGTCTACCGGCGGCAGGACGGCGCGGCGAAGCCCTGACCGGGGCGCGGGCAGGGCCGGCGGCTCAAGCCCGCCCCGCCGCCGCCGATGCCCGCGGTTGGCGAAAACGGTGCCCGGCGATCATATTGGTCCGGATCGCATCGTCAGGGTCGGCGGCACAGAGCCCGAAAGGACATCGTCGTGAGCGTGGACGCACTTCTCAACATCTCGGACAGCGCGCGCCAGGCGTTCGGCGCGTTCGACTGGTCCGAGCACGCCGGCAAGGGCGTGCGCCTGTTCGTGCAGGGCTTCGGCTGAGGCGGCCCCAGCATCGGCATGGCTCTGGATGAGCCTAAGGGTGACGACGCGGTCGTCGACACGAATGGCGTGAAGTTCATGATGGATGCCCAGACCACGGACATCCTGCAGCAGAGCGGTGGCCTGACCATCGACTACATCGACGAGAACTACCGCCGCGGCTACATGCTCAAGCTGGGCGCCGCGGGCAAGGACTGCAGCTCGGGCGGGTGCAGCGGCTGCGGTTGAGCCGCGGCTCCTGCGGCTGATGAAGTCAGAGGCGGGCCTCCCCTGAGGCCCGCCTCCTTCTCTGATCCGCTCCGCTCTACAGCGCCTGGTCCTGGTACTCGGCCGGGAACTCGGTCGGCGGCAGCTCGGCGTCGTCCGCCAGCGGCATCGCCTTCTCGATGCTCTCGGCCGTGAAGGTGCCGGACTTGGTGCTGAGGCTGAAGCCGGCCGGGATCAGCACGCGGTCGATCACGTGGATCACGCCGTTGGTCGCCAGCACGTCGGCCGCGGTCACCCTCGAGGTGTTCACCCACACGTTTCCGAACCACTTGACGATGGTCACCCGGCCGCCCTGGAGCGTCGGCACGCGCTGGTAGAAGCTCAGGTCGCCCTTCAGCACGCGGCCGGACACGACGTGGTACAGCAGCAGCTCCTGCAGCTTGCCCTTGTTCTCCGGCAGCAGCAGCGCCTCGACCAGGCCGGCCGGCAGGTTCGCGAAGGCGGCGTCGGTCGGCGCGAAGACCGTCAGCGGGCCCTCGCCCTGCAGGGCGCCCACCAGCTCGGCGGCGCTCGCGGCGGCCACCAGCGTGGAGAACGAGCCGGCGGCGATCGCGGTCTCGACGATGTCGCCGGTCCCCTCGGCCGGGACCAGCTCGAAGCCGGCCGGCACCAGAACCTTGTCGATCACGTGGATCACGCCGTTGCTGGCGTCGACGTCGGCGGCGATCACGGTCGCGTTGTTCACCTTGACGCTGCCGTTCCACAGCTTGCGCACCCAGAGGTACTTGTCAGCCAGCGTGGGCACGAACTGCCAGCGGCGCAGCTCGCCGGCGAAGGTCTCGCCCGCGACGACGTGGTACAGCAGCAGCTCCTGGAGCTTGCCCTGGTTGCGCGGCTGCAGCAGCTGCGCCACGAAGCCCTCGGGCAGGGCCGCGAACGCGTCGTCGGTCGGGGCGAAGACGGTGTACGGACCCTCGGCGCGCAGGGCGCCCTCGAGGCCCGCCGCCTGCACGGCGGCCACCAGCGTGGTGAAGCTGCCTGCGCCGATCGCCGTGTCCACGATGTCGGCGCCGTTGTTCGTCTGCGCGCCCGGGGTGCCGGCGCCCTTCCCGTCAGCGGGCAGATTGGGGCCGGTCAGCCCCGCGTCGTTCGAGGAGCAGCCGCCGAGCCCGGCCATCAGGGCCAGGGCGGCCAGCATCATCGTCCAGAGTCCCAGCTTCTTCTTCATGACCGTCTCCCTCTTTTCGGTGCCAGCCGGACCTTGTGGGCGTCGCGGCGTTTTGTACAGGAACTGATCTATACTGTAGATATACAAAACTCTCAGCGCAAGCAGTATTTTTGTCTTTTTTTGTGTTTCCGTAACTGGTTGATTGGCCGGGGGTTGACGGAGGCCCGCTTTCCGGGCGTAGATGCCCTCGGTCCCCGCCCGCCGCAGGCGCCGGCCACCCTTGCACCGGAGGTTCCACCCATGCCCTCTCCCGCCGGCGCCGTCCGCTGGGGCCTCCTCGCCCCCGGCCGCATCTCCCGGAAGTTCGCCGCCGCCCTGGGTGAAGCCGAAGGCGCCCGGCTGGTCGCGATCGGTTCGCGGGATGCCGCGCGCGCGGCCGCCTTCGCCGCGGAGTTCGGCATCGCGCCGGCGCGCGCCCACGGCAGCTACGAGGCCCTGGCCCGCGACCCGGAGGTCGACGCGGTCTACGTCGGCTCGCCGCATTCCGAGCACGAGGCGCACACGCTGCTCTGCCTGGCGCACGGCAAGCACGTGCTGTGCGAGAAGCCGCTCGCGGTCAACGCCGCACAGGCACAGCGCATGGCCGCCGCTGCGCGCGCGGCCGGCCTGCTGCTGATGGAGGCGGTCTGGACGCGCTTCCTGCCGTCGGTCGCGCGCCTGCGGGAACTGGTGGCCGCCGGGGAACTGGGCGAAGTGCGACAGGTGGCGGCCGACTTCGGGTTCCGCGCCGCGTTCGATCCCAGCAGCCGCCTGTTCGCGCCGGAGCTGGCCGGCGGCGCGCTGCTGGACCTGGGCATCTATCCGCTGAACCTGGCCTCCATGCTCTGCGGCGCGCCGGTCACGATCCTGGCGGCGGCGAACCTCGGCACCACGGGCGTCGACGAGGAGACGGCCATCGTTCTGCGCCACGCCCGCGGCGAACTGGCCACGCTCAGCTGCTCACTGCGCGCGGACACCCCGCGCGAGGCGCACGTGATCGGCACCGAAGGCCGCGCGCGCCTGCTGTTCCCGTGGTGGGCGGGCACGCGGCTGGCCGTGCAGCGCCGCGGCGAGGATCGTGAGCGTATGTTCGACCTGCCGAGCCGCGGCGGCGGCTACGCGCACGAGATCGAGGCGTTCGGGGCCCTGCTGCGCGCCGGCCGCACCGAGCCGGACGTGATGCCGCTGGACGAGAGCGTGACGATCATGCGGACCATGGACACGATCCGCCGGCAGTGCGGCGTGACGTACCCGGCGGACGCCGTCCGCTGAACCGCGCGGGGGCGCGCGCCGCGGCGCCCGCACACCCTCGACCCGTGGAGCCGGGGCCGGACATGGACGAACGCAGGATCCTCGACGCCGACCAACTCGAGCGCTACTGCGCCCGCGTGGGGCTCGACCGCCCCCCCACGGCCGACGAGGACGGCCTGCGCGCGCTCCACCGGGCCCAGTTCATGACCGTGCCGTTCGAGAACTTCGAGATCCAGCTCGGTCGCCCGGTCCGGCTGGGACGGGACGACCTCGTGGCCAAGCTGGTGGAGCGCCGGCGCGGCGGTTACTGCTTCGAACTCAACGGTCTGATGTTGATGGTCCTGCACAGCCTGGGCTTCGAAGCCCGGCCGCTGCTCGGGCGGGTACACCTGCGGGAGCCTGTCGGAGGCCGCACGCACCAAGTCAACCTCGTGGAGATCGGCGGTCGCCACTGGATCATGGACGTCGGCTTCGGGGCGGGCGGGCCCCGCGGCCCGCTGCCCCTGGACAGCGGCCACGTGACCGAGGGACCGGGCTGGGCGTTCCGGCTCGTCGAGCGCGAGCCCTGGGGCCTGATGATGCAGTCCCTCGTCGAGGACACGTGGCGAGACAGCTACAGCTTCGATATGGGCACCAGCATCCTGGCCGATATCGTCGTGGCCAACCACTACACCAGCACCAGCCCGGCGAGTCCCTTCGTGACCAGCCGCATCGCCAGCCTGCCGCTGGCCGACGGGCGGGTCAGCCTGGCCGACCACACCCTGACGCGCATCGCGGGCGGGGAACTCTCCACCCGGGAAGTGCCTCCCGGCCCCGGTTATCTGGAGGAGCTGGCCGGCACGTTCGGCATCGAGCTGGACGCGACCTACGAAGAGCTGCGGCCGCTGGCCTGACGGTCGGCAACCGGCCCGGAGCTCGCCCCGGGCCGGTCGCCTGATCAAGCCTTACGATCGATCGGCGGTCGCCGCCCGCGCCGGCCCCGCTTGCGCCGGCGCAAGTGCCTGCCGCCCTACCGCGTCGCCATGTACTCGATGAAGTCCACCAGCTTGCAGGAGTAGCCCCACTCGTTGTCGTACCAGGCGACGACCTTCGCGAAGTTGGGGTTCAGCATGATGCCGGCGCCCGCGTCGAAGATGGACGTGCGCGCGTCGTGGTTGAAGTCCGAGGAGACGACCTCGTCCTCGGTGTAGCCCAGGATGCCCTTGAGCTCGCCCTCGCTGGCGGCCTTCATCGCGGCCTTGATGGCGGCGTAGGCCGACTCGGCGTCGGCGCCGGGCGCCTTCTCCAGGCGGCAGGTCAGGTCGACCACCGACACGTTCAAGGTCGGCACGCGGAAGGCCATGCCCGTGAGCTTGCCCTTCAGCTGCGGGATGACCTTGCCCACGGCCTTGGCCGCGCCGGTCGACGAGGGGATGATATTGCCGGCGGCGGCGCGGCCGCCGCGGAAGTCCTTCTTGCCGCCGGGGCCGTCGACGGTCTTCTGCGTCGCGGTGGTGGCGTGCACCGTGGTCATCAGGCCCTCAGCGATGCCCCACTTGTCGTTGAGCACCTTCGCCACCGGCGCCAGGCAGTTGGTGGTGCAGGAGGCGCAGGAGACGTACTGCTCGCCCTTGTAGCTCTGGTGGTTGACGCCCATGACGAACATCGGCGTGTCGTCCTTCGAGGGCGCCGACATGACCACGCACTTGGCGCCGGCCTTGAGGTGGCCGGCAGCCTTCTCCTGCTCCAGGAACAGGCCGGTGGACTCGCAGATGTACTGCGCGCCGACATCGCCCCACTTCAGGTTCGCGGGATCCTTCTCGGCGGTCAGGCGGATCTTCTTCCCGTTGACCAC
>CAYNPY010000157.1:0-5292 GCA_964399195.1 uncultured Fibrobacteraceae bacterium
GGTGTCGTTGGAAGTGTTCATGTCCGGCCCGGGCAACTGCCGGGCCGGACACAATTACGACGGCACAACTCAGGGGATGTAATCGCCGCTGCCCTTGTAGCTGATGACCCTGGCCGGCACGCCCGCCACGACGGCGTTCTCCTCGGTATCCTTCGTCACCACCGCGTTGGCGCCGACGACCGTACCGCTGGCCAGCCGGACGGGACCGATCACCTTGGCCCCCGCCGCGATGTACACGCGATCGCCCAGGTGCGGGACCCCCCACACCCCGTTGCGGAATGCGTAGCCCAAGGTCACGCCCTGCGAAACGTTGCACTTCTCGCCGATCGTCGAGTCCCCGCCCAGGAAGATCTGGCCGAAATGTCCGACATAGAATCCCTTGCCGATGCGCGCGGTCGGGGACATGTAGATGCCGGTGGTGACTTGTACGTGCTTCCACCACAACCAGTAGAATGCCGCGGCGATGTGCCGGAGGCCGAACGGCAACGGGTGGTCGGCGAGGTGGCGGCCGGCCCGGTAACAGACGATGGCCCACAGTCCCTGGTTCTCGAGGAAGAGCCTGACATTTGCCAGCGGTCCGCCGCCGCCGTAGCGCCGGAAATCAGCGCGGAGATTGTCGAACACCCAGATCGCCTCCCGGTCAGACAGCTCACCTGCGGGTTGTTCTCCGCCGACGCGCGTTGCGTCTAGCGCAGCACGCGGATCTCCACGCGCCGGTTCGCCGCGCGCCCGGCGGGAGTGGCGTTGTCGGCGATGGGCTCGCTCTCGCCGGCGCCGACGACGGTCAGGCGCGCGCGGGGCAGCCCCATTTGCACGAAGGCGTCGCGCACGGCCTCGGCGCGGCGCCGCGACAGCTCGCGGTTGGCCGCCTCGTCGCCGGCCGCGTCGGTGTGGCCGCGGATCTCCACCCGGCCCGGCTCGCCGGCCAGCCAGGCGGCGGCCTCTTCGAGCTGGGCGCGCGCGTCGGGCGCCAGGACGGCGCTGCCGCTGGCGAAGGCCACGCCTTCGAGGATGAAATCGGCCGGCGTCGGCGGAGTCGCCGCGGTTTGCGGGGCGGCTTCTTCGCGTGGAGCCGCCGCGGCTTCCGGCGTCGGCGTGACGCTCTTGGCCGGCTCGGGCGCACGCTCGATCTCGAGATCCGGACAGCCGTCGTTGTCGGCGTCGCCGTCCACGTCCTCCGGCTGGTCGGGGCAGCGGTCGCGCGCGTCGGGGATGCCGTCCCCGTCGTTGTCCAGGTCAGGGCACCCGTCGTCGTCGGCGAAGCCGTCGCGGTCCTCGGCCAGGTTCGGGCACAGGTCGCGGTCGTCGGGGATGCCGTCCCCGTCGTTGTCGAGGTCGGGACAACCGTCCAGGTCGTTCACGCCGTCGCGGTCCTCGGGCTGGTCCGGGCAGCGGTCCCGGTCGTCAGGGACGCCGTCGCCGTCGCTGTCCGAGGAACCCGGCCACCAGGTGAGCGCGGCCCAGGCGCCGGTCAGCGCCGTGTTGGCGTCCACGTGCTCGGGACCCCAGCGTTCGCTCAGGCCGACGTTGTCGCGGTCGGTGCCCTGCAGCAGCTGGTAGCGCGCGCCCAGGCCCAGGTGGAGCGAGCCGGTCAGCGTGACGTCGATCCCCAGACCGAACGACAGCGTCGGGCTGGTGCCCGACAGTTCGACCGGATTGCCGTCCAGGTCGTAGCCGTTGATCGTCTCGCCCTCGGGGAACCAGCCGACTCCGTCGGAGGCGGTCTCGATCACGCGCCACGAAGTGAGGCCGACGCCGCCGACGAGCACCGGGCTGACCACGGCGCCCGGCGTCAGGCGATGCTCCAGCTCCAGCATCGGCTGGCTGATGAGCGTGCGGTAGGGAGGTTCGGAGTGGAACGACCAGCCGGACTCGGCGCCGCGCCGGTCGACGCCGGGGCGCGTGTGGCCGACCAGCCACGCGGCGCTGACGGCCCAGTGGCGACTGAGCCCGCGCGAGAGCCGCAGGCGCCCGAACTGGTCGGCCGCGGCGTAATCCCAGGCGCCCTCCTGCAGCTTCATCACGCCGCCTTCGAGACCCAGGCCCCAGCGGCGCACCGGCACCTCGGCGGCGCCGCCGGGCGCCGCGCCGGCCAGGGTCAAGCCGAGTCCCAGCGCCAGCGCGAGCAGCCGCCGCGGGCGCTGCCCTTTCCTGCGTGTCTTCGCGTGCATCGCTTGCTCCCCGGTTGCGCGGCGACCCCCGCGGTCACGCGCCAGCGCGGGTTATTCATGCCTTCAGGGCCGCCACCGGTCAACTGGCATGTGCGCCTGCTGCCCGCGGCCCGGCAAGACAACGGGGCCGCCCCTGTCGGGGCAGCCCCGCGCGATCCTGATCGACACCCGGCGTCGGCGCTCCGCACGGCCCCAGGCGGCCGCGAACCGGTGCCGACGGTCCGGATGCTATTCCATGTGCAGCCGCAACTCGTCGATCACGCCCGCCGGTGTCGGGGGCGTGGTCCCGCGCCGCTCGTTCGAGTAGTCGCCGAACACGCCCAGTTCCAGGCGCTTGGACTTCAATTCAGGCTTGCTGTACGTCTTCTTCATCGCCGCGCACCCTCCCGTTGCCCGGGGTCCGGTCCCGAGCCGGAGTCGATCTGGATCCCGGCTCCAATCTTTTCCCCCTCAATCATGTTATCGCCGGTCCACCGAAACGTCAAGTTGTATTTGTGCTACTTATTTTGTGGTATCGGCGCCTTGTTGGGCCGCGTGCAGGGAGGCGTACAGCCCCGGCCGCGCCAGGAGCTGGGCATGGGTGCCGGTCTCCACGACCTGGCCCTCGGCCAGCACGACGATGAGGTCGAGGTCCCGCACCAGGGACAGGCGGTGGGCGATCACCACGGCGGTGCGCCCCCGCATGGCAGCCCGCATGGCCAGGCGGATCTCCTCCTCGGCGTTCGCGTCCAGGGCGCTGGTGGGTTCGTCCAGCACCAGCAGGCCGGGATCCCGCAGGAAGGCCCGGGCCAGGGCGATGCGCTGCCGCTGGCCTCCGCTCAGCCGTGCGCCGCGCTCGCCGGTCACCGTGCCGAGGCCCTCGGGCAGGCGGTCGGCGAAGTCGGTCACGCCCGCCCGCTCGGCAGCCTGCCGCACCTCGGCGTCGGTGGCGCCCTGCAGCCCGAAACGGATGTTCTCGGCCAGGCTCAGGTCGTACAGCACGGGATCCTGCGCCACGAAGGCCATGCCCGCGCGCAACTCCGCCGGATCCAGGTCCGCGTAGGGACGACCGTCCAGGCTGAGGCCGCCGGCCGTCGGCGGGTACAGCCCCATGATCAGCCCGGCCAGGGTCGTCTTGCCCGAGCCGGACGGGCCCACCAGGCCCACCCACTGCCCCGGGGCGATGTCCAGATCGATTCCGCGCAGGACCTCGCGGCCGCCGGCGCCGCCGGCGGCGGGGTAGGCGAAGCGCACGCCCTCCAGCCGGATCCCGACCGGCGCGTGCCGCGGCGGGGGCGCCGGCGCGGCCGGATCGCGCTCCGGCGGCTGCGCGAAGACGTCATCCAGGCGCGCCGCTGCCGCTGCGGCGCCCTGGGCCTCGGCGTAGAGGCTCGACAGCGAAGCCAGCGGCATCGCCACGCGGAAGGCCAGCAGCAGGAACGCGACCAGCTCGCCGCCGGTGGCCTGCCCGCGCCCGGCCAGCAGGAAGCCGTAGACGACCACGCCGACCAGGCACACCCACAGGGCCATCTGGATGCCCGCCTCCAGCGCCGCCTGCAGCCAGGCCCGTCGCGCGCCGTCGGTGCGGTAGCCCTCGATCATCGCCCCGAAGCGGGCCTTCTCGTGGCCCTGCGCGTTGTGCACCTTGAGCGTGGCGATGCCGCCGACCGTCTCCTGCACGTGGCTGCTGACCCGGCCCAGGCTGTCGTACATCCTTCGTGAGAGGCGGCGCAGGCGCGTCCCGAACAGGCGCACGAGCAGAATCGTGGCGGGGATCAGCAGCACCACGACCAGCGTCAGGCGCAGGTTCAGCCGCGTCATCAGCGCGAGCGCGCCGACGAGGGTCAGGAGCGCGCGCGCGAGGGCGACCAGGCCGCCGGTCAGGACGTACTGGATGGCGCCGACATCCGAGGTCACGCGCGTGGAGAGGTCGCCGGCCTTCTGCCGCGTGAAGAACAGCGTCGGCAACTCCAGCAGGTGGGCATAGAGGCGACGGCGCAGGCGCGTCACCGTTTCGAGGGCCAGCCGCGCCGAGACCACCGAGAACAGGAACGAGCCGACCAGCTGTGCGACGAGCAGGCTGCCCAGCCAGCCCAGCAGCCGGCCGTCGAGGGCGGACTGCGGCCCCGCCGCGCCGGCGGCGTCGACGAAGCGCCCGGCGACCAGCGGGATGGCCAGGCTGACGGCCGTCGCCAGCAGCATGAGCGCGCCGGCGGCGGCGAGCGCGGCTTCCTGGCCGCGCAGCAGGGAGAGGTAGGGACGCAGCGCCGACAGGCCGGCGCGCGGGCTGTGCGCGCCGGCGCTCGTCGGTGCGCCGCCATCGGCAGGGGGCGCGCCGCGTCGCGCTGGGTTCAATCTCACGACGCCCTCCATCATTCCGCGATGGTTTCGGGAGGAATCGGCCACGTTTCCGCCAGCATAGTCTGCCGACGCGCCGGTCCCAATCGGAATCTCGCCGCGGTCGCTGGTTACGCGGCGCGGCCGATGTTAGATTCCGACGGCACTCAGCGCGACGATTCGCCTTCGGACCGCGACCGGGATGACCCGTCTCGTGCCGACACGGACCCCAGACGAACGGAACGCATCCTCCATGTGCGGCATCTTGTGCAGGCACGCGCGCCGGCAGCGGGAGCCGGCCCCTGCGCCGGCGCGACGCCTCGCGGACCTCGAGAGCCTGCTCGCGTCGCTATCCCACCGTGGCCCCGACGCGGCGGGCAGCGTCAGCCACAGCGAAGCCTGGCTCGGGCACACCCGCCTGTCGATCATCGACCTGGTCAACGGCGACCAGCCGCTCTTCAACGAGGACGGCTCGGTCGCCGTCATTCTCAACGGCGAGATCTACAACCACGGCGAGCTGCGCGAGGAACTGCAATCCCGCGGCCACGTCTTCCGCTCGCGCAGCGACACCGAGGTGCTGGCCCATCTGTGGGAAGAGTACGGCGAGGCGATGGTCCAGCGCCTGACGGGCATGTTCGCCTTCGTCATCCATGACGACCGGCGGAGCGTCCTGTTCGCGGCGCGCGATCGACTCGGCGAGAAGCCGCTGCTCTACGCCGAGGCCGACGGCGAGCTGTTCATCGCCTCCGAACTCAAGGCGCTGGCGCCCCTGCTGGGACCGGCGCCGAGAATCGACCGCCGCGCC
>CAYNPY010000158.1:0-5194 GCA_964399195.1 uncultured Fibrobacteraceae bacterium
GGCGATGCGCGCGCAGGGGGCCGACCTGGCGCGGCAGGCCTGGCAGGAGACGGGTCTGGGGCGCCCCGAGGACAAGGTCGCCAAGAACCGGCTGGTCACGGACAAGACCCCGGGCACGGAAGCCCTCAGGCCGGACGCCACTTCGGGAGATCACGGACTGACGCTCACGGAGTGGGCCCCCTTCGGCGTGATCGGCGCCATCACGCCGACCACCAACCCGACCTCGACGATCATCTGCAACACGATCGGCATGGTGGCCGCCGGCAACGCCGTGGTGTTCAACGCGCACCCGTCGGCCCGCCGTTGCTCGCTGGCCACGGTGCGGGCGCTGAACGCGGCGGCCGCCTCGGTGGGCGCGCCGCCAAACCTGGTCACGGCCGTGGCGATGCCGACCATCGAGACCGCGACCGCGCTGATGCATCACAAGGGCATCAACCTGCTGGTGGTCACCGGCGGGCCGGGCGTGGTCAAGGCGGCGATGCAGTCGGGCAAGCGCGCCGTCTGCGCCGGGCCGGGCAACCCGCCGGCGGTGGTCGACGAGACGGCCGACCTGGCGAAGGCCGGGCGCGACATCGTGACGGGCGCCGGGTACGACAACAACATCATCTGCGTGGACGAGAAGCAGTGCTTCGTGACGGCGCCGGCGGCCGACAAGCTGCTGGAGGCGATGCGCGCGGCAAACGCCTACATCGCCACGCAGGCGGAGATGCGCCGCCTGGAGAAGCACATCTTCAGCGAGATCCGCGGGCCGCGCACGCACGGCGCCATCAACAAGGACTTCATCGGCAAGAACCCCGAGGTGATCCTGGCCGCGATCGGCGTCAAGGTGGGCCCCGAGTGCCGGCTGGTCGCCTGCGAGGTGCCGGAGGACCACCCGCTGGTGTGGAGCGAGCAGATGATGCCGGTGCTGCCGGTCGTGCGCGTGGGCAACGTGGCGCGCGCGATCGAGCTGGCGAAGGAGAGCGAGCACGGCTTCGGCCACTCGGCCAGCATGCACTCGCGCGACATCGACGCGCTCAGCCGCATGGCCCGCGTCATCAACACCAGCATCTTCGTCAAGAATGCGCCCATCGTGGCCGGCCTCGGCGCCGGCGGCGAAGGCTTCACCAGCTTCACCATCGCCAGCCCGACCGGCGAGGGGATGACCACCGCGCGCACCTTCTCCAGGCAGCGCCGATGCGTGATGGTCGACCACTTCCGGATCGTGTGATCGCGAGGTCCATGCGGCAGGCCCTGGCATTGCTGGAGTTCACGGGCGCGGCGGCCGGCATCCTGGCCGTCGACCGCCTGCTGAAGATGGCGCCCGTCGCGCTGCTGCGCTGCGGCACCGTGCACCCGGGGCGCTACCTGGCGCTGGTGGGCGGCTCGGTGGCGGCCGTGGAGGAGGCGCACGCGGCGGCGCGCGCCGTCGGCGGCGAGCTGGGCGCGCTGCTGGACGAGGTCTGCCTGCCGGATCCGCACCCGCAGCTGGCCGCGGCGGTGACCGGCGCGGCGCGCCGCGACTGCGCCGGCGAGGCGTTGTGCGTGATCGAGCTGGGCAGCTCGCCGGGCCTGCTGCGCGCCGTCGACGCGGCGCTCAAGGCCGTGCCGGTGGAACTGCTGGAGGCGCGCCTGGCCGACGACCTGGGCGGCCGCGCGCTGGCCGTGCTGGGCGGCCGCCTGCCCGACGTGCAGGAGGCGCTGGAGCTGGCGCGCGCCTCAAGGGGCCCGGCCGCCGAGTGGCTGGGCGGCACGCTGCTGCCGCGCCTGGACGACACGCTGCGCGACGTGCTGCGCGCCGGGACGGCGTTCGGCCCGTGCCGTTCGTTCGAGCCGGCGGGCGCCGAACAGGTGGAGGGTTAGCCCGTGTTCCTGGGCCGCGTCATCGGCACGCTGGTCGCCTCGGTGGTCACGCCGGGGATGGAAGGCGTGCCGCTGCTGTGGGTGCAGCCGCTGGACAAGCGGGCGCGGCCGGCCGGGGCCGCCTTCGTCTGCGCCGACGGCACCCGCATGGCGGGCCCCGGCGAACTGGTCTACTGGGAGGCCTCGCGCGAGGCGGCGCTCACTTTGGAGCCTTCGTTCGTGCCGGTGGACCACGCGGTGGTGGGGCTGGTGGACGACGTGCAGCTGGACGAGGTCTCCGCCTCGCCGCTTGCGCCGGCGCAAGTCGCGCCCGCGCCCGCGCCCGCGCCCGTCCGCGCGCCGCGCCGCGGCCGGAGGCAGCCGTGATCCTCGCGCGCGTGGCCGGCCGCCTCACCTCGACGATCCAACACCGCTCCGTGGACGGGCGCACGCTGCTCGTGCTCGACAAGCTCGGCGCCGACGGTTCGCCGGCCGGGGGCTACCTCATCGCGGTGGACCACGTGGGCGCCGGACCGGGCCAGGTCGTGCTGGTGCTGGACGAGGGCAACGGCGCGCGGCAGGTGCTGGGCGGCAGTGACCTGGCGATCCGGTCGGTGGTGGTGGGGATCGTCGACGATATCGGGTGACGGCGCGGCGGCGGAGGGGTGTGAGGGTCTTTCCGGGCGGAAATGAGGTTGTCCAATAAAGGGCCGAGCGGTTGGGCCCTTCAGTGGACAACCTCGATTCCGCCCGGAGCCACCTCCTGCAACTCCGGCCCGTTACCTCAGCAGCACCAGCTTCCGCGTGAGTTCCCGCCCCCCCGCCTGGAGCCGGCAGAAGTACGTGCCCGAAGGCACGGCGGCCCCGCGTTCATCATCGCCCTGCCAGACGACACTGTGGGCGCCCGCCTCGCGCGCCTCCGACAGGAGCTGCCGCACCAGCCGACCCTGCAGGTCGTAGATGCCCAGCTCGACGGCGCCCGCGGCGGCCAGGGCGAAGCGGATCGTCGTGCGCGGGTTGAACGGGTTGGGGCTGGCCGGCGCCAGCGAAGTCGACCAGCCTGCCGCCGGCGGCGCGTCCGCGGGCGCGTCCGGCCGGTTGACCAGCGTCGTGAAGAGGATCGCGCGGCCGGCGGCCAGCGGCGCGGCGCCCGGCGCGGCCAGATCCCAATACGAATAGAGGACGCCGTCGTCGCGCTCGTGGTCCTGGATGCCGACGGTGGCGTAGCCGTTGACGACATCGACCTGGTTGACCGTGTGGTACTGCAGCAGGATGTCGCCGTCGCCGGTCTCGCCGGCGCGCCAGGCCGGGTCGTAGAGCACCGCCTGGAAGGTCTCGGGCGAGGTGACCAGCGAGTCGTTGTAGGCGTTGCGCAGGCGGCTCCACTCGATGACGAAGCGGTGTTGTGCCTCGTCGTGCCAGGTGAAGACGCCGCCCTCGCCGGGGGTCTGGCGCAGCTCGTCCCAGAAGACCGCGACCATGTCGTCGGCGGCGCCCGGCGTCGGGATCTTCCAGTTGCGGTAGTAGAGGACGGGCGTGGCGCCGAACGAGAACCAGCCGTTGGAGCAGACGCTGACCTTCGTGAACGTGCGTCCGTAGTAGCGGAACGGGAAGGGCAGGTCCACCACGGCGACGCCGTCGGCATACAGCGCGGTGTCGGCCAGGGCCAGCGCCGCGCCGGAGCCGCCGAGGGCCGGGTCGATCTCGAGCCAGTCGTACGCGGGGGACTGCGCGTAGCCGGTGTCCAGGTCGTCGAAGGCGTAGTAGCCGTGGCGATCCGGGCCGCTCGGGTCGTGCGCAGCCGCCGTGCCGCAGGTGACCGGCACGTCCAGGCGCGCGGTGCCGCCCTCGGCAAACGTGAGGTACAGGTCCAGCGCGGCCAGGTGGCCGGCCGGGCAGTCGGGCGCGATGGCGAGCGTGAAGGCGTCCGGCGTCGAGCCCGTCGTGGCGCCCGCAGCGGCGCCGGGCAGCGTGGCGTCACCCGCGGTGACCGTCACCCAGCGATCGGTGCTGCGCAGGTCGGCCTGCACGCCGCCGGTGGCGCGGTCGCCCTCATTGTTCAGGGTCAGCGCGAGGGTCGGGGCGCCGCCGGGAACGACCGCGCCCGACAGCGTGACCTCGGCCAGCGAGGCGCGGGGGCCGGCGATCGGCAGCTCGACCACGCCCGCGCCGTTGCCCGCGCCGGACGAGCTGGACAGGTCGAGCACGAGCGGCGCCACGACACCGCCGGGCGCCGAGGCGTCGAGCGCGACCGTGAACCGCGACTGGCCGTTGGCGGTCTGTCCGGCTCCGAGATTCAGGTACTGCACCACGGGCGTAAGTACAATGACGCCCGGCGTGGCGCTGCGACGCAACGCCCCGCGCACGCCGGCGATCGTCGCCGCCCCGTCGTTGCGCACCGGCACGACCAGCTCGACCGTCTCGCCCGGCTCGGCGACTCCGTCGCCGTCGCCGCGGCTCAGACCGCTGCCGTCGTCGACGACCACGCAGGCCAGCGGCCGCAGCGCCGCGGTCTGCGGGCCCGCCACCAGCGCGCCCAGCCAGGGCTTCAGGTTCGGGCCGGTCACCGTCAGCTGCAGCGTGCCGGCCGGCAGGCCCGCCAGCGGAAGCACGACGCGACCGTCGGGAGCGGTCACGCCGACCGCCAGCGGATCGCCGGTGGCGCGCAAGCAGACGATGGCGCCGGCCACCGGCTTTCCTGCGGCCGCGACCGTCACCGGCAGCGCGTCGGCGCCCGGATCCAGAGCCGCCGGCGCCGTGACCGTGAGCTGGCGCGGCACCGCCGTCCACAGCGGCGTCGCCGGATCGCCCATCAGGTTGTTCCACACCGACCAGATGGCGACGGCTTCCGGCTCCGCCTGGCCGTAGTTCGCGTACATGTGCAGCTTGCCGCGCGAGAGCGCCGGGCCCAGCCGCGGATCGCCCGACAGCAGCGCGTGGTCGATGATGCCCTGGAACATGCTGTCGTTGTAGCGCGTGTGCGTGCCGGTGGTGGCGGTGCCGATGCTGGCGATGCCGCCGCCGTTCGGCGCGCGCAGGAACGCTTCGCTGCGGCAGGTCGTGTCGGTCCAGAAGCTGCCGGTGTCGCAGGTCAGGGTGACCACGAACGGCAGCTTGCGCCCGTTGCTGAGCGCGGCGATGTGGCCCGTCGTCAGGCCGCTCATCTGCCAGTGACCGCGGTAGGTGTACAGCGATTTGCCCGCGTTCAGCGAGACCAGTTGCTGCGTGACGTAGTTGCCGCCGAAGATGGTGTCGACGACCGTGAAGTTCAGGTCAAGCAGGTGCTGCTTGACCCAGCGGCTGGAGTAGATGGTGCTCCAGCCGGATTCCGACGCGTCGGCCACCAGGCCCGCGCGCGTGACCCAGGTGGCCT
>CAYNPY010000159.1:0-3959 GCA_964399195.1 uncultured Fibrobacteraceae bacterium
GGAACTGGGCACGGCCATCATCGAGGCCTGCACCAACGCCATGGAACACGGCAACCACCTGGCTGAGGATCTCTGCATCGAGATCTGGTTCGACCTGGGCGAGGACGCGATCACGGTGACGGTGCTGGACCACGGGCCGGGCTTCGACCACGCGGGCTGGCGGCCCAGCGACGACGTGATGCGCCAGCGCGGCCGTGGGCTGCTCATCATGCGCGAGTTCACCGACCAGCTCGAGTTCGGGCGCCACCCGGACGGCCGCTTCCTGACGCGCATGGTCAAGCAGGTGGTTCCCGAAGACGAGCCGCCCGGCGTCGGGTCCGAGTCGCCGCGGGCCCGTGTACCTGGCCATCGACCAGGGGACGCGCCGCGTGGGGACCGCCGCCAGCGAACCCGACGCGGCGTTCGCGTTCGCGGTGACCACGCACGTGGAAGGGCGCGACGGCTCGCTGCTCGACCGCGTGGCGGCGCTGGTCGCCGAGCGGGGGGCCGTCGGCGTCGTGGTCGGCCTGCCCCTGACCGCCGACGGCCGCGAGGGCGAGTCCGCGCAGCGGGCGCGCCGCTTCGCCGAGCGCCTGGCGGCGGTCCTGCCGGTGCCGGTCGAGCTGTGGGACGAGCGCTACACGAGCCAGGAAGCCGACCGCTACCTGCCGGCGGGCGAAGGCCGCGCGCGCGATCGCGGCCTTCGCGACGCCGTGGCCGCCGAGCTGATCCTGCAGGGCTGGCTGGACCATCGCGCCGCGCGCGGACGGAGCGGGGCGTGAAGCGCCTGCTGGTCGTCGCGGGCCTGGCCTGCCTGCTGCTGGCCGCGGGGCTGGGCTGGTCGTGGTCGCAGTGGACGCAGCGCTGGCCGACTGGACCGCGCTACGTCACCCAGCGCGTGCGCGTGGCGTCGGGGATGAGCGCCGCCGCGCTGGCCGACACGCTCTGCGCGCGCGGACTGCTGCGGCACCGCCTGGTGCTCCTGGCGGGAGCCCGCCTGACCGGACAGGGCCACCGGCTGCAGGCCGGCCTGTTCGAGGTGCCGCCGGGGCTGCCGGTGCGCGACCTGCTGGACCTGTTCACGCGGCCGGGCCTGCCGCCGGCGCGCGTGACGATTCCCGAGGGACTGGACGCGGCGCAGACGGCGCGCCTGCTCGCGGCCGAACTGGGGTTCGATCCGCTCGAGTTCCTCGACGCCGCGAACGACCTGACCGGCCGGCTGCGCGAGCGCGGCGGCCAGGCGTCGGCCGCCGCCGCCGCCCGCCTGGACAGCGTGCTGGTGCGCGAGGCCGTGCGCGCCGGCCGCGTCTTCCACCGCTGCGAGGGCTACCTGGCTCCGGACACCTACTTCTTCGCGGAAGACACGCCGGCCGCGGCTGCCGCCGAACGGCTGGTCACGACGCAGTTCGCGCGCCTGGACTCGCTGCTGGCCCTGCCGCGTTCGCCGGCCGCCGCGCGTCTGTCCGCGCACGAACTGCTGACGCTCGCCTCCATCATCGAGGCGGAGACCAGCCGGCCGGACGAGCGGGCGCGCGTCGGGGCCGTGTACCTGAACCGCCTGCGCCTGGGCATGAACCTGGCGGCCGACCCGACCGTGGCCTTCGCGACCCAGAAGAAGGGACAGCGCCTGCTGTACCGCGACCTGGAGGTCGATTCGGCGTGGAACACGTATCGCCGGCCGGGCCTGCCGCCGGGGCCGATCGGCAGCCCGGGCATGGCTTCGCTGCGCGCGGCGGCGCGGCCGGATCCGGCCTGCCGCGAGTTGTTCTTCGTCGCCGACGGTCTGGGCGGGCACGTGTTCTCGCACACGGCGCAGGAGCACGAGGAGGCCGTCCGGCGGTACCGCCAGAGCCGGGCGGCCGGCCTGGCGGACGGCCCGGCCCGCGGCCGCAGCCGCTGATGCGCGCCGTCGCAGGGCGGCGAACGCGTTGACGATGCCCGGGCCCGCGCGCTATCTTGCGCGCCGACAGATCGCGCGGACACGCCGTGGCGACCGCTGACGCCGGCTTGCGAAAGGACTCCCGATGGCCATGCTGCGCTGGTTCTGGCTGCTGTGGGCGGCGTTGGCCGCCTTCGCCCTGGGCTTCGGGCTGCTGGCGGCCGGGAGCCTGTCCGTCGCGCCGCTGCTCCTGGTGGGCGGCTACTGCGTGCTGCTGCCCCTGTTCCTGTGGCGCTCGTTCCGCCGCAGCGTGAACCGCTAGGGGTCCCCGCGGCGCCGCTGCGGCCCGGGTGGGCGAATAGTTCAGCTGGTCAGAACGCCTGCCTTACACGCAGGAAGTCACAGGTTCGAATCCTGTTTCGCCCACCACCCGCCCCGCCACGCGGCACTCTCACGTATCTTTTTATTTTGCAAAAGATTAGGCGCACTGCGTCCGTGCGGGCGGGCGCGGGTGCGGGCCGGGGCACATTTTTCCCCTGTTTCGTCAATTTTCCATAGTAGAGCAGAAAATATTCGCTTGCGCCCTCTTCGGGGTCGTGGTACTCTCATGGCGTCAAGTGATGGGCACGTGAGTGGGAAGGAGAGTTCAACGCAGTTGTCAATGAGTGCGCCTGGGCTAGCCACCCTCGCAGGATCATGCCTTATTTGGAGGTGTCCTAATGGTTCTTAGGAAACTCACGGGAGTCTTCTCGATCGCTCTGGTCCTCGCCGCGGCTTCGGCCATGGCGGGCGTGCCGGATCTGCAGCTCTCGACGGCCAGCACCGCGGCCGGCGTGGGTGTGACCCCGGTCATGTACAACCTGCCGAACGGCCTTGGCTCGACCTTTGCCAATGCCCGCTCGACCGGTGGTGTCGTGGACGCGACGATCACCCTGACGGTCCTCGATGGCGGCGGCGTTCCCGTTGCCAACTTCTCGGCCGCCGACATGTGGCTCGAGAAGGAAGTCGTGGCCGGCACGGGCAATTTCATTGCCTGCAACGGCGGCACGGTTGCCAACACGAACACCAACGCGTCCGGCGTGACGACCTGGGCCGCTCCGCTGCGCGCGGGTGGCTGGTCGACGTCCAAGACGATCGTCGTCATCAACGGTGCTCCTCTGACGAGCAACACCGGCCTGATTCTCCAGCACAACAGTGCGGACATCAACGGCGACGGCAATGCCAACCTGTCGGACATTCCGCTGTTCGCGTCCGACTTCTCGGGCGGCACCAACGCCTTCCGTTCGGACCTCCAGTACGACGGGTTCGTCAACCTGAGTGACATCCCCCGTCTGGCTTCCGGTATCGGCGCGGTTTGCCCGTAAGTCTGAAGTGCAACGGAACCGCTGGCTGGTTTGGTTGAGAGCAAGACTGGACCAATGGCCCTGCTGATGCAGGCGGCAGGGCCATGTGTTGAGATCGCCCTGATCCTTGATGCTCAGCGGTCTGCGAGACACAACTCCTGCGGTGTGAGGAGACAACCACAATGAAGAAGTTGGTAGCTCTGCTGCTTGTCAGCATGATGGCTTCGGTGGCGTTCGCCGGTATCGATCCGGACCCGGATTCGTTTGGCGTCTACTTCGACACGGCGGGCAACAACAACTGCGCGACGGCCCCGGCGTTCATGCCGACGACTGCGTACCTTCTGCTCATGAACCCCGTCTCGGCGACGAACGGCTTCGAGTGCACGGTCACCCCCGTGGGTGCCCCGCACTTCTTGCTCTCGACGACGCTTGGCGGAACCGGCGCCCTGGACGTGGACGCTTCGGCCAACGGCTTCGCCGTCGGCGCCGCGGCGAACTACCCCGTGGTGGGCGGTGCCAGCGTGCTGGTGACCTGGAGCATCATGCTGCAGGCCGCCGCTCCGCTGGAGTTTTTCATCACCCAGGCGTCGATCCCCTCCATGCCCGGCGGCCTGCCGGTCGTGACGGGTGACGGCGTCCTGCGCCGCTGCGGCGTTGCCTCCGGCGACGTCGCGCTGCCGGTGGCGGGCATCAACACCTGCCCGGTGAGCGAAGAGCTCAGCACCTTCGGCGGCGTCAAGAGCCTGTTCCGCTAGGAC
>CAYNPY010000159.1:4059-5145 GCA_964399195.1 uncultured Fibrobacteraceae bacterium
AGGGGGCGGCGCGCGCCCCGGCGACGGGCTCCGGATGCCAGGCAAGGATGCGCAAAACTCCCCTTGTCGCCCCGGAATCGGCTTGGTATGTTGCGCCGGTGCGAGTTCGCCCGGGCCTGGCCTGCGGCCCTCGACAGGGTGCGGTCTTGACCGGCACGTAACGTGCTTTGCGGAACCGCTTCGTGGGCGCGCCCGGCGCGCCCGATCAGGGCCCTGCAGAGTTGGGTGCGATTTCCGAGAAAGGGGAATCCGAACATGAAGAAACTGCTCTTTGCTGTCTGCGCGCTCGCGGCCATCTCGTTGCTGGCTCCGGACGCCGGCTACGCCCAGTGGGAGAACCGGATCGGCATGTACACCACCGCGGATGCCGCGGCGGCGTACCTGGAATCTCCGACGCTCTTCGTCCCCGTGGACATCCATTTCGTGGTCAGCAACCCCGAGTTTGCAGACGGCAGCCCGTTCCCGAACATCAACGCTTTTGAGTTCATGGTCGTTGCCAATCCTGCCAGCGGTTCTTGGATCAGGCTTGGCGAGTCCTTGCCCCCCAACGCGTTTGACTTGGCCCCGGACGATGTCGTCAACGGGACCTTTCAGTACAGCGTCGGCTGGCCTGTCGAAGGACCGCTGCCGATCGTGAATGGCATGGTCAAGGTGATGACGTGGAGCGTCATGTTCACGGCCCCGACCCCTGTGCGCTTCACCATGTCCCCGATTACGTGGGCTCCGCAAAGCGTGCCTGGCATGCTTGCTGTGAATCACACCGACGGCACCGGGACTGCCACGTTGGCCGGCTGCATGCCTGCGAGCGGTGCCTTCGACGTGCCTGTGTTTGCTGCCTTCGACACGACCATCCCCGTCGAGAGCGAGACCTTCGGCGGCGTCAAGGCCCTGTTCCGCTAGGTTCCGGCATGGCTCGGATCCCCGTCAGCGGGATCCCTGACGGACCGCCCCCGGCAACGGGGGCGGCCGCTTTTGTCGGCGGCCGTCGGCTTGCCGTCCCCGGCTGCCGTGCGGCGCTTGTCCGGCACCGGTCGCGCGCTATTGACCCCTTCGGCGATCCTGCCTATACTCTGGGCATGCCCGCCG
>CAYNPY010000160.1:0-5084 GCA_964399195.1 uncultured Fibrobacteraceae bacterium
GGCCGGCCTGCACGTCAAGGCGGCCGACCGCAAGATCATCCGCCACCTGGCCGAGCAGGGCTCGCTGGTGCACGAGGAGACCTACGCGCACGAGTACCCCTACCACGACCGCTGCGACAACCCGCTGATCTACCTGGCCACGCCCAGCTGGTTCATCCGCACCAGCGCGATGCGCGAGCAGCTGGTCGCGGCCAACCGGGACATCACCTGGGCGCCGCCCGAGGTGGGGGCGGGCCGCTTCGGCAACTGGCTGAGCGGGGCCATCGACTGGAGCCTCAGCCGCAACCGCTTCTGGGGCACGCCGCTGAACGTCTGGCTGTGCGACCGCTGCGGCCGTCAGCACCTGCCGGTCTCGCGCGCCGAACTGACCGAGCTGACCGGCGCCGACCAGTCGGGCCTGGACCTGCACCGCCCGCACGTCGACCGGCTGGAGTTCCCGTGCCGCGAGCCCGGCTGCGGCGGCACGATGCGGCGCACGCCGGAGGTCATCGACTGCTGGTTCGATTCGGGCAGCATGCCGTTCGCGCAGTACCACTACCCGTTCGAGAACCAGGAGCTCTTCGCGAGCCAGTACCCGGCCGACTTCATCAGCGAGGGCGTCGACCAGACGCGCGGCTGGTTCTACACCCTGCTTGTCATCAGCACGTTCCTGACCGGGCGCAGCAGCTACAAGAGCTGCCTGGTCAACGAGCTGATCCTGGACAAGAAGGGCAAGAAGATGTCCAAGAGCGTCGGCAACACGGTGGACCCCATGGCGATCATGCGCGAGGAGGGCGCCGACCCGCTCCGCTGGTACATGATCACCTGCAGCCCGGTGTGGGTGCCGACGCGCTTCGACCGCGACGGCGTCAAGGAAGCCCAGCGCAAGCTGCTGGCCACTCTCGAGAACACCTACGCGTTCTACGCGATGTACGCCAACCTGGACGGCTTCGTGCCGGACGGCGCCGCGGTGGCCACCGACGACCGCCTGGACCGCTGGATTCTCAGCCGCCTGCAGAGCGTCACGGCCAGCGTGCGGGAGGACCTGGAGGCGCTGCACCTGAGCCGGGCGGCCAAGACCGTGGGCGCCTTCGTGCTGGACGACGTCTCCAACTGGTACGTGCGCCTGAGCCGCCGCCGCTTCTGGAAGGGCGACGGCACCGGCCCCGCCGACGCCGCCGACAAGCGGGCGGCCTTCGCCACGCTGGCCGCCGTCCTGGACGCGTCGCTGCGGCTGCTGGCGCCGTTCGTGCCGTTCACCAGCGAGGAGATCTACCGCGGGCTCCACGCCGCGCGCGACCCGGACGCCTCGGTGCACCTGGCGGACTTCCCGGCCGTCGAGGCGGCGCTGGTCGACCGCGGGCTGGAGGACGCGATGGCGGTGGCGCAGGCGGTGGTCGGCCTGGGCCGCAGCCTGCGCCAGGACGCCTCGCTCAAGACGCGGCAGCCGCTGGGGCGCCTGCTGCTGCACAGCGACGACGGGCGCGCGGCGGCGCTGCTGGACGACGCGCTCCTGGCCGGCTACGTCCGCGAGGAGCTGAACGTCAAGGAGCTGGCGGTGGTCGGCGACCCGCGCACCGTGGTGCTGCTGTCGGCCAAGGCCAACTTCCGCGCGCTGGGCCCGCGGTTCGGCAAGGCGGCGCCGGCGGCGGCCGCCGCGATCGCCGCCATGACGCCGGCGCAGGTCATGGCGCTGCGCGCCGACGGGCGCGTGCCCCTGGCGGTGGGCGGGGAGACCGTCGAGTTCGGATTCGACGAGATTCAGGTCGTGGAGCAGGGGGTGCCGCCGTTCGTGGCGACGGCGGCCGGCGGCCTGACCGTGGCGCTGGACACGACCCTGACCGAGGAACTGCGCCAGGAAGGCCTCTGCCGCGAGATCATCAACAAGGTGCAGAACCTGCGCAAGACGAGCGGGCTGGAGGTGGCCGACCGGATCGAACTGGCGATCACGGGCCCGGCCGCGGTCGCGGCCGCGGTCTCCCGCTTCGGGGCGCGGATCGCGGCCGAGACGCTGGCGGTCACCGTTGCCTCGACACGGGAATTGGATTATAAAGAATCATTCGAAGTGGAAGGCATCGAGGTCGGCATCGCCCTGTCCAGGGTCTAGGCCGCCCGGGAGGAAACCATGCGCAAGACTGATCTTCAGCGATTCCGCAAGCTGCTGCTCGACGAGAAGGAGCGCGTCATGCAGTCGCTGGCGCAGCATGAGAAGGTCATCAAGCACACGGACCTGACCGGCCTGGAGGCGGGCAAGGCCCACTCCAACCACATGGCCGACCAGGGCTCTGACGAGTTCCTCTACGAGACCACCATCCGGTTCGCCAACGCCGAGGGACGCTACCTCTACAGCATCGAGGAAGCGCTCTCCCGCATCGAGGACGGCACCTACGGCCGCTGCCTCGGCTGCGGCAAGGCGATCAACCTCGAGCGCCTGAAGCGCCTGCCTTACACGCGGCTGTGCATCGAGTGCAAGGAGAAGGAAGAGGCGGAGGACGCCTGATGCCGCAGCCCCTGTGGCGGCCCTGGCTCTGGGCGCCGCTCGTCCTGGTCGTGGACTTCGTCACCAAGCGGCTCGTGCTGGCCAACATCGAGGCCTTGCAGGGCCGTATCGAGCTGATCGGCGATTTCGCCCGCCTGGCCTATGTGCGGAACCCCGGCTCGGCGATGGGCCTGTTCCCGGTCGGCCGCTGGGTGCTGGTGGCCGTCAGCGCCGCCGCCGTCGTGTTCCTGGTCTACCTGTACGTCACCAGCCGCCCGCGCCGCCCGGTGCGCCTGGGCGCGATGGCCGCCATCCTGGGCGGCGCTCTCGGCAACCTGGTCGACCGCGTCTTCTACGACGGGCTGGTGGTCGACTTCATCGACCTGGGCCTCGGCAGCCACCGCTTCTACACGTTCAACGTGGCCGACATGGGCGTGAGCCTGGGCGGCCTGGTGCTCTTCCTGAGCCTGCTGCGCGGGGACCACGCGGCGCCGGCGGCCGCCTCCGGCCAGGAGGCCGCGCACGCGCCCGCGCCCGCGCCCGCAGAGGAGCCCGCCGGAGCGTCCCGGCCCGCGGGACCCGCCGCCGATGCCTGAGCCGCCACGTTCCGGTTCGCCGCGACCCGCGCCCGCGAACGGGCCGCGCGCCTTCACCGTCGAGACCGCCGAGGCCGGCCTGCGGCTGGACGTCTTCGTGGCCGCCCGCTGCGCCGACCTCTCGCGCAGCCGCGTCCGCGGCGACCTCGACCGGGCCGGGACCGTGACCGTGGACGGCCGCGCGCGCCCGGCGTCGTACCGCGTCAAGGCGGGCCAGAGCGTGGTCTACCGGCCCACGGCGCCCGTCGCCCTCAGCGCCGCCCCGCAGCCGATCCCGCTGGACGTCATCTACGAGGACGAGCACGTCGTGGTGGTGAACAAGCCGGTGGGCCTGGTGGTGCATCCGGCGGCCGGCCATCCCGACGGCACCCTCGTCAACGCGCTGCTGCACCGGCGCGGGCCCATCAGCGCGGGCGGCGATCCCCTGCGGCCGGGCATCGTGCACAGGCTGGACCGCGACACGAGCGGCCTCCTGGTGGCGGCGCTGGACGACCGCTCGCACCGTCGGCTGGCCGCCCAGCTGCAGGACCGCCGCATGGGGCGCGTCTACCAGGCGCTGAGCTGGGGACAGTGGGCCGCGGACGAGGGCGAACTGGACGGCCCTGTCGGGCGTGATCCGCGCCACCGCCAGCGCATGGCCGTGGTGGCCGGCGGCCGCGAGGCGCTGACCCGGTACCGGGTGCTGGAGGATTTCGGGTACGCCCAGCACTGTCGGGTCGAGCTGGCGACCGGGCGCACGCACCAGATACGCGTCCATTTCGCGCACGGCGGGCACCCGGTGCTGGGCGATGCGCTCTACGGCGACCCCGGACGGGCGCGGGGCCTGCACGGGCCGCAGCGGCGCCTGGCCGAGCTGGCGGCGAAGCTGGCGGCCCGGCAGATGCTGCACGCCGGCGAGCTTCGATTCCGTCACCCGGCCGACGGCCGCGAGCTGGTGTTCCAGGCGCCGCCGCCGGCGGACTTCGCCGCGGTGCTGGCCCACCTGCGGGCCGGGGCCGGGGGGCTGCCGCCGGCAGGCTGAAATCTGGACAGGGCCGTTCCGGTGACCTATCCTGTCGACTGCGGCGCCCGGGGACGCCGGCGGCAGGGCGGCGGTACCAGAGCAAGGCGGTGGCGTCCGTTGAAGATCAGGGAGCGCAAGCGGGACGGCGTGGCCATCCTCGAGATGAGCGGCAAGCTCATGGGCGGGCCGGACGCCGACGCCTTCGACGAGACGCTCAAGACCCTCATCCACGAGGGCTGCCGCAACGTCATCGTCAACATGGAGAAGGTCAGCTGGGTCAACAGCACCGGCCTGGGCATCCTGATCTCCGGCTACACCACCCTGCGCAAGAGCGGCGGCGAACTGAAGCTGCTGAAGGTCTCCGACCGCATCGAGAACATCTTCATCGTGTCCAAGCTCTACACGGTCTTCGCCTCGTTCCAGGACGAGGACGAGGCGGTCCGGAGCTTCTCGTGAGGCGCGGGACGGGCAGGGCCGCATGAAGCGCCGCGTCGAACTGCGCCTGCCCAGCCGCATGGAATACCTGGGCGTTCCGGACGTCGTGCTGGCGGAGGTCGGCGGCGAGATCGGCTGCGCCAGGCGCGGCCTCGAGGAACTGGGCACGGCCATCATCGAGGCCTGCACCAACGCGATGGAGCACGGCAACCACCTGGACGACGCCCGGGAGATCGAGGTGGTGCTGGAGATCGCCGACCCGGTCGTCACCGTCACCGTCCTGGACCACGGTCCCGGCTTCGATTTCGCCGGCTGGCAGCCGTCCGAGGAGCTGATGCGCCAGCGCGGCCGCGGCATCCTGATCATGCGCGAATTCACCGACGACCTCGCCTTCGGCCGCGGCCGCGACGGCGACGCCTGACGCCATGCCCGCCTGCCTCGGCCTGGACTACGGCCTGCGCCGCATCGGCATCGCCGCCGGCGACACCGAGCGCCGCCTCGCCTTCGCGGTCACGACCCACGTGGAGGGCCGGGACGGCCCCGTGCTCGAACTGCTGCGCCGCCTGGTGGCCGAGCGCGGCATCGGCCTGCT
>CAYNPY010000161.1:0-5061 GCA_964399195.1 uncultured Fibrobacteraceae bacterium
AGCAGGCCGGCCAGGCGGGCGTCGCGCTGGGTGGGGGGCATCGGGGGCTCCTTGGTGCGGGTGTTCTGGATACAGACGCACGGGGTTGCCGGGGGTTGCGCCGGCGCACGGCCGGCGGGCGATTTTCCCGTGCACTGTTCTCCGCGTCTTTGCGCAGGAGAGGGCGAGCACACACCCGATCCTCCAGCCACAAGGACGCGACATGAAGAACCACCGCGCGATCTCCCGCGGGCTGCTGACGATGGCGGCCCTTGGCCTGACCCTGGGCGGCTGCGGCGGGTCCGACACGCCCGTCGCCCCGACACCCGCCGACCTGGACGCCTTCTTCGCCACCCTGCCGGCCTGGGAGCAGTACTCGCCGCCGCTGCCGGACGCCGATGCGACGACCGGCGCACCGGTCGACCAGCCGGTCGAGATCGGGGGCGAGCCCTACACCGAGACGGTCACCCCCTGCTCGATCACGCGCACGCCCGAGAAGATCGTCACCCTCAATCCCGACGTGGAGGTGCTCTGGGTGGGCTCGCTGCTGCAGGGCTCGGGCTACCGCGGCGGCATCGGTTCGCTGCAGGAGCTGCCGATCCGGCAACGCGCCCCCGTCACGCTGTCGATCAGCCTGCTGACCGGCGACAACACGCGCACGGTCGCCAATCCCGACCAGGCCAGCGTCACGCAGGCGCTGGGCGAGCTGGTGCAGGCGGCCGAGGACGCCGGCCACACCGCCGGCAGCGATATCTACTTCACGAAGGAAACCACCCACTCGCTGGACCAGGCCTCCATCAAGATGGGGCTGTCGGCCAGCTACATGGGCGCCTCGGTGAAGGCCAGCCTGGCCGCCGGCATGTCCAGCGAGATGCGGACGGTGACCGCCTACTTCGTGCAGAACATGTTCACGGCTTCCATGGTGCTGCCGCAGACGCCGGCGGAGGTCTTTTCGGAGGAGTTCACCGCCGGCCGCCTGGACGAGCAGGTGAGCCGGGGGCGCATGGGCCCGGACAACCCGCCGGTCTACGTGTCCAGCGTCAGTTACGGCCGCGTGCTCATCTTCACGTTCACCTCTTCGGCCCTGGAGAGCGAGATCAAGGCGACGCTCAACGCCGTCTACAACGGCGGCCAGTTCGGCGGCGAACTCAGCGCCGAGCAGCAGTCGATCCTCGAAAACGCCCAGATCAGCGTGGTGGCCGTCGGCGGCGACGCCGAATACGCACTGGGGCTGATCCGCACCAACGATCTCTCGGAGTACTTCCGCTCCGACACCGCGCTCACCTCGGCGCGAGCCATCTCGTACACCGTGCGCAATCTGGCCGACAACACCATCGCCAGGGTGAGCGAGACCACGCAGTACGACCTGCGCGAGTACACGCCCGTCGAAGCCGTCGCCACCGGCGCCAGCTACCGGATCCGCCTGTACCGCGTGCGCGGCGAGGCGTTCCCCCTCATCGATCCGCCGGGCCTCGTTCCGATCTGGGACGTGTTCAACGCGGAGATCTACTACACCTTCGACATCATCGACGCCACGGGCCGGCAACTGGCGCTGGAATACGAATCGGGCCTGGGGCACCTGTACGCCGAGCGCCTGTCGGAGGGCGAGAACTTCAACCTGATCAACACCTCCGGCGCGCCGGCCGCCTGGATCACCGTGCGCGCTCATTTCGACGGGCGCGACCAGGTGCGCATCGAGGGGAACTTCTGGGACTACGACGACCTGGATCCCAACGATCTTCTGGCCACCTACAACCTGAGCTACCGCTGGCCGACGAATCCGCTGCCGGTGGGCACGCACCAGACCGTGCGCGGCAACGCGTACGGCGACCAGGTGCGCCTCTACTGGGAAGTGCAGAAGGTCGAGGACCTGTTCGACTGACGCGCGTCTACTGGGCGTCCCCCGCCGCGCGGGCCCGCCAGTCCGCGGCGAGGGACGCCTTTCCCCACTTCTCGTAGAGCCTGGCGAGCGATTGGGCGGCGGTCCGCGCCTGGCCGGCGTCCGGACCGAGCGCCGCGTCGAGGATCCGCCAGGCGTCCAGCAGTTCCTTCTCGGCGTCGGCATGGCGGCCCTGTTCCGTCAGCACCGAACCCAGGCCGGCGCGGGCGGTGCCGGTGCGCCAGGCCTCGGGGCCCAGCGCGCGCTCGAAGACGGGGATCGCCTCCCGCAGCAGCGCCGCGGCCTGGTCCAGCCGCCCCTGCGCGCGCAGCACGCCGGCCAGGTTGACGCGCGCCAGCGCCGTCTGCGGATGTTCCTGACCGTAGAGCACGGCCGCGTCGCGCAGCGCTTCACCGAGGGTGCTCTCGGCTGCAGCCTGCCGCCCCAGCCCGAGCTGCGCGAAGCCGAGGTTGTTGAGCGCCGTCTGCACGGCCGGGCTGGGCTGGCCGTGGAAGCGCCGGCGCAACGCCAGGGATTCGCGGTGCAGCGGGATGGCCTCGTCGAACCGCTTCGCGTCCGCAAGCAGGCTGCCCAGGTTGTTGAGCGAGACGGCCAGTTCGGCGCCGTCCTCTTCGCCCAGGACCCGCCGGTCGACGGACACGGCTTCGCGCAGGTGGCGCTCGGCCTCGTCGAGGCGTCCCATGTCGGCATAGGTGTTGCCCACGTTGCCCAGGGCCGCGCTGTACCGGGCCGTGAGCTTGCCGGACGTTCGCTCGCGGATCGCCAGGATCTCCAGCGCCACCTGGAGCGACGATTCCAGATCGCCCTGCTCCCAGTGCGCGCGGCCGATCTCGTCCAGCAGGTCGACGATGCGCTCGTCCGTCACCTCGAGCCGGCGCTGCCGGATGGCCAGCGCGCGCTCGAGAAATTGCAGCGCCAGCCCGTAGTCTCCCAGGCGCGAGTACGTGACACCGATGGTGTAGCAGAGCGAGGCCTCGACGGCCGGCGAGCCGGCGACGGCGGTCTGTTCGGACATCTGCGTCGCCGCCGCCTCCAGCATCTCGCGCACGGTCACCTCGCGTCCGCGCGCCTTGTCCGGCTGGACCGAGCCGAGCATGTCGGTGAGGAATTCGTTGATGGCCCCGGTCGTGGCCACTTCGGCCTCGGCGCGCCGTTGCGCGTGCGTGGCCCTGACCAGTCCGGTCACCGCCAGCGCGGCGCCCGCCAGCACGGCGACGGCGACGGCCGCCGCAGCCGTCACGCCCACGCGATGGCGCCGGACGAACTTCGCGGCGCGGTAGCGCGCGCTGGGCGGGCCGGCGTCCACCGGCAGATGGTTCAGGACGTGGTCGATCTCCGCGCCCAGGTCGTGGGCCGACTGGTAGCGCCGCGCCGGGTCCTTCTCGAGCGCCTTCATCGCCACCCAGTCCAGTTCGCCGCGCAGGTGGCGCTCCAGCGCGCGCGGGGTCACGCCGCGCGCGGCGGCGATCTCCGCCCGCGATTCGGGCGGCTCGGCGGCCAGGCGCCGGCTGGGCCGCGGCGGGTCATCCTCGAGCAGGCGCCGTCGCAGCTCCAGCAGCGACGCCGCCCCGGGAGCCGCGGGCTCGAAGGGCAGGCGGCCGCAGACCAGTTCGTAAAGCAGCACGCCCAGCGAGTAGATGTCGGCGCGGATGTCCACCTGCGCCGGGTCCAGCGCCGCCTGCTCGGGGCTCATGTAGTCGAGCGTGCCCACGAGCACGCCCGCCTCCGTCAGCAGGGAGCGCTCTTCGGCCAGCTTGGCGATGCCGAAGTCGATGACCTTGGGCACGGGGCGCCCGTCGAACTCGGTCACCAGCACGTTGGAGGGCTTCAGATCGCGGTGGATGATGCCGCGCTGGTGGGCGTGGCCCACGCCGTCGCACACCTGCCGGAAGAGGCGCAGCCGCGCCTCGACCGGCAGCTGCTGCTCGTCGCAGTGGCGCGTCAGCGAGCGCCCGTGCACCAGCTCCATGGCCAGGAAGGGCCGGCCGTCCTGCGCGCGGCCGGCGTCGTGCACGCGCGCGACATTGGGGTGGTCCATGGCCGCCAGCGCCTGGCTCTCCACGGCGAAGCGCGCCGCCGCGACGGGATTGCCCGGGTCGAAGCGGATGAGCTTGAGCGCCACCTCGCGCGTGAGCGGCGCGGTCTGCCGCGCCCGGTAGACGGTGCCCATGCCGCCCTGGCCGAGCACGCCCGTGATGCGGTACGGCCCCACCGCCTCCGGCAGTTCGTCCGTGCCGCCGCCGGCGCGCGCGGCCTCGCGCCCGACGCGGGCCGCCACGTCGTCGGTGAAGCCGGGCGGGGTGGCGGGCGCCGCGGCCAGCAGCGACGCCGCCTCGCGCCGGAGTTCCGCATCGCCCGCGCAGCGTTCGTCCAGGAAGGCGTCGCGCTCGGCGGCCGGCTGGTCCAGCGCCGCGGCGACGATCCCCTTCAGGCGCTGGAACCCGGCGGCGTCCACGGCTCAGTCCTGCGCCAGCTCGCGGGCGAGCCACAGGCGCGCCACCGACCAGTCCTTGGCGGCCTTGCGGCGCGAGACGCCCAGCGCGCGGGCCGCGTCGTCCAGCGTCAGGCCGGTGAAGAAGCGCACCTCGACCAGGCGCGCCAGATCGGGGTCCAGGGCGGCCAGGCGTTCAAGCGCATCGTGCAGGTCGAGGATCGCGACGGTGTCCTCACCGTCCGGCAGCAGATCCGTCTGCAGCGTGACCTGCCGCAGGTCGCCTCCCCGCTTGGCGGCCCGCCGGCGCCTGGCATGGTCGACCAGCACCTGCCGCATCGAGCGCGCGGCGATGCCGAAGAAGCGCGCCCGGCAGCGCCAATCGACATCCTCCCCGCCGGCCAGCCGCAGCCAGGCCTCGTGCACCAGCGCCGTGGGCTGCAGCGTGTGCCCGGACGGTTCGCGCCGCATGTACGCGGCCGCCAGCACGCGCAGCTCCCCGTAGACCAGGCCGAGCAGCTCCTCGGCCTGCGCCGGGGCGGCCAGGTCCAGCGACTGCAGCAGCAGGGTCATCGTGCGTGGCGCTTCCATCGGGGCACCTCCGGGGAGCTGCGGCATGGGGACATGGGGATGGTAGCATGGCTGGGTGAAAGCGGTGGCAAATTGTCCGCTTTGGTCGGCCCGGTGTCCGTGGCGCCCCGGCGCAACACCCCCTTGACAACTGATCCCATCTGTATATATTATCTATACA
>CAYNPY010000162.1:0-5015 GCA_964399195.1 uncultured Fibrobacteraceae bacterium
CCCCAGGCGCCGGCCAGCGCGAACGTCGCGGTGGCGGCGGCGGCCAGGCCCGCCCGGCTGGCGCCGGCGGCCAGCAGCGGCGTCAGCAGCGGCCAGCGGCCGCACGCGGCGGCATTGTCGACCAGGCGGTCCGGCGCCGGCGCGGGCAGGCTGCCGCCGAGCGTGACGCCTCCGAGGTGCAGCGCGGCCCAGGCCAGCGGCCACCATTTCCTGAGTCTGGCGACGGAATCCGGCGCGCGGCCGGCTAGCGGGGGCGGGGAACCAGGCGCAGGTGCTGACCGTCGTTGTCCCAGAAGTGGCATTGGTCGCGACCGAGATCCTTCGACAGGTAGAGCATCGCGTCGGCTTTGCGGTAGAGTTCGAACGGATCGAGACCGGCGCCCGGGAAGGTCACGGCGCCCGCCGAGAACGTCACGCGCAGCGGGATCCGCTGGCCGTCTTCGGTGACGGTCTCGGTGTAGTCGGCCTCCAGAAGCCGGCTGACGACCTCGTGGGCGGCCTCCGCCGGCGTGTCGGTCAGGATGAGCGCGAACTCCTCGCCGCCGACCCGGCACACGTGGTCGATGCGGCGCAGCGCTTCCTGCAGGCGCCGGGCCATCATGCGCAGCACGCGGTCGCCGGCGGGGTGGCCGTAGCGGTCGTTGACGGCCTTGAAATGGTCCAGGTCCGCGAGCACGAGGGTCAGCGGACCCTGGGCGCGGCGGGCGCGCTCGAGTTCGAGAGGGAACTGGCTGTCGAAGAAGGCGCGGTTGAAGACGCCGGTCAGGCCGTCCCGGTGGATGCGCAGGTTGACGTCCCGTTGACTCTGCCAACGGCGGGCGACGAAGCGCGCCAGGCGCTCGGCCAGGTGCAGCAGCGGCTCACGCCCCCACGCTCCGCTCGCCGACAGATAGAGCAGCCCCGCTTCGTCCGGCGGCTCGGGTCCCTCGCCCTGCCGCGCCGCCTCCCAGAGGGGAACCGCCGCGGCGCAGTCGGCCGGCGCGCCCAGCCGCTCGGCGTGGCGCCGCCTGACCTCGGCCGGCAGTTCGGCGGCGTCGGGGATCCACACCGAATGGCCCGTCGGCCGGAGGGCCTGCCAGCCCGTGGCGCGCGCCGAGGGCTCGAGGGCAAACAGCCGGTCCGCGTCCTCGGGGACGGACTCCCCGGCCGGCAACTGGAGATTCAGGTCGAACTGCGGCACGAACCGCGCGACCAGGCGCAGCGCGCCGGCCAGGATGCTGTTCTTGTCGGTCGCGCGCAGGTCGGCCGTCTCGAGGTCCTGGGCGTACTCCATCGCGCCGAGCAGCCCGGCGACCTCGGCCAGGGCCGGCGGCTCGGCTTCGGCCGCGGGCGCCGGCGGTCCGGCGGGCCAGGGAGCCTCGCCGCCGAGGGGGCCGAGGTCCACCAGCCGGCGGGTCCCCGGCACGAGCACGAACGGCCCGGCGACCTGGCCGGGGCCGCCCTCGACGGCCACCCGGAGCAGGCGGCCGCTGCGCAGGAGCTCGGCGACGACCGCCCGGGTCACCGCCCGCAGGCGGTCCGGGTCGCCGGCCCGCAGGGCGCGGCGCACGGCGTCGCGCTGCGCGGGGCCGATGGCCTCGAGCGGCAGTTCGGCGGCCAGCAGGCGCCGCAGGCCGGTCAGGTTGTGGTCCATGGTCGGGGCCGTGCGCTTCCCTGAACTCGGAACCGGGGTTTTGCCTCCCATAATTATGACCTATGATCAGGATTTTTTCAAGCATTGACGTTGGCGACTGGTCCGGTACCTGCTATCTTCCGGCCGACCCCCCAGACGGATCTCGCGTCGGGAACCGCACGCCGGCACGCCGGTACCAAGGCGCTCCCGACCGGAAGGATGGCCACGGATGACGTTTTATGCCGCCGGCCGCTGCGCCGGACCCCTGAGCCGCGGACCCCGGGCCGCCCTGGGCCCCGGCCTGGCTCTCGCCGGTTTCCTGTTGCTGACCCTGATATCCGGTTGCGCCTCCGGCGGCGCGCCGCGCGCCCGCCTGGCCGGCCCCGCGGACCGCCAGGGGCCCGGCGAAGGCTATTTCGACCGCGAGCGCCCCGCATTCCCCGCCGCGAACGGGGAAACCGACGGGGCCCTGTCGCTGACGGCCGAACCCCTGGTGGAACTCGAACTGGACGACCAGGGCCGGGCCTCGCTGGCGTCCCTGGAGAAGCTGTCCCGCACCGCGCTCTCGCTGGCGGCCGAAGGCCGGCTGGACGCCGCCCAGGACCACCTGTTCGTGCTGGCCGACCAGGCCGAGCTGCCGCCGCCGGCCGGGGCCGATTCGCTGTACGTCGAGCAGCGAGCGAGCCTGCTGCGCCGCGCCGGCCTGCTGGCGGCCGTTCTGGCCGAGGAGTACGCGTTCGCCGGCGACCCGGTGGCGGCGGACTCGCTGCTGGCCGACGGCTACGCGCGGCTGGGTCAGCTGGCCTTTCCCGATTCGCTGGTGCCCGCCACCGGCGCGCACCTGCCGGCCATCACCGTGGACCTGCTGAAGGTCGACAACCAGGCGGTCACGCGCTGGGTGAACTACTTCTCGGGGCGCGGCCGCGACCACTTCCAGATCTGGCTGGAGCGGCGCGCCGAGGTCGACTCGATGATCACGGCGATCCTCGACGAGAACGGCCTGCCGCGCGAGCTGATCTACCTGGCGATGATCGAGAGCGGCCTCAGCCCGCGCGCGGTCTCGTACGCGAAGGCGGTCGGCTACTGGCAGTTCATGGCCCCGACCGGCCGCAACAACGGGCTGCGCATCGACTGGTGGATCGACGAGCGGCGAGACCTGGAGGCGTCCACGCGCGCGGCCTGCCGCTACCTCCGCACGCTCTACAACCAGTTCGGCGACTGGGCGTTGGTGCTGGCCGCGTACAACACCGGCGAGGGCCGCGTCGAGCGCACCATCAACCGCCACGGCCACGACGACTTCTGGAACCTCAAGCTGCCGCAGCAGACGGTGGACCACATCCCGAAGTTCATCGCCGCCGCGCGCATCGGCGAGGATCCCGAGCGCTACGGATTCACGGTGCCGGCCGCGCGGCCGATTCAGTACGACCTGCTGCCGGTGGACGCCGCGACCGACCTGAAGGTCGTGGCCCGCTGCGCGGGCGTCGAGGAGTCGGTGGTCCAGGCCCTCAATCCGGCGCTGGTGCGAGGACTGGCGGCCCCGGACGGCAAGACGTACCACGTCAAGGTTCCGCGCGGCAGCGGCGAAGCGGCGCAGGTGGCGCTGGCGAAGCTGCCGGCCGAGAAGCGGCTGACCTGGAGCCGGCACCGCGTGGCGCGCGGCGAGACCCTCGGGCGCATCGCCGGCAAGTACGGCACGAGCGTGGCCGAGATCGCGCGGGCCAACCAGCTGGCCAAGCCCTACCTGATCCACCCGGGCGACGAGCTGCTGATCCCGATGCCGGGTCAGCTCAGCTCGCAGGCGGCCGCGCGGCTGGCCGACGCCGGTGGCGGCGCGAAGGCCAAGTCGGCGCCGGCCGCCAAGTCCGGAACCAAGACCAAGGGCGGCGGCCGTTACGAACCGCCCGCCGGCTGGGAGCGCGTGACCTACCAGGTCAAGCGCGGCGATACGGTCGGGGCCATTGCGCAGAAGCTGGGCGTGACCGTCAAGCACCTGCGGCAGGTCAACGGGCTGCCGCGCAGCAACCTGATCCGGGCGGGGCAGCGCCTGCACGCCTGGAAGCCGCCGCGCGGATAGCCGGCGGGCCGGGCGACGGTCGCCGGCGTCAGCAACGAAGGAGCCCGCCGTCGGCGGGCTCCTTCACGTTCAGCGGCAGGTTCTTCGGTGCGCGACGCTCAGAAGCGCACCGAGAGGCTGACGCGGTGCGTCGTCTCGTCGATCTCCAGCGCGTCGCCGGCGTACGCGTAGTCCACCGTCAGGGGCTCGAGCAGGAAGCCGGCGCCGGCGGCGAAATGGCCGGCGTCGAAGCCGCCGTCGAACCCGGTCCGGACGAAGACCTTCCGGGAGAAGCCCACCTCCACGCCGACATGCGTGTTCGCGCTGAGGGCGCCGCTGCTGTACTGGTCGGCGTCGCCGCGGTTGTCGAAGCGCGTCTCCACCGAAGCGGCCAGCGTCACGTCCATGTCCCACTTCGGCACCGGCTGGCGCCAGGCGAGGCCCGGCACGATCGCCGGCGTGATCACCTCGTTGTGGCCGGTGCTCCAGCTCAGGTAGGTGGTGGTGACGTCCTGCAGCTTCAGGCCGAAGTCCAGCCGCCGCCACAGGCCCGGGCGCAGCACCGCCAGGTCGGCGCCGACGCCGAGGCTCGAGTACGGGCCGACGCTCTGCCGCACGAACTTGAGCGAGCCGCCCACGCGCCAGGCGCCCTTCTGCTCGCCGTACGACAGGAGCAGCGCCAGCTCCTGGTCGCTCTTGTACCGGATCTGGTCCTGCAGGCCGAACAGGCCGAGCAGCTCTTCGTCGTCGACCGTGCCGTCGTCGTTGGTGTCCAGATCGTCCTGGAGGTGGTTCGTGAACGGGATGTCGTCGACGCCCAGGCGGATGACCGAGATGCCGATGCCGGCGGACTCGCCGCCGAACAGGCGCCAGCCCACCGGCTGCACGTAAGCGGCGAAATCGCGGTCGATCAGATCACCGAACTGCTCCGCATGCATCAGCAGCAGTTCCCGCCGCGCGACGCCGGCCAGGCCGGCCGGATTCCAGAACGTCGTGGAGGGGTCGTCGGCCACGGCGGTGAAGGCGGCGCCCATGCCCAGCGCGCGCGCCCCGCCTCCGTTCTCCATGAAGGCGCCGGCGTACTTGTCGGCGAAGGCGGCGCCCGGCAGGGCGGTCCCCGCCAGCACGGCGGTCAGCAGACTCAGGCGCCGCAGCGGGCGCACCGGGTTGACGATCATGCCTGCCTCGCGATCCAGGGGTTGGTTTCGCTTGCGATGGTGCCGTCGTTGCCGATCGGGTACGGGAGATTATAGGGCATTTCCGGTTCCCCGCAAAGGCCGCGCTGCGCCGGCGCCGCGCCTCACAGTCCGTACGCCCGGATCTTGCGGTACAGCGTCCGCTCGCTGATGC
>CAYNPY010000163.1:0-5012 GCA_964399195.1 uncultured Fibrobacteraceae bacterium
ACCTCTACGCCGCCTTCGCCCGCGGCGACATCCCCGCCGTCCTGGGCGCCCTGGCGCCGGACGCCGCCTGGACGGAGGCGGCGGGCGGCCCCTACGCCGGCACCTACCGCGGCGCCGACGCCATCCTGACCGGCGTCTTCATGAGGCTGGGCGGGGAGTGGGACGGCTTCGCGGCGGCCCCGGCGCAGTACGTCGCCGAGGGCGACACCGTGGTCGTGCTGGGCGAGTACTCCGGCACCTACAAGGCCACCGGCCGCGCCATGCGGGCGCCGTTCGCGCACGTGTGGCAGCTGCGCGACGGCCGCATCGCCTCGTTCACGCAGATCACCGACACCGTGCTGCACCGGCAGGCGATGGCCTAGGCCGCGCGCGCGGCCCCGACGACGGACGTGACATGACCGCACCTGCCATGCCCAAGGCCCCTCCCCTGTTCGTGCGCGCCCCGCGCGCCGGCGCCGCGCCCGTGCCCGCGCCCGAGCTGCCCATGTCGCGCCGCGAGATGGACGCCCTGGGCTGGGACCAGTGCGACGTCGTCATCGTGACCGGCGACGCCTACATCGACCATCCCAGCTTCGGGATGGCGGTGGTGGGCCGCGCGCTGGAGCGCGCCGGGTTCCGCGTGGGCATCATCGCGCAGCCGGACTGGCGCAGCCCCGAGCCGTTCGCGGCGCTGGGGCGGCCGCGCCTCTTCTTCGGGGTCACGGCCGGCAACATGGACTCGATGGTCAACCGGTACACGTCGGCCCGCAAGCCGCGCCGCGACGACGCCTACACCCCGAACGGCGAGCCGGACAAGCGCCCCGACCGCGCCGTGCTGGTCTACGCGCAGCGCTGCCGCGAGGCGTTCAAGGACGTGCCGGTGATCATCGGCGGCATCGAGGCCAGCCTGCGGCGCATCGCCCACTACGACTACTGGTCGGACAAGGTGCGGCGCAGCGTGCTGCCGGACTCGAAGGCCGACCTGCTGGTCTACGGCAACGGGGAGCGGCAGATCCTGGAGATCGCGCACCGGCTGGACGCGGGCGAGAACGTGCGCGGGCTGACCGACATCCGCGGCACCGCCTTCATGCGCGGCGGCGTGCCGGCGGGGTTCATCGAGATGGACTCCACCGACCTGGACACGCCCGGCAGGCTGATCGTGCATCCCGATCCGTACGCCATGGAACCCGAGGGCTGCGACGCGAAGGACGGCGCGCCGGACCGCGCCTGCTCGATGCCGGACCCGGGCAATCCGCACGGCGGCCCCGACGTGGGCCCCGCCGATGCGGCCCCGCCCGCCCCTGCCGCCGCCGATCCGCGCAAGCTGTGGCGCGACCGCGACCGCACGGTGATCCGCCTGCCGAGCTACGAGCAGGTCGCCGATGACCCGGTGCTCTATGCGCATGCTTCAAGGGTGATGCACGCCGAGACCAACCCCGGCAACGCGCGCGCCCTGGTGCAGCGGCACGGCGATCGCGACCTGTGGCTGAACCCGCCGCCGATCCCGCTCAGCACGCCGGAGATGGACGCGGTGTTCGACCTGCCCTACGCGCGCCGTCCGCACGGCAGCTACGGCGGGGCGCGCATCCCGGCCTGGGAGATGATCCGCAACTCGGTGAACATCATGCGCGGCTGCTTCGGCGGCTGCACGTTCTGCTCGATCACCGAGCACGAGGGGCGCATCATCCAGAGCCGTTCGGAGAAGTCGATCCTCAAGGAGATCGAGGCGATCCGCGACAAGTCCGACGGCTTCACCGGCGTCATCTCCGACCTGGGCGGGCCCACGGCCAACATGTACCGGATGGCCTGCAAGTCGCGCGAGATCGAGGCGGCCTGCCGCCTGCCGTCCTGCGTGTTCCCGGAAATCTGCCCGAACCTGGACACCGACCACTCGGCGCTCATCCACCTCTACCGCAAGGCGCGCGAGCTGCCGGGCGTCAAGAAGGTGCTGATCGGCTCGGGCGTGCGCTACGACCTGGCGGCCACCTCGCCGGCCTACGTGAAGGAGCTGGCGCAGCACCACACCGGCGGCTACCTGAAGATCGCGCCCGAGCACACCGAGCAGGGGCCGCTGGATCTGATGATGAAGCCGGGCATCGGCAGCTACGAGAAGTTCCGCGCGCTGTTCGACAAGTTCTCGCAGCAGGCGGGCAAGAAGCAGTACCTGATCCCGTACTTCATCGCCGCGCACCCGGGCACCACCGACGAGGACATGCTCAACCTGGCCCTGTGGCTCAAGCGGAACGCCTTCAAGCCGGACCAGGTGCAGACCTTCCTGCCCTCGCCCATGGCCACCGCCACGGCGATGTACCACTCCGGCCGCAACCCGCTGCGCAAGGTGGTGCGGCAGGCGCGCCCCGGCGACGGCGTCTTCACCGCCAAGCGCGGCAAGCAGCGCGACCTGCACAAGGCGTTCCTGCGCTGGCACGACCCGGCCAACTGGCCGCTGCTGCGCGAGGCGCTGCGCCGCATGGGGCGCGAGGACTTGATCGGCAGCGGGCCGGAGTGCCTGGTGCCGGCGGGCAGGGGCAAGGGCGGCGGGGAGCGGGCCGCGGCGCCGGCCAGACGGGCGGCAGCCGGCCGGGCGCCGGCGCGCCGGGACGAGGCCGCTCGCGCGCCCCGCCGCGACGATGCGCGCCCGCCGGCGAAGAAGAAGCACCCGAAGCCCGACCGGCACGACCGCAAGCCCTCGCGCCAGCAGGAACCGACCGACGAGCCGGCTGCCGTGGTGCGCCGGCGACGCGAGCTGGAGGAGCGGCGCGCGGCGCAGGCGCGCCGGAGAGGAGCCGCGCCGGCGAAGGACACGGCGCGCTCGCCGGCCGGCCCGCGCCGCGCGGGTCCGCCCCGCCGCCGCGGGCGCTGAGCCGCCTACCTGACGACCTCGACCTCGCCCATCTTGGCGCTGGCCGTCAGGCGCAGCACCGGCGCCGGCACCTCGGGCTGCGAGCCGGTCAGCGTCGGCTCGCCGGCGCCGTGACCTTCGACGCGCATCTCGGCCGGCACCTGCAGAGCCACGCCGCCCATGCGCGCGGAGGCGTTTGCCGTACAATCGCCGCGCCAGGCGCCGCGCAGGTCGATGTCGGCGCCGCCCATCGCGCAGTCCACGTCCAGCGCGCGCGGCGACGCGTTGCCCACGCGCGACGCCTCGATGCCGCCCATGCGCGCCTGCAGGCGCAGGCTCTCCATGGGTTCGCGCAGGGGGCTGCTGAACTCCAGCTCCAGGCCGCCCTGGTCGAACCGGATGTCGCCGGTGCGCAGCCACAGCCCGCCCAGGTCCGCCACGCAGCCGCCGCGCCGCCCCTGCAGGTCCAGGTCCAGCGGCACCTCCGACGGCAGGTACACGTACACCTTGGCGTTGGTGCGATCGCCGCCGAAGATCTGCTTGAGGAAGGACCCGGACTGGATCTGCCGGCAGTCCAGGTGGTACTCCCACGTCGAATCCGGCAGCACGCTGAACCGCTCGGTCAGCCGGTGCAGCGTCGAGTCGTACTCGGCCCGCGCGTGCAGCCCTTCGCCGGGCTTCGCCGGCCTGAGGTGGAACTCGCCCTCGCCCAGCACCAGCCGCACCCGCCCGCCGTGCGTGGTCGTCAGGCGCGCCGCGCGCGCGCTCATCGGCTCGCTGACCGAGCCCGGAGGCGCCGGCGAGGAGACGCCCGTGGCCGGCCGCCGGTCGCCGTCACCGTTCAGCGCCTTCCACGCCAGCGAGGCGACGATCACGCCGCCGATGACCAGCAGCGCCGCGATGGCCGCGCAGCCGATGCCGCAGGACTTGAAGCAGCCTTTGGGTCCGGACATGTCGGGAATCTCCGGGTCGGGGGTGGCCGGTGCGGTCACGGGACGGGCACATTGGACAGTATACGCGGCGACGAGGCAAGGGGTTGCTTCGCGGGCCCCGCGCCTTGATGCGGGGTGCGGTAAATTGAGCCGCCGGTGCTTGCGCCGGCGCACGGACGCCGCCCACTGCCGCCTTGTCCCGGGTCCCCGCAGCGCCTAGATTCGACCGGCGTACCTGCCTTGCCCCCGCACGCCCCTGCCAGGAGGAAACGTCATGCACGAGAAGAGCGTGGCCCTGCTGAACCAGGCCGTCGCCGACGAACTGGCCGCCGTCCACCAGTACATGTACTGGCACTTCCACTGCGACGACCAGGGCTTCGACCTGCTGGCGAACCTGTTCAAGCGCACGGCCATCGAGGAGATGATCCACATCGAGCGCCTGGCCGAGCGCATCCTCTTCCTCAAGGGTGACGTCGCGATGGTCGCCAGCGCCGCGGTCACGGCCGAGACCGACGTGGGGCGCATGCTCGAGCTGGCCGCCGGCATGGAGGAGCAGAGCGCCCGCGACTACAACCGCATGGCGCTCGAGTGCGCGCAGAACGCGGACAGCCAGAGCAAGAAGCTGTTCGAGGAACTGGTGGCCGACGAAGAGCGCCACTTCGACCAGTACGACACCGAGCTGGGCAACCTGGCCCGCTTCGGCAAGGACTACCTGGCCCTGCAGAGCATCGAGCGCGCGAAGACGCGCGGGGCGCAGCAGCCGGCGGAGTAGTCACCCTGCCGATCGCAGCAAAGGCCGCGCCGGGACCCTGCGAGGGGGCAGCCCGGCGCGGCTGGGTGGGGGAGTTGCGCCGGCGCAAGTGGTCGGCAGTTGGAATCCTGCATGGAATATCTTGTTTGATGACAGCGTATTGCGGCGCAATTTGCTGATTGGGAATTCGAGACACACTTGGCAGCAGCCACTGCCGATCACGTTCACCTCGTCCCGCAAAAGCTCACGCCATCGTCCCGCTGCGATACAACGCCACCAGGGCCGCGCCGATGGACTGCGACATCTCGCCCAGCGTCGCCGGCACGATCTTCAGCGTCTCGCGCTGCTGCGGCCACAGGTAGGGCCGCGCCGACTCCTCGATGAGCTTCAGGTACCGCTCACGGAAGGCCGGCGTCGTGGACTCGTGGTCCATCAGCCCGCCGCCGATGATGAAGATGCCCGGATCCAGCGCCATGGCCAGGTTGGCCACGTGAAGGCCCATGACGCG
>CAYNPY010000164.1:0-4867 GCA_964399195.1 uncultured Fibrobacteraceae bacterium
GACGCCGAGCGCGCGGTCGCCGACGCGGACGCCGGCGCGGCCGCCGCCGCGCGCGACGGCGAGCGGCTCGCGGCGGCGCGGCAGGAGCTGGTGGGCTCCTGGCGCGACCGCCTACGGGCGGAGCGCGACCGCGCGCTGGCGCGGCTGCGCGAACTGGACGCCGAGGCGGCCGATCTGCGCCGAAGCTCCGGCGTGGGCCGCGAGCTGGACGGCCGCGGCGTGCTGCACGACCTGGACGCGGCGGCGCGCCTGCGCGACACCGAAGGCGCGCTGGCCCGCGCGCTGGCTGAGCACGCCAAGCGGGCGGAGAACGAGCGCGAGCGCGCGGCGCGCGCCAGGGAGGCGTTGCGCGCCACCGGCGAGCCCGCGCCCTCCGATCCGGTTGCCGCGGCCGCCGCCGTGCGCCGCTGGCAGGCGCGCCTGGAAGAACGCGCCGCGCTGGAGCTCGGCGCCGCGCGCGCGAGCGAGGATCTGGACGCCGCCGCGCGACGCCGCGACGAGGCCGCCGCCGAGACGGCGCGCCTGCGCGAACGCCTGGGCCTGACCGCGGACGACGACGACGCGCAGGTCGCCCTCCTGGCGGCCCGGCACGCGGCGTGGTCGGAGGCGGCCGCGGCCCACGACGCCGCCCGCGCGGCGCTGGCCGCCCGCGAAGCCGACGCGGACGCCGAGCTGACCGGCCTGCCGGGCGCGGAACTGCGCGAACGCCTGGAGGCCGCCGGCGACGCGCCGGCCGTGGTCCGCGACCTCCTGCAGCGCATCGCCAAGCTGGAGGGCGATCTCGAGCGCGCCCGCGGCAGCCGCGGTCTCGAGGAGGCGCTGGCCGCCGAGGAGCGCGCGCGGGACCGCCTGGCCGACGAGCGCGCGACCGCGCGCCGCGCCGCGCTGGCCGACCGGCTGCTGGCCGACCTGCGCCGCGAGGAGGCGGCCACCACGCGGCCGGCGGTCCTCGAGCACGCCGCGCAGCTGCTGCGCGCGTTCACGCAGGGCCGTCATCGCCTGGAACTGGCGAGCGGAACGGACGGCTTCGTCGCCGTCGACCAGGCGAGCGGCCTGCCGCAGCCGCTGGCCGAACTGTCCGACGGCACGCGCGTGCAGTTGCTGCTGGCCGTGCGCCTGGCCTTCATCACGGCGATGGAGGACGACGAGACGCTGCCGCTGTTCCTCGACGAGGCGCTGACGACGACCGACCCGGACCGCTTCGCCGCCATGGCCGCCGCCCTGGGCGAACTGGCCCGCGCGCAGGGCCGGCAGGTGTTCTACCTGACCAGCCAGCCGGGCGACGTCGGCGCCTGGAACGCCGCGCTGGCGGCCAGGGGCCTGCCGGCGGCGCGCGTGATCGATCTGGCGGCGGCGCGGCGGCTGGCCGGGGCGGCCACCGTGGAGCAGCTGGCGCCGCCGGCGCCGGCGCCCGTGCCCGAGCCCGGCGACGGCCCCGACGCGCTGCAGCGCTGGCGCCTGGCGGTGGGCGTGCCGCCGCTGGCGCCGCGGCGCGGAGCGGCGGCGCAGCACATCGACTGGCTGCTGCTGGACGACGCGCGCCTGGAACGGCGGCTGCTGGTCGCGGGCGCCGCGCAGGTGGGCCCGCTGCTGGCGTCGCTGGAGGATCTGGTCGACTTCGGCACGCTGGATCACGCGACCGCGGACCGGTTGCGCGCGCGGGCGGCGGCGCTCGAGGCGTTCGTCGCCGCCTGGCAGGTCGGGCGCGGCCGCGCGGTGACCGCGGCCGACGTCGACGCCTCGGGGGTCGTCTCGGAGGTGATGCGGGCGCCGCTGCTGGGGCTGCTGGAGCGCCTGGACGGCGATGCGCGCGCGCTGGCCGCCCGCTGGCGCGAGGTGCCCCGCCTGCAGCAAAAGATCGCCGAGAACCTGCTCGACCACCTGCGCGCGATCGGTGCGCTGGACGAGCGCGACGTGCTGGGCGAGCGCGACGTGCTGGCGCGGGTGCTGGGTGAGCTCGGCCGCCGGGGCGGCGGCGGCGCGGTCGGCGAGGCCGAAGTGGCCGGTTGGGTGGCGCGCTGGTGGCGCGCGGCCGCGGGCTAGCCCGGCCTAGCGCCCGCCGCGCCGGATCAGGTCGGTCAGTCCCGCGTTGGCCTCGAGCCGCTCGAGCAGGATCTGCCGCGTCAGCGCGCACGCCTCGGAAATCCGCGGCGACCGCAGGCTGTAGTAGACGTTGATGCCGTCCTTGCGCGTTGCCACGACGCCGGCCTGCCGCAGCACGGCCAGGTGCTGCGACGTGTTCGCCTTGGGGATCTCCAGCAGCTCGGACAGCTCGTTGACGGAGATCTCCGTGTGCTCCTTGAGGATCTCGAGGATCTCCAGGCGCTTCGGGTTCGCCAGGGTCTTGCAGAGTTCAGCCTGCAGTTCGAACAGCTTGCGATCCATGGCTCCGGCCGCCTTCCTCCGCCGCGCCGATCGGCGCGCCCTGCAGCCGCGGCGCCCGGGAGCGGACCCGTCCATTGGCTGCGGAATTGAATATATATCGCGAAAATCGATTCGTAAACCGGCGCCCGGGCCGCCGCGCTCAGCCGCGGCGCGGGGCCTGCAGTTCGGGAGGCAGCTGGAAGCGCACGTTCTCCTGCAGCGCCGTGACCGCTTCCTCGCGCCAGCCGGCGGCCACCAGGTCGCGGACCACCGCCTGCACCAGGTGTTCGGGGGCCGAGGCGCCGGCCGTCAGGCCCACGACCTCGACCCCGGCCAGCGCGGCCAGGTCCAGGTCCGCGGGCCCGTCGATCAGCGAGGCCGGCACGCCCAGGTTCTCCGCCACCTCGCACAGCCGGCGGCTGTTGCTGCTGTTGGTCGAGCCGACCACCAGCAGGTGCCTGATGCCGCGGCCGACCAGTTCCTTGACCGCGTCCTGGCGGTTCTGTGTCGCGTAGCAGATGTCGCTCTTGGCGGGCTCGATCAATTGCGGATAGCGGGCGCGCAGCGCGTCGGCGATCTCGCGCGTCTCGTCCACGCTGAGCGTGGTCTGCGTGGCCAGCGCCAGCGGCGTGTTCGCGGCGAACGGCAGCGTCGCGACGTCGGCGGCGCTGGTGACCAGCGTGATGTGGCCGGGCGCCTCGCCCATCGTGCCCAGCACCTCGTCGTGGCCGGCGTGGCCGATGAGGATCATGTGGCGCCCGTCGGCGACGTGGCGCAGCACCTCCTGGTGGACCTTGGTCACGAGCGGGCAGGTGGCGTCGATCGCGCGCAGGCCGCGCCGTTCGGCGTCCTGGCGCACGGTCGGGGCGATGCCGTGCGCGCTGAAGACGACGGTGGCGCCGTCGGGCACCTCGTCCAGTTCGTCGACGAAGACGACGCCGCGAGCGCGGAAATCCTCGACCACCGCCCGGTTGTGCACGATCTCGCGCCGCACGTAGAGCGGCGTGCCGTGCAGTTCGAGCAGGCGGTCGACGACTTCGATGGCGCGCTCGACGCCGGCGCAGAAGCCGCGGGGCTGGACGGTGAGCAGGCGGCGCTGGCTGCTGGCGGGCATCGGCATCGCTTTCGGTGGCGGGTGGACGGAATCCAAGTCCGGATTTCCGCGATTTCACGTCCGCGGTGGCACCATGACGCGGCGGCAAGATAACCGCGTCCGCCGCGGGCGACAGCCCCATCGCCGGCAGGATCCGCGGGGCGGCCGTATGTCCATGGGCGGAACCCATCTGGAAGGGGCCGCGGCGCAGAATCCCAGCCGTTCAATCGGACATTTTGGGTATTAGATCACACCTTATGCCAAAAACAACTAAAGAAGACCCGAAGAAATCATTGCGTTTCCATCCCGGAGCATCTATCATTCTATGCAACCCCGAGACGGGGACCAGCACCAGAACACGGCCTGTCGGTATCTCCCTCCAATCCCCCACCGGCATGCCGTTGGATCGGCCCCTCGATGAGGGGCCGATCCGCTTCCCGGCCTCGCCATTTCGTGCGCATCGCCCCTAGCCGCTCTGCGCGCCCGCGCCCAACAGCGCGGCGCGGCGGCGCTCCACCGCCGGCGTGACGCCCGGCACCGCCTGGACGCGGCGCAGCACGTCCTGCAGCGCCTGGCGCGGCTCGGTCCACTGCGGGTCGATCCGCGCCGCCGTCCGCAGCGCCTCGACGGATTGGGCGTAGGCCGCGAGCGCGGCGAGGGCGGCCGGCTCGTCCGCGGGCGTCGGCGGCTCGGCGATGCGCAGCAGCTCCACCTCTCCCTGCCACAGCCGGCACAGCCCGAGGTTCTGCGCCGAGCGGTGCGAGCGCGGATAGAGCGCCAGCGCGCGGGCGTGGTGAAGCGCCGCCTCCTCCAGCTTCGGCGCCGCGCGCGCGCCCAGCTGCCGCGCCTCGTCGCCGCGTCCGGCCTTCAGCAGCGCGCCCGCGCGGTCGACGTCCGGGCGCGCCTGCATCAGCAGCAGCGCGGCGTAGCGCTCGTGCACGTCGACATCGTCGGGATCGTCGAGCAGCGCCTGGCGGAAGAAATCGGCGGCGCGGGCCTGGTCCGGTTCGCGGCCGCCGTAGGCGCGCGTGTGGATGATGCCCAGGTTGTAGCGGTCCTGCGCCAGCCAGCGCGCCTGCCCCAGCCCCAGCCAGTCGACGTTCGCCACCACGAGCAGCGCCAGCGCGACGGCCAGCCCCGCCGCGAAGCGGCGCCGGTCCCGGCTCCGCCAGGTCCACAGCGAGGCCACGAACGCCGCGGCGAACGGCGCCGCCAGCGGCAGCAGCGGCGCGCGGAAGCGCGCGGCGACGAAGAACGGCAGGATCGCCGCCGCCTGCACCACCACCAGCCAGGCCAGCAGGCGCGCCTGCGGGCCTCGCGGCACCAGCAGCAGGCCCGCCACGGCCAGCGGCAGCAGCAGCCAGGTGCCCGGCCACCAGCGGGACAGGACGAAGACGCCCTCGTGCTCGG
>CAYNPY010000165.1:0-4799 GCA_964399195.1 uncultured Fibrobacteraceae bacterium
TACGTCACCCGGTGCAGCGGGCACGGTCCCAGCCGTTCGAGCGCCTCGCGGTGCGCCGCCGCCCCGTACCCCTTGTGCGCGGCGAAGCCGTAGCCGGGGTAGTGGCGCTCCCACGCCGTCATGACGCGGTCGCGCAGCACCTTGGCCACGATGGAGGCGGCCGCGACGGCGGCGCTCGTGCCGTCGCCGCGGACGATCGCCTCGGCGGGCATGGGCACGGCGGGAACCTGGTTGCCGTCGACCAGCAGCAGGTCGGGCCTGACACGAAGGCGCGCCACCGCGCGGGACATGGCCCGCAGGGTGGCGCGCAGGATGTTGCCGTGGTCGATCTCCGCGGCGCTGACGGCGCAGGCGGCCCAGGCGAGCGCCCCCGCGCGGATCTCCGCGCAGAGGGCCTCGCGGCGGGCCGGCGACAGCTTCTTGCTGTCGTCCAGTCCCGCAGGGCACCAGCCGGCCGGCAGCACGACGGCGGCCGCGACGACCGGGCCGGCCCAGCAGCCGCGCCCGGCCTCGTCGACGCCGCCCAGCACAAGAAGGCCGTCCCGCGAGCGCTCGCGGTCGAAACCGGCCAGCGCGGCGGGATCGGCCCCCATGCGGGCGCTACCGGCGCGCTTCGCGGATCCGCGCGCTGCGGCCGGTGCGGCCGCGCAGGTAGAACAGCTTGGCGCGGCGGATGCGGCCCTTCTTCTTGATCGAGATCGACTCGACGTTCGGCGACTCGATCGGGAAGATGCGCTCCACGGCGACGCCGCCGGACATCTTGCGCACCATCACCGTCGCCTCGCGACCGGCGCCCGAACGGCCGATCACGACGCCGATGAAGTTCTGCGTCCGCGTCTTGTTGCCTTCGACGATCCGCACGCCCACGTTCACGGTGTCGCCGATCTCGAAGTCCGGCAGGTCCGTGCGCAGGTTCTCCGCGCGCATCTTTTCCACGATGTTCATCTCGTCCTCCCGTTGCGGTCTTGCCGCGGCTTGCGGCCGCCGCTCTTGCCTTCCGCCTCGCCCCGATCCAGTCCCTGTGCGAGGTCCGGCCGGCGCTGTCTCGTGCGCTCGGCAGCCTGCTGCCGGCGCCACTTCTCGATGTTGGCGTGGTGGCCCGACATCAGCACCTCCGGCACGTCGAGGCCCCGGTAGACCGGCGGCTTCGTGTACCAGGCGCAGTCGAGGCCGCCGTCGCGGTCGGCGGTGAAGCTGTCGTTCGCCGCCGAGTCCTCGTCGTGCAGCACGCCCGGCAGGCGCCGGACGATCGCGTCGACCACCACCAGCGCCGGCAGCTCGCCCCCCGACAGGACGTAGTCGCCGATGCTCACTTCCCTCATGGCGACCAGTTCCCTGGCCCGCTCGTCGATGCCCTTGTAGCGGCCGCAGACGAGGATCAGCTCGCCCTTGGCCTGCAGGTCGGCCAGCAGCTCGAGCGTCAGCTGCTCGCTGAACCGCTCGCCCTGCGGCGTCGTGAGGATGACGGTCGCGTCGTCGCGCGCCCGCACCTTCTCGACCGCCTCGACCACCGGCGGCGCCATCATGATCATGCCGGCCCCGCCTCCGTAGGCGGTGTCGTCGACCGTGCGGTGCTTGTCCACGGCGAAGTCGCGGATGTCCGTGACCTCGTAGCGGACCTGCCCCTGGCGCTCGGCCCGGCCCGGGATGCTGGTGGCCAGCACCGCGCGGACCATCTCCGGGAACAGCGTCAGCACGCGGATGACCGGCGCCGGCGCGTTCTCGTCGCTCCTGTCAGTCCCGCTGGACATCGAGCAGCCCTTCCGGCGGATCGATCACCAGCTGACCGGTCAGTTCGTCCTCCGGCCGCAGGATCGGCGGCAGCGCCGGGATCAGGATCTCCCTGGCGCCGTCCGGGATGACCAGCAGGTGCTGGGCGCCCACGCGCCGCACCTCGTCGACGATGCCGACTGTCCGGCCATCACCGGTGACCACCTCGCGCCCCACCCACCGGAACGGCAGCCCGCCGCGCGGCTTCGGGAACGCCGGGTCGCCGTAGCTGGCGGCCAGGAAGCCGAGCTCGCGCCCGACCTGCGTGTCGGCGCCGTCGCGCCCGCCCACGCCCTTGACCGCCAACCCCCAGCAGCCGCCGCTCATCACGCGGTGCCGGGTCACCTCCGCCGGCGTGCCGTCGTCCCAGACCAGGAACGACGATGCCAGCAGCGGCTCGAAGAAGTCGAGCAGCGGATAGAGCTTCAGCTCGCCCCGCAGCCCCACCGCGCGCACGATCTCGCCGATGGCGACAAAACCCGGCGCGCTCATCCGTTCCTCACTCGACGATGTCCAGCCCGATCCTCTGATCGGTGCGGGCGCTGACCGCCGTCAGCAGCACGCGAAGCGCGCGGGCGGTCTGGCCGCCCTTGCCGATGACGCGGCCCAGGTCCTCCGGGTGCACCTTCACCTGGTACACGTCGCGGTCCTGCCGATGCAGGATGTCCACCGTCACGTCCGCGGGATGGCTCACGAGGTTGACCACGACGTAGGAGACGAGCTCGAGCACGCGCTCCTGGCCGATGGTCAACTCGTCGCCCTGCGGCAATCCGGCCGGCTCGACGGCCGGGTCGGCGGCCGCGTCCGCGGCGTACTCGTCGCGCGGGGCGCTCAACTCTCGCCTTCCGCGGGCTCGGCGCCGTCGCCGGCGGCGGCAGCCTCTTCGGCGGCCTTCGCGGCGGCTTCGGCCTCGGCCTTGGCCTTCGCCTCGGCCTCTTCCTTGGCCTTCTTCTCGGCGGCGGCCTTGGCGACGCGCGCGGCCTTCTCCTGGGCGCGCTTGGCCTCGCCGGCCTCCGCGCCCTGCTTCCAGGTCGCCACGCGGGCCTCGATCTCGGCGGCATCCACGCCCTGCTTCACCAGCGAGTAGCGGTAGAGGATGCCTTCACCCTTGAGCAGGGCGCGCGCGGTGTCCGAAACGGTCGCGCCGCGGCCCAGCCAGGTGATGATCTCGTCGGTGTGCAGCTGCACGTCGAACGGATCGGTGAAAGGATTGTAGTAGCCGAGATTGGCCAGGTAGGCGCCGTCGCGCCGCTTGCGGTGATCGACCGCGACCAGACGATAGAACGGCCTCTTCTTGCGCCCCATGCGCGTCAGACGGATTGTGGTGGACACTATCAGCCTCCCCTTGCGTGGTGTCGCCCCGCGCCCCATGCGCGAAGCGTGCGTGGCCGGGCCGGCGTCGCCGCCGCCCTGCCGTGATCAGGCCTTGAAGACCTTCTTCCCGAAGGCTTCGAGGCCGCCCGCGGCGTTGATGTCGCGCATCATCCGCCGCATGTCCCGGTACTGCTTGAGCAGCTTGTTGACCTGCGACACCGTGGTGCCGCTGCCCTTGGCGATGCGCTTGCGCCGCGAGCCGTTGATGAGGTCGGGCTGCCGGCGCTCGGCCGGCGTCATCGAGTTGATGATCGCCTCGGTCTGGTGGAACTGCTTGTCGTCCACCTTCGCCTTGTCGAGCATGTCGCCGTCGACGCCCGGCAGCATCTTGAGCACGCCCTTGAGCGGGCCCATCTTCTTCATCTGGCGGATCTGCGCCTGGAAGTCCTCCAGGGTGAACTCGCCCTGCGCGAAGCGGCCGGCCAGCCGTTCGGCCGTCTCCTGGTCCATCTTGTCCTGGGCCTGCTCGATGAGCGTCAGCACGTCGCCCATGCCCAGGATGCGCCCGGCCATGCGGTCGGGGTGGAAGACCTCCAGGTCCTCCAGCTTCTCGCCCACGCCGCACAGCTTGACCGGCTTGCCGGTCACCTCCAGCACGCTGAGCGCGGCGCCGCCGCGGGCGTCGCCGTCCAGCTTGGTCAGCACGACGCCGTCGAAGTCCAGCCTTGCCGCAAACGTGCTGGCGATGTTCACGGCCTCCTGGCCGGTCATCGCGTCGAGCACGAGCAGCTTCTCGTCGACCGGCACCATCTGCTCGATCGACTCCAGCTCGCCCATCAGGGCGTCGTCGATGTGCAGGCGGCCCGCCGTGTCGATGATGACCAGGTCGCAGCCGTTGTCCTTCGCCCGCCGGACACCCAGCTTGGCGATCTGCGCCGCGTTCTTCTTCTCGCGGTCGCTGTGCACCAGCGCGCCGGCCGCCTCGCCCACCACGTGCAGCTGGTCGATGGCCGCGGGCCGGTAGATGTCGCAGGCGATCAGCAGCGGCTTGCGCCCCTCCTTGACCATCCGCTTGGCCAGCTTGCCGCAGAACGTGGTCTTGCCCGAGCCCTGCAGGCCCATGACCATCACCACGGTCATGCCCTTGCTCTTGGCCTTGGCCGCGTCGAGGTTCAGCTCGCGCGCGTGCCCGCCCAGCAGCCGGGTCAGCTCGTCGTTGACGATGCCGACCACCTGCTGCGCCGGCGTCAGGCTGCCCAGGACGTCCTGGCCGAGGGCCTTGTCGCGGATGTTGGCCACCAGGTTCTTGGCGACGTTGTAGTTGACGTCGGCCTCGAGCAGGGCCAGGCGCACCTCGCGGAGCGCATCCTTGATGTTGTCCTCGGTCAGGCGGTCGGCGCCCTGCAGCTTCTTGAGCGTGGCGTCGAGCCGTCTGGTCAGGTCCTGGAACACGGCCTTGGTTCTTTCCTTTGGCGCCGTTCGGGCGCGCCGCGCGGCTCCGGGGCCCCTGCACGGCAAAAGGGCGTGCCCGCCCGTGGGCCCCGCTCATTCGAGCCGGCCCGCCGGGACGCTGCGCGCATCCTACGTTAAATCAACATGTTGCGGGCCGAAGCGCAGGAAGTTCCGCAGATCGGCAGCGCCCCGCCGGCGACCGAAAAGGGGCCGGCGGACCTGCTAATCTAGCAGTTGGGAGGGGTTTGGGCAAGGAGAGGTGG
>CAYNPY010000166.1:0-4779 GCA_964399195.1 uncultured Fibrobacteraceae bacterium
CGTTCGTGCGGGGCTGAGGCGCGGGCGCTCAGCCCTCCTCGGCCGCCTCGCGGGTCAGTTCCATGTTCTCGCGCAGTTCGACCTTCCGCTTCTCGAGCTTCTGGTGCTTCTTCAGGAATTCCTTCTTGATCCAGTCGCGGTAGAGCGAGGCGCCCAGGCAGCCGGAGTCGTAGGCGTAGATGCTCTGCGAGGCGGCCGGCGCCTCCTCGATCTTGATGTTCGTCGTGATGATGGTCTTGAAGACGTCGTTCGGCCCGAAGACGTTGCCCAGTTCCTTCTTCATGTTCTTCTGCAGCGGCGTGCGGCCGTCCTTCATGGTCAACAGGACGCCCATCAGCTGCAGCCAGATGTTCTGCCGCTCCTGCACGCGCTCGATCAGCTGCTTCATCTGGTGCAGGGTCGGGATCGCCAGGCCCGTGCACGGCGTCGGGATCAGGGCGTAGTCCGCGGCCACCAGGGCGTTTTGCGTGAGGACGCCCAGGTCCGGCGGCGTGTCGATGATGATCCAGCCGTAGGACGTCGAGAGCGACTGCACGACCTTGGCCAGGCGGTCGGTGATCTGCGTCTTGGCCATGCTCTCGAGCGAGGGGCTGGCCGGCAGCAGGTCGATGTTCTCGTCGTAGATCGTCGCCGCGATGCCGTCCTGGGGCGTGATCGCCCGGCGCAGGACGTCAAACACGCTGCGCGCGGGCGGCTCGCCGTCCAGCTTGCCCAGCAGCGTGCTCGTGGCGCAGCCGTGCGGGTCCATGTCGATCACCAGGCAGGACGACGTCACGTCGCTGTACCGGGTCAGGCCTGCCGCCAGATTGATGGCCGTGGTGGTCTTGCCCACCCCACCCTTGTGGTTCACGACGGCGATCACATTGCCCATGCGGGGTCTCCCGTTCGCTGAGGTGGGGACGGCGGCTGGCGAAGTCATCCAATATAGGAGTCCGCCGCGCCGGCAGAAAGGAAAATCACCGCCCCGGCGCCGACTGTCCACCGCGGAGGACAATCGGGACGGGCGCCGGGCTACCAGCCGCGCGAAACCACCAGGCGGACGCCGGCCCGCCAGATGTGCCCGGCCGCGTCGTAATGGATCTCCGGTTCAGGCGCTTCGGCCACCGGCGGCCGGAAGTCATTGAAATTCATGCCGATCCTGGCGAGGTCCACCTCCAGGCCGGCGAAGGCCCGGCCGATCCGATGGCGATACCCGAGCCCGATGCGCGGGCCCACGCCGGTCTCCGACAGATCGTCATAGCGGTCGGCGGAGAAGTGGCAGGCTGTCAGGCCCAGCACGGCGTACGGATGCGACGGCCAGGCCGTCAACCGGGCCTCGAGGCCCAGGCCCGCCGTCAGGAACGTCGCCCGGTCGTAGAACAGGACGTCCCCGCCCTGCCCGAGCAGGGCCTCCGCGGCGATATCCCCGCCCCCGCGCGCCAGGTCGGCGCGCAGCCACCAGCGGCCGCGCCCGAGGCGGCGGGCCAGGTGCGCGGCGATCTCCAGGCCGGGATCCGCCGTCGCGCTGAACCGTGAGGCCCGGAAATCGGCGTTGCCCGGCAGGCCCCAGGCCGCCGTCGCGCCCGTCTGCGTCTCCACCCGGAAGAGGTCCCCGGCATCGCCGACGCCCAGCGCGATGCCGCCCAGCCAGCGGTGCGGGTCGTCCGCCAGGGCGGGCGGCGTGGTCCGCATCGCGTCCGGCCCGGGGCGGGCCGGCTGGACCTGGGCGGGGCGCGGCGGTCGGCGGCGTCCCGTGTCGCCGCGCTCCTGGGCCGTGGCCGGCTGGACGGCGGTCAGGAGCAGCGCCGCGGCCAGGGCCGCGATCGCGGCGGGACCGACGGCCGGGCGGAGCGGGGCCGGACGCATCACGATGGCGGTCCCTTCGTCGTGAACGTGCTGAGGAACGCCTCCAGGCGCCGGAAGTGGAGCATCTTGTCCTGCCCCGGCGCGTAGACCAGCAGGTCGACGCAGTACAGGCGCCCCCGCTCCCGGTCGGGAATGAACCAGCAGCGGAACGGGCCGCCGCCGTCGAAATCGGTGCTGGTCCACGAGCCCTCCAGGCGGACGCAGGGCACGTCGCCGATCGTGTCGCGGCTCCAGGCGAACGACTCGGGCACCAGCTCCTCCTTGTGGAGGGCCGTGCCCATCTCCGCGCGCAGCGCGACCATCACCTCGGCGTCGGCCAGGAATGCCGCCGGTTCGGCCGTGTCGCGCCAGCTGATGGTGATGCCGCGCGAGGGCGCGTTGGTGATCAGCTCGAGGCCCGGAAAGCCGTCCGGCCGGAACTGGTTCTGCCGGAACTCGCCCGGGATCTCCAGCCAGAAGCCGAATTCCTGCCAGTAGCGGGCCATCAGGCCGGTCTGCAGGCCGTCGTGACGCGCCCGGCGCAGGATGCGCTCGCGGTTCTCCTTCTCGACGATACCGCGCAGCTTGTCCGGGTTGTTGCGCAGGATGCTGCCCAGCCCGTTGACGTCGCGGGCGGCCACCACCACCGCCAGCTGGTAGGTGGCCCAGGGGTCGGGCACCTGCACGATGCCGCCGCCGGACTCCTCCATCTTGCGCCAGGCATCCGCCGAGACGAGCCGCTTGGCCTGCTTTTCCAGCGAGCCGCCGCTGCCCATGCGCACCAGCAACAGGACGTTCTTGTAGCCGCGGGCGGACTCCCAGTGGTCCGGCCCGAAGACGTCGACCTTGAACACCGTCTCGGGCTGGATGACGAAGGTGACCTGCGGATTGAAGGCGGCCAGGAAGCGGTCCGTGGCCGGGCGCAGCGCCTCGTCGCTCAGGGCCACGGCGACGTCGCCGTAGGAGCCGGCGGCCATGAGGATGGCCTTCTCGTCGTCCAGGCCGCAGCCGGCGGCCAGCGCCAGGCAGCACAGCAGGGACAGGGCGAGACCCGACGCGCGCCGCCGGGAGCGGATTGCCTGACGAGCCAACGCGACGCACCTCGGGACGGCGGAAACGGCGGCGGCCCCGCAGGGCCGCCGCGCGGGGTCAGCGGGTGGCCTCTGTATCTAGGCCGCGCCCCCCGGTCGTGTCAAGCTGGGCCTTCAGGCGCTGCAGCTCGAGCTGCTGACGGTGGAGCGTCTGCTGCAGCTGCGCATTGTAGGCGCGCAGCTGGATGATGGTGCGCGCGTCCTCGAGGCTCTCCCCGGACCAGCCGCGGTCGACGAAGGAGGAGCCGGCCGGGCGCGTGCCGACCGAAAGGCTTCGGGCGCCGCCGCCGTAGAGGCCGCCGCCCTGCGGCGCGCCGAACAGCGGGCGCCGGTCCGCGCGCCCGGCCAGGCTGGCCGCCGCGTCCGCGGGCCGCTGGTCCGCCGTTGTCTGAACGGGCGTCGTCGCGAAATCGGTCGCCGCCGTCACCGCCGCCGGCGGCGCGGCCACGGTGGCGGCCGAGAGCGGGCCGGCGCCCACCGCCGCCTGCTCCCGCGGACCCAGGAAGACGGCGAACGCCAGCACGGCGGCCAGGCCCAGCGAGGTCGCCGCGCCGAAGGCGGGCAGCCAGGCGCCGCGCCGCACCTGCGGCTCCTCGTACCACGGATAGGCCGTCTCGCCGGCGCGCTGCTGCAGCGCCTGGTTCAGCCGCAGCTGCAGCTTCCAGTCGAAGTTGTCGGGCAGGCGCGGTTCGGTCGCCGCCAGCAGGCGGCGTCCCAGCACGAGATCCTCGCGGAACGCCTGGCAGTTGCGGCAGCCGTCGACGTGCTCGCGCAGCCCGACGGTGACGTCCGGCGGCAGCATCCCGTCCAGATCCCGGCTCAAGTAGTCCCTCGCCCTGGAGCAACGCATGGTGGGGTGTCCTTTCCTCAATCGTCCGCGGGCGGCTCGCCGCCCTCAGCCGCGGCGCGGGCCTCGATCTCCTCGAGCTCGGCCAGCAGCGACTCGTTCTTCAACATGGGCTTGATCAGCAGGCGGAACCGCGTCCGGGCCCGGTTGATGCGCGAGCGCACGGTGCCGAGCTTCAGGCCGGTGACCTGCTGGATCTCCTCGTAGCTGAGCTGTTCCACCTCGCGCAACAGGAACGGGATCCGGTAGCGCTCGGGGATCTTCTCGGTGGCCTCGGCGATGAGCCGGCCCAGTTCCTCCCGCTGCACGCGCTCGCTGGTGTCCGCGCGCGCGTCCGCGGGGTCGACCGGCACCTCGTCGTCTTCCGGCGCCGGGTTCAGGCTGATGGTGCCCGGGCGCCGCGACCGCTGGCGCATCTTGTTGCGCACCAGGTTCGTGGCGATGGTGAAGACCCAGGTCGAGAACCGCGCGATCTCGCGGTACTTGTCCGCATGGATGTAGATGCGGATCAGGGTCTCCTGCGTGAGTTCCTCCGCCAGGGTCGGCTCCTTCACCATGCGCATGATGAAGCTGTAGAGACGGCCCTTATAGCGGTGCACGATCTCGTCGAAGGCCCGCTTCTGGCCCTGCTGGACCATCACGATGAGATCCTCGTCGCGCACGTCGCGCAGGGCGGCGCGCAAGCGGCGGGGATCATCGAGGGGGTTGTTCTCGCGCGACAGGTTCACCGCAGACTCCTGACGACGACCGGGGAACGGAACCGCAGCCGCTTCAACGCCCGTCCGCGCCCGGAGTTCCCGTCCGCGGGAGCCATTCGGGCAGGCGCGGCAGGACCTCCCCCAGCGGCCACCACGGCGCGTAGACCGCCGCCGGGTCCGCCGCGACCGTCAGGGACGCCAGGGGACGGACCTCCAGGACCCCGGGGCGCCGGGAGGAGCGTACCCGCACGGGGCCGCCGGCGGTCCGGGCGACGGTCACGCGCTCGCCGGGGCCGCCGCCGCCGCGCCCCCGCCGGAC
>CAYNPY010000167.1:0-4740 GCA_964399195.1 uncultured Fibrobacteraceae bacterium
CCAAGGAGCCCCCGATGCCCCCCACCCAGCGCGACGCCCGCCTGGCCGGCCTGCTCTACCTGCCGGTCGTCTTCCTGGGCCCGGTGGTCCTGCTCTTCATCCCCGGGAAGATCTTCGTGCCCGGCGACGCGTCGGCCACCGTCGCCAACCTGCTGGCCCACGAGTCGCTGTTCCGCGCGAACATCGTCCTGGGGATGATCTCGCAGCTCTTCTTCGTCGCCTCGGCGCTGGCGCTCTACCAGCTGCTGCGCGACGTGGGCCGCCGCCTGGCCTCGCTCATGGTGATCCTCATCCTGCTGGTGGCGCCGCTGGCCATCGCGGGGGCGGCCACCGAGGTGGCCACGCTGAAGCTGCTGAACGACCCGCGGTTCCTCTCCGCGTTCACCGGCGCTGAGCGCGACGCGCTGGTCACGCTGCTGCTGGAGTTCGATCGCCACGGCACGCTCGCGGTCGAGCTCTACTGGGGCCTGTGGCTGCTGCCGCTCGGCCTGCTGGTCTGGCGCTCGGGCTTCCTGCCGCGCTTCCTCGGCGTCTGGCTGCTGGCCAACGGCGCGGCCTACGTGGTGCTGAGCCTGGCGGGGGTCCTCTGGCCGTCGTCGCACGACCTGCTGTTCAAGTTCGCCACGCCGCTGATGTTCGGGGAGGCGGTGCTGGCGTTCTGGCTGGTGTTCGCGGGGGTCAGGTTCAGGCCGGCCCCGGCCGGGGGTGGCCCGGGCGCGGCGTAGCGGAAGGCCATCGATCAGGTCTTAATGGCCATTATTGGCACCCATAGACCGCTAATATCCATAAAGTGCCAGATATTACAACGCAGAAGACAAGCCATCTGTTGACAAATTCGCCATAATTGGCATATTAATGGCACCCCTCGCGCACATTCTCATCCCTGGACGGTGGCCCCATGCCCCTGACCGACACCACCCCCGACCCCGCCGCCCTGGCCGAACTGGGCCGGCGCCTGGCCCGCCAGCGCCTGGACCGCAACCTCTCGCAGGACGACCTGGCCCGCGAGGCCGGCGTCTCCAAGCGCACGCTGCACCGCATGGAGCACGGGCACTCGGCGCAGATGACCAACTGGATCCGCGTGCTGCGCGCGCTGGGCCTGCTGGCCAACCTCGAGCAGTTCCTGCCCGCGCCGGCGCCCAGCCCGATGCAGCAGCTGAAGCTGCAGGGGAAGCTGCGGCGCCGCGCGTCCTCGGTTGCGCCGGCGCCACAGCACGACGACAAGCCCTGGACCTGGGGTGACGACCAATGACCATCGCCGAAGTCAGGCTGTGGGGCAGCACCATCGGCGCGGTGGCGTGGGACGACGCGGCCAAAGTCGCGCGCTTCGAGTACGACCCGCAGTTCCGGCAGAGCGGCATCGAACTGGCCCCGCTGACGATGCCGCTGTCCGACCGCGTCTACGCGTTCCCGTCCCTGCCGCGGGAATCGTTCCACGGCCTGCCCGGCCTGCTGGCCGATTCCCTGCCCGACGATTTCGGCAACGCGCTCATCAACGCCTGGCTGGCGCGCGAGGGCCGCAGCGAGCGGCCGCTCGATCCCGTCGAGCGCTTGTGCTACACCGGCACGCGCGGCATGGGCGCGCTGGAATACCACCCTGTCATCGGGCCGCGCGCCTCGAAGGCCGAGCGCATCGACCTCGACGCGCTGGTCGACCTGGCGGGCGAGATCCTGGCGCAACGCAACCAGCTGAACGGCTCGTTCGCGCCGCTCCGAAGGGAAGAATCGCTGCAGACGATCCTGCGCGTGGGCACCTCGGCCGGCGGCGCGCGCGCCAAGGCCATCATCGCCTGGAATCCCGAGACCGACGAGGTGCGCTCGGGCCAGGTCGACGCCGGTTCGGGCTTCACCTACTGGCTGCTGAAGTTCGACGGCGTCAGTAGCGGCGCTGTCGACCGCGGCCGCGAGCTGGAAGATTCCGCCGGTTACGGCCGCATCGAGCACGCGTACCACCGGATGGCCGTGGCGGCCGGCATCACGATGAGCGAGTGCCGCCTGCTCGAGGAGAACGGCCGCTGCCACTTCATGACGCGCCGCTTCGACCGCACGCCGTCCGGCCGCAAGCTGCACATGCAGTCGCTCGGCGCGCTCGCGCACCTGGATTTCCGCCAGGCCGGCGCGCATTCCTACGAGCAGGCGCTGCTGGCCATCCGCGAGCTGGGGCTGCCGATGGATGCGCTCGAGGAGCAGCTGCGCCGCGCGGCGTTCAACATCGTCGCGCGCAACCAGGACGACCACGTCAAGAACATCGCCTTCCTGATGGACCGCGCGGGCCGGTGGTCGCTGTCGCCGGCCTTCGACGTGACCTACAGCTACAACCCCACCGGGACCTGGACCCGGGACCACCAGATGACGCTCGGCGGCAAACGCGACGGCTTCACCCTTGATGACTTCCGGGAGTGCGCGAGGCTGGTGTCGATCCGGCGCGGGCGGGCCGAGGAAATCGTCGCGCAGGTGGTCGCGGCGGCCAGGCGGTGGCCGGAGTTCGCAGCCGGGTCCGGCGTGCCCGAAGAGACGGCGGCGCGCATCGGGGCGACGCTGCGGCTAGAGCTCGTCCCGTAACTGATGCACTGACAAGGATTCAGCCAGTTTTGACCCGAATTCTCGCCAAAAATTGATTTCACGTCACAAAACACCGCATATCCATGGCACTTGGGCGCGCTAACCAGACAAATATTGCCAAGATTCCGGTGGATGATTCGTGCTATGGGGCGAAATAAAAAGCTATCATTTGGTTTTTTTCATGGACAAATCCCCACTACGGGCCGTATTCTAAATAACGTCAGGCACGAAATTTTGTCGTTCAGTACACCTTTGCGCTGCCCAAGGATGTGCTCGCTTGGGGGTCTTATTGTGGAAGAAAGGTACGAACCTCTCAAAGAACCGTGGACCTGTTTCGTGATCGAGTTCCCGACTTATCCGAAGCACCAGTTCCAGGGCAGGGAGGAGAGCCAGCGGATCCTGTTCTATTGTCCGCGGGCCGAGAGCAACACGACCGAGCTGTGCCTGGCGCTGTTCGGCTCGCAGATCCTGATGCACCGCATGCAGGAGGGCGAGTCGACGGAGGCCCAGGCCGCGGCGGCGCTGAACTTCGTGTACACCGGCGAGACGCCCGATGCGCTGCGGGCCGCTCTGGTCGGTCAGCTCACGCAGTCCGGCGCGCCGGTGCTGGTCACGAAGAAGACGAATGTGGTCAAGGCTGCGCGCATGGTGACGCAGTACCTCGGCACGGCGGTTTCGGGTCTGCCCGGCAGCGCCCATCCGCACGCCGAGAAGACGGCGCCCCAGGGCCTGGACACCGGGCCGCACGCGATTCCCGGCGACGAGGACCTGTACAGCGAAAACCTGCCCGAGATCACCATGATCGACGAGCAGGGCAACGTCATCCATGCTTCGCACACGCTGCAGGACTACCGGGCCGAGTACGCGTGCCGCTACGTGCTGGCGCATTTCCACGAGAACATCAACCGCGACAAGATGGCCGAGATGGTCAACCTGTCCCCCGGTTACTTCTCGAACCTGTTCCGGCAGGAAGTGGGGATGAGCTTCAGCGACTACCTGATCCAGGTGCGCGTCGAGAACGCGAAGAGTCTGCTGCGCCGCTTCGACCTGTCGGTCGACGCGATCAGCAAGCGCTGCGGCTTCCACAGCCTGGCGCACTTTTCGCGCACGTTCAAGGACCGGTGCGGGATGTCTCCCCTGAAGTATCGCAAGAGCCCGCACTCGTAAGCCTGAACGCAGGCCGAGCTGAGAGATGTAAAGGCCCTCCGTGGAGTTGCGGGGGGCCTTTGCCGTCGGGTTGCGCCGGCGCAACTGGCCGCGATCCCGCACGTCGGTATACTGGAGGCATGCGCATCGCCGCCATCATGCTGGCCATCCTGCTTCCGGCGGCGGCCGCCGCCGCTCCGGTGGGCGTGTCCATCGGCCCCTACCATGCCGTAATCGATACCAGCGCCGCCGGCACCGACGTCTTCCATCTCTACCGATCCGGCGAGTTGGTCCGGCGGATCGATGACTTCATCCGCCTGTGGATGGACCCGCCGCCGCTGGCCCCCGGCACGGACGTGAACGCGGACGGCGTGCCCGATCTGGTCCTCACCGGCTGGAGCGGCGGCGCGCACTGCTGCTTCGTCACCTGGGTGTTCTCGCTGGGCGAGGAGTGCGAGGTGCTGGCGGAGATCGCCGGCGAGCACACGGAAGCCGCGATCCGGCAGGCTGACGACGACCCGGCCCTCGAATTCGTCGTCCGCGACTGGGCGCTGGCGTACTGGCCGTTCGACTTCGCGGGATCCTCCTCGGTGGAAGTGGTCCTGGACTGGCAGGGCGGGGCGCTGCAGCCGTCGGCGCCGTTGACGGCCGCGGCGGTCAAGCTGCCCGCCGACCTGGACGCGCAGGCGCGGCAATACGCCGCCGACCCGTCCTGGACCGGCAAGGCCTACGACCCCATCTGCGGCCTGTTCGCGACCGCGCAGCGCTTGGTCTATGCCGGCAAGGCCGACCGGGCCGCGTCATTCATCGCGGACGCCTGGGGCGGCGATCGGGCCTCGCTGGCGCGCCTGACCATGGAGTTCGGCCGCCGGCTGGCCGGCAGCCGCTACCTCGCGGCGATCGAGCGCCAGCGGGAGACGGCGGTTCAGGGCGCCGCCGCGGACGCCTTCCCAAGGTGAGCCGTTGCGAGTAGCGCCGGCGCAACTCCCCCCTCATGCGCGAACGCATGGCACCTGCCACACAGCGTGACCA
>CAYNPY010000168.1:0-4732 GCA_964399195.1 uncultured Fibrobacteraceae bacterium
AGAACCGTCGGGGCCTCGGCCGGCGCGGGGGCCGTCGGGGCCGGCCCGCCGCGGAAGCGGAGCGGCCCGGTCGGGCCCGCTGGCGGCGCGGCCGGCTGGACGGCGGCCTGCAGGGCGCCGAGCAGCAGGAGGGGGATGAGGAGGAGGGCTCTCATGGCAGTTCATGATAACGCCGCGCCGGCCTTGAAGGCAAACGGGCCCGGGTCCGCATCCCGCATTTGACCGCCCCTCGCGGCCGCCGGAGTGCTATGCTGTCCCCGATCCCGGAAAGGCGGTATGTGATGATCCGCGCCCTGACGATGCTCTTCCTGTTGGCCGCCGGCGCCGCTGCCGGCGCCCCGATGCTGACGCTCGAACCCGAGCACCAGAACCAATCGTTCGGCCGCGAGGCGGCCTGGCTGGGCGACGTGAACGGCGACGGGTTCGACGACTTCCTGATCATCGACCGCCGGGAGGACGGCCCCGGCTACTCCGGCCGCGCCTACGTCTACTTCGGCGGACCGGGCGTGAATGCCCAGGCCGATCTGGTGCTGCAGCAGAACGCGTCGGGCATGCTCAGCACCGCGCTGAAGGGCCCGTTCGATTTCAACTGCGACGGGTTCGGCGACATCGCGGTCGGCGCGCCCCTATACGATACGGACGGCATGTCGAACAACGGGGCCGTGTTCGTCTATTACGGCGGCCCCGGCCTGGATGCCGTGGCCGACGTCGTGATCCCCGGGCCGTGGAGCAACTACGGGTTCGGGACGGCCATCGCCAGCGCCGGGCACTTCGATCCCGACGACGACTGCGACGACCTGGCGGCGACGATCAACACCGGCGGCGGCTACGGCCCGCCGCCGACCGCGGACGTCTTCCGCGGCGGCTCGCCGCCGCCGCCGGGGTCCTACTGGGGCCGGTCGGTGGACGCCTACGGCTTCCAGCACAGCCTGACGCGCGTCGGCGACCGCAACGGCGACGGGCGCGGCGACCTGGTGTTCGGGCTGCCCCTGCAAGCGAACCTCTGGTTCCACGACGGCATCCTGACCATGGCGCCCGAGGTGGGCTCCCTGTACCTGGTCCACGGCGGCGACCTGCGCCTGGGCTACGAAACGGCCTTCGATGTCCTGTCCGGCACCGCCTGGTTGGGCGAGGACCTGGACGGCGACTTCGACTTCAACGGCGACGGGTTGGCGGACATCGTCGCCACCGCGCGGTACCTGGACCAGTCGCGGATCTTCCTGGGCGATACCGATCCCTCGTGGTACACGGTGCTGAGGCTGGCGCCCGGCGACGGCGTGGCGGGTCTGGGCGACGTCGATGCCGACGGCTACGACGACGTGGCGCTCGTCGGCCTGGACGACGTGGTCTACGTCTTCCGCGGCGGCGCGGCCCCGGACAGCGAACCGGACTGGACGATCGCGCCCGAGCCGGGCGCCTCGGGCATCATGGTGTGGCGTGTCGGCGATGTCGACGCGGACGGCCGCGCCGACGTCCTGGTGACGGCCTCGTGGTACACCGGCGGGGGCTACCACGTGGAGCGGGCCTGGGTGTACAGCGGCGTCGGGATGGTGGCGGAGGTGCCGCCGCCGGCGGGCGCAGCGCCGCTCGCCTGGCGGGGCGCCTGGCCCAATCCGCTCAACCCCGCCACGACGATCTCGTTTGCGGTGGCGCGGGAAGCCCGCGTGCAGGTGCGCCTGTTCGACGCCCGGGGCCGCCTGGTCCGTACGGCGTTCGACGGCGCCGTGGCGGCCGGCGAGCACGCTGTCGCCTGGGACGGCCGCGACGATCAGGGCCGCCGCGCGCCGAGCGGGGTCTACCGGGTCCAGGTGCTGGGACTGGGGCGCGCGGTCGGGGGCGCGGTCACGCTCGTGAAATGAGCTGCCGTCCCGCGGCCGCGAGTCGTCAGCGACCGCCTTTGCCCTCGCCGGCCAGCTCGTCCATGATCGTCTGGAGCTCGCGCCGCCGCTCCGCGTCGACCGCGGGGAAGCGCAACGGCAGCGCTTCGAGCGCCGCGCAGATCACCTCGGAGACGGCCAGGCGCGCGAACCACTTGTGGTCCGCCGGGATCACGAACCAGGGCGCCACGTCGGTGCTGGTGTGGCTCAGCATCTGCTCGTAGGCTTCCTGGTACCTGTCCCAGAAGGCGCGCTCGCGGTAGTCGGCGATGGAGAACTTCCAGTTCTTCTCGGGTTCGTCGATGCGGTCGAGGAAGCGCCGGCGCTGCTCCTCCTTCGAGACGTTCAGGAAGAACTTCAGAATGGTCACCCCGTTGCGCTCGAGGTAGCGCTCGAAGGCGTTGATTTCGTCGAAGCGCTGCGCCCAGATGTCGTCACCCTTCGCGCGCTCGGGCAGGCGCTGGCGCTCCAGCAGCTCCGGGTGCACGCGCACCACGAGCACCTCCTCGTAAGTACGAGCGGTTGAAGATCCCGATCATCCCGCGCGCCGGCAGCGCCTTCGCGGCGCGCCACAGGTAGTCGTGGTCCAGCTCCTCCGCGGACGGGACCTTGAAGCTGGTCACGTGGCAGCCCTGGGGTTGACCCCGGACATGACGTGGCGGATCGTGCCGTCCTTGCCCGCGGCATCCAGCGCCTGGAAGATGACCAGGAGCGCGTGCACGTCCTGCGCGTACAGCTTCTCCTGCAGTTCGGACAGGCGCCGGACGTTGTCGGCCAGGCGCTCGGCCGCCGCGTCCTTGTCCCGCAGGGCGCCCGTGAAATCCGGGTCGTGGTCCGAACGCAGCGTGACGCGTTCGCCGGCCGGGACCATCAGGCGGCGCAGCGGCAGGTCGAACTCGCCGTGGCCGGGCAGGTCGAAGCGGAAATGTCGGTCGGGGCGCAGGCGATGGTTCATGGTCGCGACTCCCGGTTGGCGGTGGGTGGTCCGGGCGGCGGCGATCCGGGTCAATCCGGCGCGTCGGCGCGCGGCCCACGACAGTAGATACCCCAATCCCCGTGCGCTACGTATCGGGATGAGCCGGGTCCGGGCGGGACGCAGGAGAACTCCAGCTCGACGTCCGCCGGTCGGGCCGGCGGGCCGGCCATCTCGCGGCCGCACATCACGACGACCCGCTCCGGCACGACCACCCGGCACCCGGCCCGCCGCAGGCGCAGCGCGTAGGCCGGGACCCGCGACCATAGGTTCTCGTCGCCGGGGCCCGAACCCAGGGAGATCACCACGGTATCACCCGGCTGCAGGCGCAGCGAGGCGATCAGGTCACCCACCTCGTCCCGCGGCGGCGGCGCGGCCACCGCGTGCTGCGACAGCCAGGCCCCCAGGCAGACCAGTCCGGCCACGGCGACGGCCGCGGCGGCGCGCGGGCCGGGCTCCGCCTTCCGGCCGAGCAGGAGCCAGGTCACGCCGTCGAGGGTCGCCACGTGCAGCAACCCGACCAGGCCGTAAAGGTAGTAGAAGAGATAGGTCTCGAGCGGGCCGGCAGCGCCGCGGGCAAGCAGCGCGGTCAGCGCGATGACCGGCCAGACCAGCCGCAGGACCGGCCGCCACGGGCGGGGGCGGAACCGGTCGACCCAGATGCCGGCCGCCAGGCACAGGCCGATCACGACGGCGGTCCCCGTGGGCCCCGCAATCCGCGCGGCCGCACCCGGAACCAGCACGACCAGGGGGTCGGTGAAGGCCTGTCCGAATGTCGTCAGGACGTCGAGCCAGGGGTGGCTGGTCGGCGACTGCGCGGCCAGCCAGCGCGCCATCAGCGAGAGGTTGCCCGGGCTGCCGGTCAGCTGCTCGATGACGATCGGCGCCGCGCCGGCGACGAGCACGGCAACCGACGACAGGACCAGCAGGCGCCCCCTGAAGCTGCCGGGTGCCGGCTCGAGACGGCGCTTGTGCCGCACGCGCGAGAAGACGACGGCGACCGTCAGCAGCGCCAACGCCGGCAACGTCAGGACGTGGTTGTGGGCGGACACCACGGCGGCCATGGCGGCCAGAGGCAATGCCGCCAGGTCGCCGTCGCTCAGGCGGGCCGCGGCGACCACCGCCAGCGCCATCGGCAGGATCGTCATCGTCGGGCCCCACACGCTCATCAGCATGATCGCGTTGCCGCCGGCGAGAAAGATCGCGGGCCCGATCAGCAGGAAGGTTCCGCCGGTCACGGTCGTCGGCAGGGCGCCGCCCCGTCGCAGCAGGCACAGCGTGGCCAGGCAGGTGGCCAGGTTTAGGCAGAGCTGCGCCGCGAAGTGCCGGGCCAGGTGCGAGGGGAAGGGCGCGAACAGGGGCTCCGTCCAGGCCTGGATGTAGAAGCTGACCGGTCCGGGGTGGTTGAAGCCATGGCGCGAGTACGGCCCCAGCAACTCGCGGCCCTCGCGGGCGCGTTCTACCTGCAGGGCGTTGGCGGCCAGATCGCCTTCCTCCCACAGGTACGGCGACGTCCAGAGGTCGAGACTCGTCGCCACGACCAGGACCGCAACGGCCAGGAGCAGGATGCAGAGCGGCAGGCATCGCATCGGGCGAGCCTATGATGACGCCCGCTGGATCGTCAACACGGCGGACAGAGCGGCGGGCGGCGCCGGTTCCGATTATCGTGCCCCGGGACCGAACGCGATGCGTCGGGCGTCGGCTGCCGCGCCCGGAGCCGACCCCGACGACGGGGCCACTCCAACCACGGGAGACCAGCACATGGCCCAGGCCAAAGCCTTCTCCGCCGCCAGCGCCACCGCGGCGCTGGCGCGCGACACCATCGAACGCCGCGGCGTCACGCCGACGGACGTGCAGATCGAGATCCTCTTCTGCGGCGTCT
>CAYNPY010000169.1:0-4701 GCA_964399195.1 uncultured Fibrobacteraceae bacterium
CCCGCGCCCGCGCTGCCGGCCGCCGGCCCCGTCCCCGCCGCCGCCGAGCCCGCGCGGAGCGTCGCCGGCGCGGCCGAACCGCGCTGGCGCCCGGTGACCCGCGCCGACCTGACCCACGCCCTGGACGCCCGCCCGGGCCCGATCAAGCCGTCGGGACGGGACACCGACGTGGCGATCATGGGCCGGGGCTTCTTCGAGATCCAGACCGCCGACGGCCCGCGCTACACGCGCAACGGGTCGTTCACCCTGGACGCCGAGCGCCGCCTGACCACGCCCGACGGCAAGCCGGTCGTCGGCGACGGCGGGCCGCTGCGGCTGGAAGGCGGGGAGTTCACGATCGCCGCCGACGGGACCGTGACCGTGGACGGTCAGTCGGTCGGGCGCCTCAAGCTGGTGGACTTCGCGGATCCCACGCGCCTCGAGCACATGGGCGACGCCCTGTTGAAGGCCCCGGCCGACCTGGCGCCGCAGCCGGTCCCGGTGGAGGAGACCGTGGTGGCGCAGGGCCACGTCGAGGGCAGCAACGTCAACCCCGTCGACACGCTGGTGGCGATGATCGAGGCGCAGCGCGCCTTCGAGATCCAGAGCAAGGTCCTGCAGACCGAGGACGAGCTCCTCGGCAAGTCCGTCAACAACCTGCCGCGGACCACCGCCTAGGCGGGCGCGGCGAACCGGGAGGCGATGCGTCATGATCAGGGCGATGGGCACGGCGGCCTCGGGCATGAAGGCCCAGCAGCTGAACATCGACACGATCGCCAACAACCTGGCGAACGTGAACACCACCGGCTACAAGCGCAGCCACACGGAATTCCAGGACCTCCTCTACGAAAAGGTCATGCCCGGCGGCCTGGTCAACGCGGAGGGGCGGGCCACGCCCGTCCGCGTCGAGGTCGGGCACGGCGTGAAGCTGGTGGCCACGAACAAGAACTTCGACCAGGGCACCATCGTCGCGACCGGCAACCCGCTGGACCTGATGATCGAGGGCGACGGCTTCTTCCAGCTGCGCATGCCCGACGGCACGATCAAGTACACGCGCGACGGCTCGTTCAAGATGGACGCCGACCGCAACGTGGTGACGGCCCAGGGCTACCGCCTGGAGCCGGCGCTGGTCATCCCCGAGGACGCGCTGGAGATCTCCGTCTCCCGCGACGGCATCGTCAGCGCGATGGTGCAGGGCGACGACGCCAACGTGCAGGAGATCGGGCAGCTCGAGTTGGCCCGCTTCCCGAACGGCGCCGGCCTGTCGGCGTTGGGCGGCAACCTCTTCAGCCAATCGCCCGCCAGCGGGCAGCCGATCCTCGGGCAGCCCGGCCTCGAGGGCATGGGCGCCACCTCGGCCGGCTTCCTGGAGATGAGCAACGTCGAGACCGTCGACGAACTGGTGAACATGATCACCGCGCAGCGGGCCTACGAGCTGAACTCGAAGACCATCACCATGGCCGACGAGATGCTGCAGGTCATCAACCACCTCAAGAGGTAGCGATGAGGGTCCGGTTCCGGCACGCGCTCCCGCTGCTCCTGCTGCTGCCCGTCCCGGCGGCGCGGGCGTGGACCGTCGTGCTGCCGGATTCGGCGACGGTGGCCTCCGCGGTCGTCCGCCTGGGCGACATCGTGCTGGAACCCGTGCCGGCCGAGGCGGCCGCGGTGCTGGTGGCCGAGGCCGGCCCGGGCGACGCCATGGCCCTGGTGACGCGGCAGGGCGTGCTGCGGCGACTGGTCGCGGCCTCGCTCGCGGACGGCGTCCGGCTGACCGGCGCGACGCGCTGCCGCGTGCGCTTCGGGGGCCGGCCCCTGGACCCGGCCGCGCTGCAGGCCGAAGCCGAGCGGCTCCTGGCGGCGCTGCTGCCGGCGGCGCCGGCAGGCGCGCCCCCGCCGAGCTGCGAGGTGACCCTGCCGGCCGGACCGTCGGCCGTGAACGGCGATTGGCGCCTGACCTGCCCCCGCCGCGAACCGCTGCCGCCGGGCCGCACGCAGCTCCAGCTGGAGCTGACGGACGGTTGGCAGGCGCGCTCGGTGCCCGTGACCGTGATCGTGCACGCCCACGGCGAGGTCCCGGTGGCGCGGGCGGCGATCGCCCGCGGCACGGCGCTGGCCGAGGGCCAGTTCGAGTGGCGCTGGGCCGACCTGGCGGCGCTGCCGCCGGGCCTGGTGAGCGGACGCCACCAGCTGGCCGGCCAGAGCGCGGCGCGAGACCTGCGCGCCGGCGAGACGCCGCGCGCCGCCGACCTGAAGCCGACGCCCGTCGTGCTGGCGGGCGACCTCGTGGAGCTGCTCGTGCAACGCGGCGCGGTGCAGGCGAGCGTCCGCGCGCTGGCGCGGCAGTCCGGGAGCCTGGGCCAGACGATTCCCGTCCGCAACGAACTGACCGGTCGGCTGGTCAACGCGCGCGTCGCGGGACCGGGCCGGGTCGAATGGAGGCGCTGACCATGACGCAGACGACGAAGAGCCGCGCGTGCCTGTTGCTGGCGACGACGATCGCCGCAATGGCCGCCGCGCCGGCGCTGGCCACGCCGGGCCGGCGGCCCCTGATCGACCTGGAGACCGGCGCCTCGCTGGTGACCAACCTGAAGGCGCACCGGGTCGGGGACCTGGTGACCATCCTGATCACCGAGCAGGCCGCCGCAAACGCCGGCGCCAAGACCAAAGCCGACAACAAGAGCGAGCACAGCGGCGGGCCCGGTCTCGGCTTCCTGGACTTCATCCGGCCCTGGGGCATCGACAGCGAGAACAAGTACCAGGGCAACGGCGACACCCAGCGCAACGGCAGCCTGCGCGCCGAGATCACGGCCCGCATCACCGAGGTGCTGCACAACGGCGACTTCCGCCTGGCCGGCGCGCGCATGGTCAACATCAACGGCGAGAAGCAGCTGATCGAGATCACGGGCGTCTGCCGCGCGCGCGACATCGGCCCGGACAACACGATCATGAGCACGTACATCTCGGACGCGCAGATCGCCTACAACGGCTCGGGCCTGGTGACGGACTCGGCCCAGCCGGGCGTCGTCACGCGCATCCTGAACTGGCTCTTCTAGGAGGACGTCATGCCTTGGTCGAGGGATCGTCGCGGACCGGGGAGCCTGGCCGCCGTTGTCGCCGCGGTCGCGCTGTCTGCCGCGCTGCCCGCGCTGTCGCTCGAACTCGACGAGTCGCGGATCAAGGACCTGGCCATCCTCGAGGGCACCAGCCCCGAGCCGCTGGTCGGCTACGGCCTGGTCATCGGCCTGAACGGCACCGGCGACAGCCCCCGGGCGGGGGGCACGTCGAACTCGCTGGCCACGCTGCTCGAGCGACTGGACGTGACGGTGGCGCCGGCCGACCTCAAGGCGAAGAACGTCGCCGAGGTCATGGTCACCGCGGAGCTGGATCCCAACCTGAGCTCCGGCGCGCGCGTGGACGTCAAGGTCAGCTCGCTCAACGACGCCGCCAGCCTCGAGGGCGGGATTCTCGTGATGACGCCGCTCAAGTCGATGGACGGCGTCGTCCGCGTCGTCGCGCAGGGGAGCGTCTCGCTGGGCGGCTTCAACGTCAACGCCGGCTCCGGCAACAGCGTGCGCAAGAACCACGCGCAGGCCGGCCTGATCAGCAACGGCGGCACGGTGCGCGTGCCGTTCGGCGGCTCCTGGCAGCAGGCCGGCCGCCTGGCCTGGCTGCTGCACACGCCGGACTTCGCGACGGCGGCCGCCGTCGCCGGCTCGATCAACGGCGAGTTCGGCGCCGGCACCGCGCTGGCGCGCGACGCCCAGCGGATCGAGGTGGCCATCCCCGCCGCCTTCGGCGCCGATCCGGTGCCGTTCGTGGCGGCGATGGGCCAATTGGCGGCGACGACGGACGCCCCGGCGCGGGTGGTGCTCAACGAGCGCACCGGGACGATCATCGTCGGCAAGAACGTCAAGCTCAAGGAGGCGGCCGTCGCCCACGGGACCTTGAAGGTCGTCGTCAGCACCGTCTACGACGTCTCGCAGCCCCAGCCGTTCAGCCAGGGCGGCGAGACCGTGGTGACGCCCGACGTGCGCGCCGACACCACCGAGCACGAGGCGCGGGTCCTGCGCGTCCCGGACACCGGGACGGTCGCCGACGTGGTCGGCGTGCTGAACGAGATCGGCGCCACGCCGCGCGACATCATCGCCATCCTCGAGGCCCTCAAGCAGGCCGGGTCGCTGCAGGCGGACCTGGTCATCATGTAGCCGTGGCCGCCCCCGGCGCACCGCGCCTGGACGCGCTGGCCGCGCCGGCCCAGGCTGCCGGCGAGCAGGCCCGCCTGCGGGCGCTGGCGCAGGGGCCGCGGGCCCATGACCGCCAGGACCTGGCGCGCGTCGCGCGCGAGTTCGAAGGCGTCTTCCTGAACATCCTCGTCAGCTCGATGCGCTCGACCGTGCCCGAGAGCGGGCTGCTCGGCTCCGGCGGGGCCACGCAGGTCTACCGCCAGCTGCACGACGCCGAGCTGGCGCGCGCGCTGGCCGGGACCGGCGACGGCCTGGGCATCGCGCGCCTGCTCGAGCAGCAGTTCGCCGACCAGTTCGCAGCCGACGAAGAGGCCGGCGACCTGGAAGCGCCGGCGGGCGCCGGCCCGGCCGGCGGCCTGCCCCCGATGCTGCCGGCGGCGGCGGCTGCGGAGCGCTACCGCGCCGCGTCGCTGCCCCGCCCTCAGCCGCCGCTGCGCGTGGTGGATCTCGGCGAGCTGCCGGCCGCCCCGGCGGGACT
>CAYNPY010000170.1:0-4697 GCA_964399195.1 uncultured Fibrobacteraceae bacterium
TCCCTCGAGCGCCGCAAAGCCCGCGCCGCCTGGTGGTTCCTGGCGCCGGCGTTGATCCTGCTGGCGGTCTTCTTCGTGATCCCGGTGGGCGCCGGCCTGCTGCTGAGCCTGACCGACTTCGATGTCTATGCAATAGGAGACCCGCGCACGGCGCGCTTCACCGGGATCGAGAACTACCGGCACCTGCTGCAGGATCCCACCTTCTGGCAGGCGGCGCGCAACACGCTGACGTTCGTGCTGGTGGGCGGGCCGCTGTCGGTGGCCACGTCGCTGGCGGCGGCGCTGCTGCTGAACGCGAAGGCGGTCCGGCTGCGCGGGCTGTTCCGCACCGTCTACTTCGCGCCGGTGGTCACCACGCTGGTGAGCGTGGCCATCGTCTGGCGCTACCTCTACCACCCGAAGTACGGGCTGCTGAACTGGCTGCTGGGGCTGGTCGGCATCGGGCCCATCGACTGGCTGGGCGACCCGCAGTGGGCCATGCCGGCGATCATCCTGCTCGCGGTGTGGAAGAACTTCGGCTACAACATGCTGATCTTCGTGGCCGGCCTGCAGGTGATCCCGCAGGAACTGTACGAGGCGGCCAGCCTGGACGGCGCCGGCCCGGTCAGGCGCTTCCGCCACGTGACGCTGCCGGGCCTGGCCCCGACCTTCCTGTTCATCAGCGTGACGACGATGATCGGCTTCTTCCAGGTCTTCGCCGAGCCGTACGTGATGACGCAGGGCGGCCCCCTGGGCGCCACGCGCACGCTGGTCCTCTACATGTACGAGGAGGGTTTCCGCTGGTGGCGGATGGGCCTGTCGTCGGCGGTGGCGGTGCTGCTGCTGCTGGTCACGCTGGCGGGCACGGCGCTGCAGATGCGGCTGGCGCGCAGGAGCTCGGCGTGAGCGGGCGGCGCATTCTGCTGCATGCGGCGCTGGTCGTCGGCTCGCTGGCCACCCTGGTGCCGCTGGGCTGGATGGTGGCGGCCAGCTTCATGACCGCGGGCGAGGCCAACAGCCTGCCGCCGCGCCTGCTGCCGCAGCACCCGACGCTGGACAACTACGTGACGATGTTCACGCGCCTGGACCTGCTGCGCCACTTCCTCAACAGCGCGGTGGTGACGGTGCTGGCGACGGTGCTCAGCGTCCTGGTCAACTCGCTGGCCGGCTACGCGTTCGCCAAGCTGCCGTTCCCCGGCCGCGAGCGCCTGTTCAAGGGCCTGGCCGCGGCGCTGGTGGTGCCGGCGCAGGTCGGGATGCTGCCGCTGTTCCTGCTGCTGCGCCAGCTGGGCCTGGTCAACACCTACGCCGGCGTGCTGGTGCCGTACATGGCGAGCGTGTTCGGGATCTTCATGATCCGCCAGTATGCCTTGAGCGTGCCGGACGACCTGCTGGACGCCGCGCGCGTCGAGGGCGCCGGCGAGTGGTCCGTGTTCCGGCTGGTGGCCCTGCCGGTGATCAGGCCGATCCTTGTCACGCTGGCCGCCTTCACCTTCCTGAGCGCGTGGAACGACTTCATGTGGCCGCTGATCATCCTGGCCGACAGCGGCATGTACACCCTGCCGGTGGCGCTTGCCAACCTGGTGGGCGAGCATGTGCAGGACACCGAGCTGATGATGGCCGGCAGCGTAGTGACGATCCTGCCGGCGCTGGCGGTGTTCCTGGTGTTCCAGCGCACCTACGTGCAGGGGATCATGAGCGGGGGGATCAAGGAATGACGAGGACTTCGCGGGCGCGGCGTGGCGTGGTAACCGGTTTGGCCGTGGCAGTGGCGGGCTCTCTCGTCACGACCTCTTTCGGCGGGGTCGTTGATATGTCAACCATCGGGGGGGGCGCGGCGGCCCCCGTTGCCGCGATTGCCGCCACCCGAATGGTTGATACGTCAACGACCGGCGGAAATCGCAGCGTGACGCCGACCGGTGTTACCGCGCACCTGATCGACGACATGTCGACCATCGACGCCTGGACCGCCGCGCCCGCCGACGGCGTGAAGCTGGATCTGGTCAACGACGATGGCGCCCTGCGCATGGACTACGCGTTCAGCGGCGGCGGCTGGGCCATCGCCCGGCGCGAGGTGGACCTGGAACTGACCGAGAACTGGGCGATCACGTTCCTGGTCGGCGGCCAGGGGCAGGTGCAGCACCTGGAGCTGAAGCTGATCGACGAGACGGGCGAGAACGTCTACTGGCACGTCCGGCGCGACTTCACGTTCCCGACCACGTTCACCGAGCTGCGCTCGAAGAAGCGGCAGGTCCAGTTCGCGTGGGGGCCGGGCGGCGCGGACAAGCCCCTGCACCACGTCAAGGCCATCGAGATCGCCGTGACCGCCGGCAGCGGCGGGACCGGCAGCGTGTGGATCGACGACCTGCGCCTCGAATCGATCCCGGTCAGCCGCGGCCCGGTGCCCGAGCCGGCGGCCGAGGCCACGTCGCAGGTGGGCTCGAACGGTCCGGACCTGGCGCTGGACGGCGATGCGAACACCTGGTGGCAGGCCGGGCGCGAGGAGCGCACCACGACGCTGACGCTGCAGTTCGGGCGCGCGCAGGAATTCGGCGGCCTGACGATCGACTGGGTCCCGGGCACGTGCCCGCGCGAGTACCTGGTGGAGCTGGACGAGGGCGACGGCCTGTGGCGCCCGGCGCTGCACGTGCCCGGCAGCGACGGCGGCCGCGACCACCTGTACCTGCCGGATGCGGAGGCGCTGCGCATCCGCATCAGCGCGCTGGTGCCGGGCGCGCTGCCGCCGGCCATCGCCGAGCTGGACGTGCAGCCGCTGGGCTGGTCGCAGACGAAGGAAGCCTTCGTCATGAACCTGGCGAAGGAGGCGCGGCGCGGGCTGTACCCGCGCGGCTTCCTGGGCGAGCCCTCGGCGTGGACGGTGGTGGGGCAGGACAACGACGCGCGCGAGGGGCTGATCGGCGCCGACGGCGCCATCGAGGCGGGGCCGGGCGCGTTCACGGTGGAGCCGTTCCTGCGGCATCGCGGCGGGCTGGTGACGTGGCATGACGTCGGACGCTCGCAGTCGCTGGTGGACGGCTACCTGCCGATCCCCGAGGTGACGTGGCGGCACGGCGAGCTGGCGCTGACGGTGACGGCGGCGGGCTGCGGGCCGGCCGGCGCCTCGTACGTCGTGGCGCGCTACCGGCTGGAGAACCGCGGCGCGCAGCCGGACACCGCGCGCCTGTACCTGGCCGTGCGGCCGCTGCAGGTCAACCCGCCGTCGCAGTTCCTGAACATCCGCGGGGGCACCGCCGCCATCCGCCAGCTCGAGCGCGAGGGCCGCGTCGTCAGCGTGGACGGCCGCCCGCGGGTGCAGCTGCTGGCCGAGCCGACGGGCTGGGGCGCGAGCAGCTTCTTCGGCGGGGACATCGTGGCCGACTGGCTGGAGCAGGGCCGCGAGCCGGCGGCGCAGGCGGTGGGCTGCGTGATGGACGCGGCCTCGGGCGCGGCGTGGTGGGATTTTGCGCTGGCGCCGGGGCAGGCGCGCGAGGTGGCCGTGGCGCTGCCGCTGCACGAGACGCCGGCGCCGGCGGACCTGGACGCGGGCAAGGCGCTGAAGGAGGCGGCCCGCGCCTGGCACAAGCGGCTGGACCGCGCGCCGCTGAAGAAGCTGAAGGCGCCGGCCGGCCTGTCGCCCGAACGCAGGGCCGTGGCCGAGGAGGCCATCCTCACGGCGAAGGCGCAGGTGGGCTGGATCCTGGTCAACCGCGCCGGCCCGGCCATCCAGCCGGGCACCCGCAGCTACGCGCGCAGCTGGATCCGCGACGGCGCCCTGACCGGCGAGGCGCTGCTGCGCATGGGCTTCACGCAGGAGGCGCGCGCGTTCCTGGAGTGGTACGCGCCGCACCAGTATGAGAACGGCAAGGCGCCTTGCGTGGTGGACGCGCGCGGCGCCGACCCGGTGCCCGAGCACGACTCGACCGGCCAGTTCATCCACCTGGTGGCGCAGGTGTGGCGCCACACGCAGGACAAGAGGCTGCTGAAGGAGATGTGGCCGCGCGTGCTGCGCGGGGTGGACTACCTCGAGTCGCTGCTGGAGACGCGCCGCACCGACGAGTTCCGCGGCACGCACTTCTTCGGGATCCTGCCGCCGTCGATCAGCCACGAGGGCTACTCCGCCAAGCCGATGCACTCGTACTGGGACGACTTCTTCTGCCTGCTGGGGCTCCGGGACGCGGCGTGGCTGGCCGGCCAGGCGGGCGCGCCGGCGGCGGAAATCGCGCGCCTGCGTGCGCTCCACGACCGCTTCGCCGCCGACCTGCAGGCCTCGGTCGCGGCGGCCATGGCGCACCACGGCATCGACTACGTGCCCGGCTGCGCGGACCTGGGCGATTTCGACGCCACCTCGACGACCATCGCGCTGGACCCCTGCGACGCGGCCGCGCTGCTGCCCGCCGGCGCGCTCGAGCGCACGTTCGAGCGCTACTGGGAGTTCTTCGCGGCGCGCCGCGACAAGGGTCTGCTGCCGGACGGCACCCCCTGGCGCGATTTCACGCCCTACGAGGTGCGCTGCATCGGTGCCGCCGCGCGCCTGGGCTGGACCGACCGCGCCTGGCAGATGACCGAGTGGTTCCTGTCGCAGCGCGCGGTGCCCGGCTGGAAGATCTGGGGCGAGGTGGTGCACCGCGACCAGTCAGAAGCAAGGTTCATCGGCGACATGCCGCACGGCTGGGTGGGGTCGGACTTCGTGCGGGCGGTGGGGGATCTGGTCGGGCCGT
>CAYNPY010000171.1:0-4667 GCA_964399195.1 uncultured Fibrobacteraceae bacterium
CGCGGCCTTGGCGGGCTCGGCGGCGGGCGTTGCGGCTGCGGCCAGGCAGGACGCGCCCAAGGCCAGAGCCAGGCCGGCGCCTGCCGTCAGGTTGCGGATGGTGTGCGGCATCGGAACCTCCGCCCGTCGCGCGCGACGGGACTGCGCGGGGATGCTATCATGCGCGCCGGCGCGCGGGAAACCTGACGCACAGAATAACCGAACGCGCGCGCATGACCCAGCCAGCGGGAGCCCCCCTGCGATGAGCGCCGCCACCGCCGACCGCCACTTCGGCCCGGAACTGTTCAGCTTCCTGCGCGACCTGGCCGCCCACAACGACCGCGCCTGGTTCGAGGCGAACAAGGCGCGCTGGGAGGCCGATGCGCGCGGCCCCGCGCTGCGCTTCATCACCGACTTCGGGCCGCTGCTGGTCAAGATCAGCCCACACTTCCGCGCCGACCCGCGCCCGCACGGCGGCTCGCTGTTCCGCCTGCATCGCGACATCCGGTTCGCCAAGGACAAATCGCCCTACAAGACGCATCTCGGTCTGCACTTCCGCCACGAGAAGGGCAAGGACGCGCACACGCCGGGCTTCTACCTGCACCTGGAGCCCGGCGCCTGCTTCGTGGGCCTGGGCCTGTGGCATCCCGACGCGCCCACGCTGGCGCACCTGCGCGAGGCCGTGGTGGCCGACCCGGCCGCGTGGCGGAAGGCCGTCGGCGGCAAGCGCTTCACCACGTCGTTCACCGTGGAGGGCGAGAGGCTCGCGCGCGTGCCGCGCGGGTACGCCGCCGACCACCCTCTGGCCGACGTGCTGCTTCTGAAGGACTACACGGCGATGGCGCCGCTGACCGCCCGCGACATCACCGCGCCGGGATTCCTGCCGCGGTTCGCAAAGCTGTGCGCCGACGGGGCGCCGTTCATGGCGTGGCAGTGTCGGGCGCTGGGGCTGGAATTCTGATTCCCAGTCCGGTCGCCACGGATTGGCCTGTCCCGGCCGGCCGTCCCGCGGCTTCGCCCCGCTTGCGCCGGCGCAACTCGTTGCCGGCGCGCGGCTCGCGACCCCGTCGATGGTCCTCGATCAGCGACATCCGATTCGTGAACCTGAGCCCGGCGTAGCCTGCTCGTTCGCTCACGCCCCGCCCGCCGGCAGTTTTTTCGCCTTTCGACCCCATTCCCTGCTAGGCTCGGCGCGCGTGGCCACACGCGCGGCGCCGCCGGCGGCTCCGGCCCCGGCGCCGCCGGTCTTTCTCGCCACTACTCGTCGTCAACACACATACAACCAGGGGGGAACTCACGATGAAATCGCGTAACGTCACCCCGTTCGTCCTGGCGGCGTGCCTGCTCGCGGCAGCAGGCGCCCTGGCCGAGGACCCTGTCGCCCTGATCGTCGAAGGCGCGACCGCCACCGGCCTGCCGGCCGGCCATACCGTCAACTCCATCGCCGGACCGGCCGCCAACCACAGCGGCGGCTGGGCCTTCAACATCAACACCTCCGACGGCGTCACGACGTACGGCGCCATCTGGGGCAACGGCCTGGGCGGCGCCGGCAATCTGATGCGCATCGAGGGCACGTACCCTCCGTACACGCAGACGTCCTACGAGTCGTTCTGGGGCCTGGGCGGAGGCGGCGTGGTCAGCTACAGCCCGCTCTGCAACAACCTGGACACGGGCGCCACCGGCCTGGACGCCGTCTGGCTCGACGATGCGCCCGTCGCCACGGAGCAGAAGGACTACCCCCACCAGCCCGGCTGGTGGTGGAGCTTCGGCTCGCGCCCGGGCGTGACCGAGGACGGCGTCCCCTACTTCGTGGGGGGGATCACCGACGCGCTGGGAGGCGCGACGGATCTGCGCGGGCTGTTCTACGGACACGATGCGGCGCCGGTGATCATGGGCGGCCAACTGCTGCCGGGCCTGCCACTGCCGCTGTCGGCGACGGCCAGCCCCAGCTTCGACTACCGCTACTCGGCCTACGGCAGCCACTTCATCTGCCTGGTCGACATGGAAGGCTCCACGGCCACCGACGCCGTGATGGTCATGGACGGCGCCGGCCTGCTGATCGCCGGCCAGCTGGTGCAGGAAGGCATGCCGGTGCCGGCGGCGGCCGGCGGCCTGCCGGGCGAGAACTGGGCGGCCTTCGACTACTGCGGCGTCACCGAGAGCGGCCGCTACATGTTCACCGGCGACACCAGCGCCGCCATCGCCGTGGACGAGTTCGTGCTGGTCGACGGCCAGATCGTCCTGCGCGAAGGCGCGGTGCTGTCCGGCAACACCGTCAGCGGCGCCATCGAGAGCGCCTACATGAACGACGACGGCGACTGGGCCGTCATCTGGGACGTGACCACGCCGACGGGCGCCAACGTCGAGGCGCTCATCTTCAACGGCCAGATCGTGCTGATGGAAGGCGACTTCATCGACCGCGACGGCGACGGCATTCCCAACGTGGACGCCACGGTCACCGACTTCACCGGCATCGCCGCCCTGGCCATCGGCGACCGCACGGACGCCAATGCGGTGACGGTGTACTTCACCGCCGACGTGAACATCGCCGGCGCGGCGGCGACCGAGCCGGTCACGACCGTGCTGCCGGCCGACGACAGGGCGGGCCGCGACGGGCCGGTGGAGGTGCAGGAGACCCTGGACGTGGTCGTCGAGATCGGCTACGGACTGACCTTCGGCGGCGCCGTGCCGGCGATGCTCGGCCAGTTCACCTGCGAGCCGCGGCTGGGCGGCGTGCACCTGGCCTGGCTGATCCGCGGCGACATCGACGATGGCGACCTGACCCTGCGGGCGGACGCCGACGACCGCACGTGGACCGTGCCCATCCTGTCCCTGGGCGCCGGTCGCTACGAGGCCCTCGACACGGTCGCCGCCGGCAGCGAGATCGTCTACAGCCTGCTGCTGCGGGGCGACGACGGCAGCGACCGCCTCATCGGCGAGCAGCAGGTCAGCCTGGAACTGCCGGCGCGGGGCGTCGCGCTGCAGGGAGCCTACCCCAACCCGTTCAACCCCGAGACGAAGGTCAGCTTCCGCGTAGGCGCGCCCCAGCGCGTCGAGCTGGCGGTCTACGACGCGAGCGGCAGGCTGATCGCGGTGCTGGCCGACCAGGTGTTCGGCGCCGGCCAGCACGTGGTGGCCTGGAACGGCCTGGACCGGCAGGGCTCGCCGGTGCCCAGCGGCACGTACGTGGCGCGGATCACCAGCGATCAGGCGGTGCAGACGACCAAGCTCATGCTGGTCAAGTAGAAGCGGCTGGTCGACTGAGACCGTGGTTCTCCGAAGGCCCCGGCCGGCAACGGCCGGGGCCGCCTTCATCCGGCCGGCGCGATCCCCCGCATGCGAAAACCTCCCCGCCGGCCGAGGCCGGCGAGGAGGCTTTGCGCTAAGGAGTCCGGCCGAAGCCGAACGTCATCGAACCTGCAGCTACTTGACCAGCTGCATCTGGCGGACCTGCATCACTTCCTTGCCGATGCGCAGGCGGGCGAAGTAGGAACCGCTCGCCACGCCCTTGCCGGCGTCATCCGATCCGTCCCAGCTGAGGTCGTATTCGCCCGCGGACAGGCGGTCCTGCACCAGGGTGCGCACCTTCTCGCCGCGGATGTTGTAGACGTTCAGCTGGACCAGGTCGCCCCGGTTGACGACGAAGCTGATCTTCGTCGACGGGTTGAACGGGTTCGGGTGGATCGAGCGGAAGCCGCCCGCCTTCTCGATGGTCGGCACGTCGCCGTCGACCGCCGACAGGCCGGTCAGCGTCACGTACGAGTCGTCGATCGGGCGGATCTTGAAGTTCCCGAACTCGTAGTCCATGAAGCCCGTCACGGTGACCACGTCGCCGATCGTCGGCACGTAGGCCAGCGCGGCGTAGGTGTCGACGAACAGGGTGTCGGTGGGGGCGCCGCTGGACGAGATCTGCCACTCGCGGTACTGGCCCAGGCCCGCCGTGTCGACCACGGCAGAGTTCCAGGTCTGCACCCACACGCTCTCCCACGCCTCGCCCGAGGCGCCGTCGCCGTCGGAGCTGGTGCGGTCGTCCTCGAGCACGTCCGTCCGGACGCGCGAGGCGGGCGGCAAGGCCTGTCCGAAGCCCACCAGGCGGATCGCCTCGGGGTTGTGCGGGATCATCTCGGTCAGGCCGAAGTACTCTTCGCCGTGGCCGCCGATCTCCACCAAGTCGCCCTGGAAGTACTGGTAGCGGCCGTTGCTCTCGTACACCAGCACGCCGCCGAAGGCGTAGCTCTTGGTGGCCGGGTTCTTCAGCGGCTCCTGCACGATCAGCTTGCTGGCCGCGCCCGCCTGCGCAGCGCCGGCGGCGGTGACCACGCCCTTGATGTTGAGGATCTTGTTCACGAAGTTGTTGCTCTGCGAGGCGCTGTCCGGATGCACCGTCTGCATCGCGTAGATCGACGTGAAGCCGACCGCCAGCGAGACGAAGCCCGTGGGCGCGTTGCCGGGGAAGGTCACGGCCTGGGCGCCGGTGTCCGTCGCCCGCACATAGAAGTCCACCTGGCTCTGCGCGTGCGGGGCCGGGATCGTGCCGGCGTAGGCGTTGCCGCCGGTGTTGCTCATGGCCACCGACTGCCAGGCGCCCGGCGTGGTGCCGTTGCTGACCCGGTAGTACAGCGTGGCCGAGGCGACGCCGATGTTGTCGGTGATCGTAGCCGACACCGAGACCGGCGTGGCGGTCTGCG
>CAYNPY010000172.1:0-4649 GCA_964399195.1 uncultured Fibrobacteraceae bacterium
ACCTTGACGTGCCCGGCCTTGATCACCGCGTGCACCGTGGCGCGCAGCGTGGCCGGGGTCGAGGCGTCGACGGTGGCGTAGTAGCCCGGCGGGGCTTCGGCGCGCGCCGCCGGCGCGAACCCCAGCCAGCCCGCCCCCAGGCCCCACCAGGCGAACGCGAACACCGGACCGTGCGCCCGGGACCAACTGCGGATCGACATCTGACTCACCTGCTCCGGATTCCGGCCCCGCAGCTTGCGGGACCGACCGCCCCCCTGACCGGCGATCGATTCTGCATAATCATAACAATTATTGACCGCAAAAACAACCGGGTTGGCCGAAGAACCTACACCCGCCACGCCCAGCCGCGGCGGTGGAGGATCCAGGCCACCACGCCCCACAGCACCACCTGCGCGGTGGCGAACAGCACCGAGCCCCACTCGACGCCGGCCCAGGGCACGAAGAGGTGCCGGTAGCCCAGGGTGCGCAGCGTGACGGGGTCGGCGTCGCCCACGCTCCAGCGGGAACTGATCAGCACGCGCGCCAGCAGGCCCGAGCCGAAGAACATCAGCATCGGGTTGTAGCCGAAGGCCTCGAACGGTCGCCAGAGGCGCCGCCAGCCGCGCACGTCGACGAACCAGGCGGCAGCCGCAAGAGTCACGGCAGCCAGGCCGCCGGTCAGCAGCACGTAGGTGGTGGTCCACAGGGCCTTGATCACCGGCTCGAGCGGCCGCAGCAGGAAGCCGGCGGCGGCCACGCCCAGGCCCGCCAGCGCCAGCAGGCCCAGGCGCCGCGTCGCCAGGGGCGCGCGCCCGAGCCACGAGACCGTGGCGAAGCCGAGCAGCGTCGTGAGCGCGGCGTTCAGGGTCGCCAGCAGGCCCTCCGGGTCGGTGCCTTCGGCGCCGACGCCTCCGACGCTGAGCAGACGGGCCGGGCCGATCAGCTTCAGGTCGAGCCAGCGCGCGAAGTTGTCCGACGGGGCGAAACTCCCGGCGCCCCAGCCGGCCACCAGCGGCGCGCGCATCGCGACCTCGTAGACCAGCAGCAGCGCGGCCGCGGCCAGCAGGCGCCGCCGCGCGTCCGGCCAGGCGATGATGATCGCCGAGGCCAGCAGCCAGCAGCCGCCGATGCGCTGCAGCACGCCGGGCAGGCGCATGCCGGCCAGGCCGTCGGCGATGTCGCCGAAGCCGAAGGCGCGGGCGGCCGTCGGGTCCAGCGGCAAACCGAAGGGGAAGGCGTTCAGCACGAGGCCGATCAGGATGATGAGCAGGCCGCGCCGCAGGGCGTGGCGCGCCAGCGACAGCCGGGGCTCGCCTTCGCGGCGGCGGCGCTCGAGGCTGAGGGCCATCGCCCCGCCCATCGCGAACAGGAAGAACGGGAAGACCAGGTCGGTCAGGGTGCAGCCTTCCCAGAGGGCATGCCGCAACTGGGAGCTGAGGCTCCACTCCCACGAGCCGGGGTTGTTGACCTGGATCATCAGCGCGACGGTCCAGCCGCGCATGACGTCCAGGGAGACCAGGCGCTGGCGCATCTTCACATGGTGCACCCGTCGGGTCCGCGTGGCGAGCGGATTGTCGCCGCCGGACCGCGGACTCAGCGGTGGCCCCGCGGGCGGGCGGGGGCCGGGGTGCTTAATTAGAGCTCCGCCGCCCCCGCCCGGCCCGCACCCCCGGCCCGCGGCGCGGCGGCCGGCGCGACCCCGCCGCCGCGCGCGTCCGGCGCCGCGAGCAGGGCCGCGTACGGCGCCAGTTCGCGGCGCAGCCGCTCGCGCGCGGCCTGCGCGCTAGACGCGTCGCCGCGCGCCTCGTGCAGCGCGATGGCCGCCACCGCATACCCGGCGTCGGCCGGATCCAGGCGGGCGGCCGCCCGCGTCAGCTGCAGCGGGATGACGGTCAGGCCTTCCGTCTGGAGCGCGAGCGCCGCGTCGCCGAGGTGGCGGGCCGCCAGCTGCGGGTTGCCGCCGATCGCCAATGCCGCGCAGGAGACGCCCAGCGCCACGGCGAACCAGTCGCCGCGGGCGCGCGCGAGCGCCGGCGCCGGGGCCAGGCGGCGCGCGCCCTCGAGCGCCTGCACCAGCCAGGCAAGGGCGCCCAGCGCGACGGCCGCCGCCGACAGCAGCAGCCACCCTTCCAGCAGGTCCGACGCGGCGCGGTCCGGCAGCGTCGACTGCAGGTGGCGCCACATGCCCGGGGCCCCGCGCAGGACGAGCAGCCCCAGCGCCGCCGGCCACAGCGCCCACAGCCACAGCGCGGCGCGCCAGCGGCTGCCGCCCGCGAGCATGCCGCAGCCCGGGGCCGCCAGGCCCAGCGCGGCCACCGCCGCGCGCGATCGGCACCACCGCGGCAGCCGGTGCAGCGGCGGCAGGTGAGCCGCCCCGAGCAGCACGGCGCGGGCCCAGGCCGAGAAGCCGCCGATGACCGCCAGCGTCGCCAGCGAGCCCCAGGCCAGCGGCGTGGCCAGGCCCGTCAGCGGCACGAACCGGTCGTAGGGAACGACCGCGACGGCCAGCCCGGCCGCCCCGGACGCCAGGCCCAGGGAGAGCCAGCCGCGGTGCCGGCGGCCGGCCGGGGTCAGCGCGACGGCGAACGGCCCGAGCAGCCAGGTCAGCGCGATCAGCAGGGCGTAATGCATGGTGGGCGCCGGCGCGGGCGCCGCCGGAGCGGCGGCGCGCCGACCGGACAGGCGGCCGCGACCGCCCGCCGGCGTCGGCGTGAGCGGCGTGGCCGCGGGTTTCCGCGAGAGGTCCCTGATGTCCAGGACATCCCCGGGCCCGATCACGTTGAGCTTCTCGTCGTTTCTCATGGGTCCTTCCCCGGGCCGTCGCCAGGACGGCGGTTGCGCCCGAGCGGGCGGTGCGTCGCCCGGACCGTGCAAGCGACATTCCTCCGGCGGGCGGTTCCCCGGCGGCGCGCGCCCGTGTATGTTCGAGGCGGGCGGCGCGGCAGGGGCCGGCCGGCGCCCCGCGAGGCGGCGCGACTGGAAAGGGAGCGGACGCGATGGACTGCAGAGGACTCGTGGGAACCGGCGGTTCGGCGGCGCGCTCGTCGCTGATGGCGCTGGCCGCGGCGGCGGCGCTGGCCGGCTGCGGCGGACGCATCGAGGCGCCGCCGCCGCTGGTGGTGCCGCTGTTCGAGGACGTGACGGTGCACTTCACGCCCGCCGACAGCGCGCGCTACGACTCGCCGTTCGCCTCCGCTCGCGACAATGGTCGCGTGATGACGACCTACCGCGAGCTGGCGCCCGCACGCGGCCGCGGGCAGGTGACGCTGAAGCTGGCGCTCCGGCCGATCCGCCAGGACATCCGCAGCGTGGTCGACCGCTGGGACCGCGCGGGCTCGGTGCGCCTGCTCAAGCCGGGGATGGCGCCGGTGGAACTGTGCCGCTTCATGACCTCGTACGGCGGCGCCACCGAGCACGAGGTGGACGTCACGCGCGCGGCGCCGCTGCTGCGGGGCCACTGCGCGTTCGAGGTCTTCATCGACACCTGGGTCTCGCCGGCCTGGGAAGTGGACGCCGCGCTGGTGTTCGCGGCGGCGGAGAACGGCGGCGCGTCGCCGCCGGCCTGGGCCCACGGCGCGCTGTTGCCGGAAGCGGGCCTGACCGCGGCCGCGCCCGCGGCCGAGACCGTGATCACCGTGCCGGCGGGGCTGCGCCGCGTCGAGCTGGCGGCCATCTCGACCGGCCACTGCACCGACGGCCGCGACGCGGACGAGTTCATCACCAAGGACAACGTGATCACCGTGGACGGGCGCGAGGTGCTGCGCTGGCGGCCGTGGCGCGACGACTGCCGGCAGTTTCGCGCGATCAATCCCTACTGCGCGCGCTGGTCGGACGGCTCGTGGAGCAGCGACTACGCGCGCAGCGGCTGGTGCCCCGGCGATGTCGCCCTGCCGACGGTGATCGACCTGACGCCGTGGCTGACGCCGGGCGAGCACACGGTCGGTTGGCGCGTCGAGGACATCCGCCCGGCCGACGCCGAGGGCAACCACGGCTACTGGCGCGTGTCGGCGCTGCTGGCGGGGTGGCGGTGAGCGCGGCGCACCTGATCGTGCTGACCGGCGCCACGCGCGGGTTGGGGCGCGCGCTGGTCGACCGCTTCGCCGAGGCCGGCCACGCGGTCTGGGGCTGCGGCCGCTCGGCGGCGCACGTCGCGGAGCTCACGCGCACCTTCGGCCCCCCGCACGACTTCGCGGCCGTGGACGTGGCCGACGACGCGGCGGTGTCCGCCTGGGCGGCGCGCCTGCTGGCCGGCGGCCGCGCGCCCGACCTGCTGATCAACAACGCCGCGCTGATGAACGACCCGGCGCCGCTGTGGCGCATCGGCGCCGACGAGTTCGGGCGCCTGATGGACGTCAACGTCGACGGCGCGGTCAACGTGATCCGCGCGTTTACGCCGGCGATGATCGCCGCCGGCCGCGGCGTCATCGTGAACGTCAGCTCGGGCTGGGGCCGTTCCACCTCGCCGGAGGTGGCGCCGTACTGCGCCAGCAAGTTCGCCGTCGAGGGCCTGACCGCCGCCCTGGCGCAGGAGCTGCCCGCGCCGCTGGCGGCCGTCGCGCTCAGCCCGGGCGTGATCGACACCGACATGCTGCGGCAGTGCTGGGCGGACGAGGCGGCGCAGTACCAGGATCCGGTCACCTGGAGCCGTGGCGCGGCGGCCCGTCTGCTGG
>CAYNPY010000173.1:0-2229 GCA_964399195.1 uncultured Fibrobacteraceae bacterium
AGCGCGCCCGCGGCGCGCCGGCCCAGGCCCCGGGCGCCGGCGACGGCCCCCGCGCCCAGCCCCGCGAACAGGCGCCCGAGCGGCCCCCGCAGCCGCCCCAGCACGGCCAGGCGCCGGCCGGCCACGGCCAGCAGCGCGATGATCAGGGCCGTCGTCAGGAAGATGCGGCCGCCACCCTCGCCGAAGGCGCGGTGGAACACGCCGGCCAGGTGGTAGCCGGTCGCCCCGCCCCACTGCACGGCGCCGGGCGTTCCCAGCGGCCAGTCGCGCTGGCCCAGCCAGGTCGTGGTCACCAGCCACAGCGGCAGCGCGCGCCAGAGCCAGCCGCGCACCCGGTCGTTGCGCCCGGCCAGCGACCCGGCGCCGAACGCCAGCAGCGCCAGCGGCGCCCCCCAGCACCACAGCGAGCCGAAGGCCAGGCGCGCGCCGACGTTGAACAGGGAACCCACCGGCCCGCCGGGGTTGCCGTCCGGGAACAGGCGGTCCGGCTGGCGGTCCAGCGCGATGCCGGTCCAGGCGCCGGGATCCCCGGTCAGGGCCAGGCCGCCGTACAATCCGCAGGCGAGCAGCAGCACGCCCCCGAGCCAGGGCGCGCGGTACCAGGGAGTCCCGCCGCCGCTACCCTTCTTCCGACTTCGCGCGGCCACGCAGGCCCTCCTGGAGTTCGGAGAGAACCTCTTCCAGGAAGCGGGTCGTCGCCTTCCCCTGCAGGAAGACCGGATTGTCGAGCACTTCGAGGTGGAACGGGGTGCTGGTGGGCAGCCCCTCGAACACGCACTCGGTCAGGGCGCGGCGCATCCGTGCGATCGCTTCCTCGCGGTTCTTGCCGTGGGTCATGATCTTCGCCAGCAGCGAGTCGTAGTGCGGCGGCACCAGGTAGTCCGAATAGACATGGGTGTCGACGCGCACGCCCGGCCCGCCCGGCGCATGGTAGTAGAACACGCGCCCCGGGCACGGCATGAAGTCGCGCTCGGGGTTCTCGGCGTTGATGCGGCACTCCAGCGCGTGTCCCTTGACGGCGATGTCCTTCTGCGTGAAGTCGAACGGCTCGTCCGCCGCCACGCGGATCATCCACTTCATCAGGTCGATGCCGGTCACCAGCTCCGTCACGCCGTGCTCGACCTGGATCCGTGTGTTCATCTCCATGAAGTAGAAGGACCCGTCCTGGTCCAGCAGGAACTCGACGGTGCCCGCGCTGCGGTAGCCCACGCGCTCGGCCAGGCGCACCGCGGCGGCGCCCATCTCCCCGCGCAGCTTCGCGTTGACGGCCGGCGACGGCGCCTCCTCGATCAGCTTCTGGTGCCGCCGCTGCACCGAGCAGTCGCGCTCGCCGAAGTGCAGGATGCGGCCGTGGTGGTCGCCCATCAGCTGGATCTCGACGTGGCGCGGCGCCACCAGGTACTTCTCGATGTACACCCCGTCGTTGCCGAACGCGGCCTTGGCCTCGGTGCGCGCCTGGACGTAGTTGCGCCGCAGTTCCGCCTCGTCCCACGCCACGCGCATGCCCTTGCCGCCGCCGCCGGCGGTGGCCTTGATGATGACCGGGAACCCGAACCGCTCGGCGGCGAGCGCCGCCTCGTCCTCCGTGTCCACCAGGCCGGTGCCGGGCACGACGGGGACGCCGGCCTCGACGGCCATGGTGCGGGCGGTCGCCTTGTCGCCCATGCTGCGGATCACGTCCGGGCCGGGCCCGATCCAGGTGAAGCCGTTGTCGATGCAGATCTCGGCGAAGTGCGCGTTCTCGGCCAGGAACCCGTAGCCGGGGTGGATGGCCTCGGCGCCGGTGATCTCGGCCGCGGCGATGATGTTGGGGATCCGCAGGTAGCTCTCGGCGCTGGTCTTGCGCCCCACGCACACCGATTCGTCGGCGTATTTCACGTGCAGCGAATCGGCGTCCGCGGTCGAGTGGATGGCCACGCTCTGCACGCCCAGCTCCCGGCAGGCGCGCATGATGCGCAGGGCGATCTCGCCCCGGTTGGCCACGAGAACTTTCTTGAACATCCGCGACTTCCTGCTTTGGGGGCGCAACGTTGCGGTCCGGCGCGTCCCGGAGGCCGCCGGCTTCACCGGGCGCCCCATTCTGGGCTTCGGCCCCGGCGATGGCAAGGGAAAACCCCCTGCCGGGCTCGCGGCCGCCAACCCCGGCGCGGGCGGCTGGTTCCCCAGGACGCGGGGGGCCCGCGCGGGGGGGGGGGGGGCGGGGGCCCCCGGGGGGGGGGCGGGGGGGCC
>CAYNPY010000173.1:2239-4634 GCA_964399195.1 uncultured Fibrobacteraceae bacterium
GCTCAGATGCGGGTCATCGCCGGTTTGCCTTCGTCCACGGCGCTGTCGCGGTTCTCGAACCGCTGCCAGGTGTTGTCCGAGCTGGCCTGGATGCCCTTGACCCGCAGCATGAATTCGTGCGGATTGCTGCTGGCCGCCAGGGCCGTGTCGAGCGTGATCTTGCCTTCCTTGTACAGCTGCATCAGCGACTGGTCGAAGGTCTGCATCTGGTACTGGATGAAGCCCTCCTGGATCGCCTGCCGGATCATCACCGTCTTGTCCGGCTCGCGGATGTATTCGCGGATCGTGCTCGTGGCGATCATGATCTCGCAGGCAGGGAAGCGGCGCAGTCCGTCCGCGTCCGCCACCAGCCGTTGCGAGATCACTGCCTGCAGCGTGGACGCCAGCAGGTAGCGGATCTCCTGGTGCTGGTGCGGCGGGAAGAACGAGATGATGCGGCTGACGGTCTGCGTGGCGTCGATGGTGTGCATCGTGCTGAGCACGAGGTGGCCGGTGTCGGCGGCCGTGATCGCGATCTTCATCGACTCGGCGTCGCGGATCTCGCCGATCAGGATCACGTCCGGATCCTGCCTCAGGACGTGCTTGAGCGCGTCGGCGTAACTGGTCGTGTCGCAGCCGATTTCGCGCTGGCTGACGATGCTCTTGCGGTCGCGGTGGAGGAACTCGATCGGGTCCTCGATGGTGATGACGTGGCGGGCCGCCTCGCGGTTGATGATGTCGACGATCGAGGCGAGCGTCGTCGATTTGCCGCTGCCCACGGTCCCGGTCACCAGCATCAGCCCGCGCGGCTTGAGCGCCAGTTCCTTGACCACCGGCGGCAGGTGCAGGTCGTCGGGCGAGTAGATCTCCACCGGCACGTGACGGAACACCATCGCCACGCTGCCGCGCTGCACGTAGAAGTTCGCGCGGAACCGCGCCACCCCGGGCACGCCGAAGGCGAAGTCGATCTCCTTGGTGGCCTCGAACTGCTCTCTCTGCGCCGGGGCCAGGATCTGCTGGCAGACCGCGGCCATGTCCTGCACGGTCGGCGCTTCGTAATCGCCGAAGACCAGGGTGCCGTTGATCCGGAACACCGGCGGGGAGGCGACCTTCAGGTGCAGGTCGCTGGCGCCGCGGGCGATCATTTCCTTGAGGATCCGCTTGATGTCCATCATCTGGCTACTCTCCCGCCAAAGGAGGCCGCGCCCGTCGCTGATGGGCGCCCGGTACCTGTCCGGCACCGTTTTCGGCAGGCGGGGAGCGGACTTGAACCCTGATCGCGGCGGGGGACCGGAGAGGCGCGGCGGCCCGCTCCCGGCCGGGAAGCGGGCCGCGGTCGCTGTGGCGTGCCGGCGCGCGGGCGCGGCCGGGGCCACCTAGTCGGGCTCGACCAGGAACAGCACGGCCTCCGCCTCGACGGGGCTGCCGTTCTCGACCAGGATCTCGCGGATGGTGCCGTCGAGCTCGGCCTCGATCTCGTTCATGACCTTCATGGCCTCGATGATGCACAGCGGCTGCCCGCGCTTGACCCGGTCCCCCACGTTGACGAACGAGGGGCTGGTCGGCGCCGGCGAACGGTAGAAGGTGCCCACGATGGGGGAGCGCTGCTCCTTCCAGCGGGCGCGGGCCGGGTCCGCCGCGGGGGCCGGCGCCGCGGCCGGCGGCGCGACCGCCGCGGGCGCCGCGGCGATCACGGCGGCCGGAGCCGGCGCCGGCACCGGCGCGAAGGCCGGCGCGCCGACCGCCGCGGACGGCGACTTCTGGATCCGGATCGTCGTGTCCTTGTTGATGATCTCCAGTTCCTCGATGCCGCTCTGCTCGACCAGTTTCACCAGTTCCCGGACCTTCTCGATGTCCATGCGTTCGCCTCCGGTGCGCGCGGGGTCTCAGACGCGGCCGAGGTACTTTCCGGTCCGCGTGTCGATCTTCAGGACCTGGCCCTCCTCGATGAACAGAGGGACCTGGACCACCAGCCCGGTCTCCATGGTCGCCGGCTTGGAGCCGCCCTGCGCCGTGTCGCCGCGCAGGCCGGGGTCGGTCGTCCGCACGGCCAGCTCGACCGTGAAGGGGGGCTCGACCGTCAGCGGCGTCTCGTCCTCCAGGAGCATCGTGCAGGTCTCGCTCTCCTTCAGGTAGAGCAGGAGGTCGCCGAGGCCATCCCGATGCAATTGCATCTGTTCGTAGGTCTCCTTGTTCATGAAGACCAGGAAGTCGCCGTCCGGGTACAGATACTGGAATTCCCGGCGTTCGAGTCGGACTTCGTCGACCTTCTCGCCCGCGCGGAAGGTCTCCTCGATCACCTTGCCGTTCTTGATGTTCTTGAGCTTCGTGCGCACGAAGGCGCCGCCCTTGCCGGGCTTGACGTGCTGGAAGTCGACGATGATGTAGGGCTGTCCGTCGAAGACGATCCGGAGGC
>CAYNPY010000174.1:0-2619 GCA_964399195.1 uncultured Fibrobacteraceae bacterium
GTGAAGCGGATGGCTGCGACCAGACCGGCCGACGAGGCGACCGCGACCAGCGGCCGGGCCACGGCCGCCAGCCCGTAGCCGACGACGATGAGCGGCTTGCGCCGGCGCACGCGGTCACTGCGCAGGCCTGCCGCGAGCTTGACCAGGGCGGCCGTGGACTCGGCCAGTCCCTCGACGGCGCCCAGCACGGCCGGGCCGGCGCCGAGCACGGCGGTCAGGAACAGCGGCAGCAGGGGATAGATCATCTCGCTGGCGATGTCGGTCAGCAGGCTGACCGCGCCCAGCACGAGGACATTCGGGCCAAGATCCGCGAAGAATGGGGCGCGAAGAAAGGCGGGCCCGCGCCCACGCGCAGGCCCGCCCGGGTGCGGAGGCGAAGGGGGCGCGGCGGGATCGCCGCCGCGGCTCACTTGAAGCTGGCGACCGCCGTCTCGCGGTCGGGGTGCACCTCGAAGACGCGCTCGAGCTGCGAGACGTAGAAGATGCTCAGCACGCGGTCCTTCACGTTGCACACCTTCATCGTGCCGGCGGCAGCCTTGATGGAATGGTGCGCCGTGATGAGGATGCCCAGGCCCGTCGAGTTGATCCAGGGCACGTCGCCCAGGTCCAGCACGATGTTGCGGGTGCCGCCGTCGAGCAGCTCCTTGACCTCGCCCTTGAACATGTCGAAGTCAGGGCCGCCCATGATCTTGCCCGACACCTCGAGCACCATGACGTCGGCGTGGGGGATTCGCTTGACCTTCATCGCTTCTCCTTGACCGGCGGGCCGGGCTTCAACCGGCGAATGCGTCGTACACGCGCCGCTTGATCTTCTTCGTGGGGGTCTTCTCGAACTCCTCGTACAGGATTTTCAACCGGGCGATCTGGGCGTAGCCGGGCAGGCGCTGGTTCAGCTCCCGCCGGTTGGCCTCCATGCGCACCTCGACCTGGCCGCCCTTGAGGCAGGCGCGGTCGACCGACTCCAGATCGGGGTAGACCAGGGCCAGAAGCTTGCCGTCGCGCTCGATGACCAGCGACTCCTCGACGCAGGGCATGTTGTTCAGCTGGCTCTCGATCTCCTCGGGGTAGATGTTCTGCCCCGACGCCGTCAGGATCATGTTCTTCGAGCGTCCCGTCAAGTAGAGGAACCCGTCGGCGTCGAGCCGGCCGAGGTCGCCGGTGTGGAGCCAGCCGTCCCGGTCGATGGCCGCCGCCGTGGCCTCCGGATCCTGATAGTAGCCCAGCATGCGGTTCTCGCCGCGGACCAGGACCTCGCCGATGTCGCCCGGCTTCAAGGCGCCGGCGATGCGGCATTCGAGGTAGGGGATCACGCGCCCGACGCTCCCGACGGGCGGTTTGTCGCGCGACACCGAATAGCTGATCAGCGGGCCGCACTCGGTCATGCCGTAGCCGCAGGTCAGGTTGAAGCCCACCGTGCGGAAGAACTGCTCGACCTCGCGGTTCAGCGCGGCGCCGCCCACGACCAGTTCGCGGTAACGGCCGCCGAAGGCCTCGTAGAGGGAGTCGCGGATCTTCCTCTGCACGAAGGCGCGCAGGCCCGGCACCTTCAACATCAACTGGACATTGGGCGATTCGAGCTGGGGCTTGACGCGGTTGCGGTAGATCTTCTCGATGATCAGCGGCACCGACATCACCACGACCGGCTTCAATTCGGCGAAGGCCGCCAGGAGCACCTTGGGCGTGGGCACCTTCTCGACGAACGTGATGTGGCAACCGGCGAAGAACGGCGCCAGGAAGTCGAAGGCGCAGCCGAAGGCGTGAGCCAGCGGCAGGAACGAGACGATGTTGTCGCCGGGCGCGAGCGTCACCTGATCCAGGAAGAACCGGACGTTCACCATCAGCGACTTGTGCGTGAGCATGACGCCCTTGGAAAAGCCGGTGGTGCCGGAGGTGTAGACGATCGTCGCCAGCCTGTCGCCGGCGACCAGGGGCAGGCGCAGGTCGTTCGGCGCGCGCGGGGAATCCTCCGGGCCGAACGGTTCGCCCAGCCCCGCCAGCGCGGCGGCGGCGCGGCGGCCGCGCTCGTGCAGCGGCGCGAAATCGCGCAGGCGCACGGCGGCTTCCACGGTGGGCGTCTTCGCGCAGTCGACGGCGTCGGCGGCGGCGTCGGCCAGGAACAGCGCCCGGCAGCCGCTGTGGCGGACGATGTGCTCCATCTCGGCCGCGGTGAAATCCGGCAGGATGGGCACGATGACCAGGCCGCGCGTGACGGTGGCCAGGTAGACGATCGCCCAGTGAGCGCTGTTGCGGCCCACCAGACCGACGCGGTCGCCCGCCTCCAGGCCCAGCGCGTCGAAGAAACGGTGCAGGCGGACCAGGCGACGGGTCACCTCGGCGCAGGTGAGCGTGCCGCCGTCCAGGTCGCTGAAGCAGGGGACGTCCCAGTGAAGGCGCAGGGCCTGGCCGATGCCGTCGGCGAAGTTCTCGCTGATGGTGCGGGTGGCGGGCATGCGGCTCCTTCGGCAGGCGCGGGTTGGCGGGCACAGTAACGCATCCGGGCGCAATGGACAACGGAGCAGGAACGGGAAGCGGCGGCGCGGGCGGGGCCGGCGGCGGCGGCGCGGGAGTGCGGGGGGGGGGGGGGTGGCCCCCCGGGGCCGCGCGGCAGCCGCCGAGAGG
>CAYNPY010000174.1:2629-4616 GCA_964399195.1 uncultured Fibrobacteraceae bacterium
ATTTACCGCTGCGGGGCGAATTTCACAGGGGTGCTGCCGGGGTCGGCCCCGGGGGGATCGGCGCCCCCGCTTCCGTAGCTGCAGTGCGGGCGGCGTCGGGTTCCCCCACGGGGCCCTCTCGACTGCCGACTGCAGTGGCCCCTCAACGCGGGGACGCCACCTCCACTGAGCCGAGTCTATGACTACCCACTGGATCACCTCCTCAACGGGCGTGACCATCACGGCGAGACCCACCTCGCCCGGTCGCTCCGGCCGCCCTGGCCCTTGCGACCGCCGCGCCTGGGGGCGCGGTTCGGGCACCCGCGGCTTGCGCCGCCGTCGGTTCAGCATACGGCACGGAGCGCCGCTTGGGAAGAGGGGGAGTGTCAGGCGCGGGTCGCTGCGTCGAGCGGTCCACAGGGCAACGCTTTCTCGTATTTGATCTTACGGCATCAATATGGGCCGCGAGCGGAATCAGGACTTGACGAAATGTCAATTTTGGTGGACAATGAGTCCCGGGGACAAGGACCAAGGTTACTCGCTCAACAACGCAACCCGGAACGATTGCGGGTTCCACAATCCATAGGGAGAGGTACGCCATGAAGCTCGCGAGATTGCTTCTGATCGTGGCCCTGGCCGGACTGCTGGCCGCCGGCTGCAGCCGCCAGGCGGAGATTCTGACGCCGGACCAGTCCGGCTACCGCGTGCAGCCGCAGGCTGACAAGGACGGCACCGAGACCCTCGGCGCGCCGTCGATCGCCATCGCCACCGGTTCGGGCATTGCCGAGGGTGGCGTCGGCATGGGCGGCGTCGACTCGGGCGTCATCAACGTCGAGGTGCCCGCCGGCGCGACCGTCAAGCAGGTTCTGCTGTACTGGGCCGGCGGCACGATCGCCATGGCCGGCGACGACCAGATCAGCCTGAACGGGACGATGGTCCAAGGCACGCTGATCGGCGGCCCGACCTACTTCTACACCTACGTCGATGACTACCGCTTCTCGGCCTACCGCGCCGACATCACCGGCCTGGGCCTGGTCGGCCCGGGCGCCAACGCGATCACCGTGGCCGACTTCGACTTCACGGGCTCGACGGTGGACGAGAACAACGGCGCCAGCATCCTGGTGATCTACGACGACGGCACCAACGCGGCCATCACCATGCGTGACGGCCTGGACATGGCCTACTTCGGCTTCGCGCCGACCCTCGACGCGACCGTGCCGCAGACCTACCCGGTCCAGCCGGAGGCCGTCGACCGCGTGGCCGACCTGGTGATCTTCGCCGGCAGCGTCGGCATGAACCGCCCGAACCAGATCAAGGTCACGACCATCGCCGGGGACCAGATCTTCGACAGCCCGCTGGGCAGCACCGACGGCATGTGGTGGGACTCCCTGCACCTGGCGGTGAACGTGCCGGCCGGCGCGACGGAGATCACCGTGCAGCTGATCTCGCCGGTGAGCTACGACCCGCTGGGCGCCTCGATGGCCTGGGTGGGCTCCGGCCTGTCCGTCCCCGTGACGCCGCTGGCCGCCCTGGGCGACCGCGTGTGGTACGACACCGACATGGACGGCGTCCAGGACGACGGCGAGACGGGCGCCCCGGGCGTGACCGTCGAGCTGCGCGACTGCGCCGGCAACCTGCTGGACACGATGCTGACGGACGCGAACGGCTACTACCTGTTCGACAATCTGCTGCCCGGCGACTACCGCGTGACCTTCGTGAAGCCCGAGGGCTACATGTTCACGCTGCAGGACGTCGGCGACGACGCCTTCGACAGCGACGCCGACGCCAACGGCGCCACCGCCTGCACCACGCTGGACGCGGGCGAGACCGACCTGACCATCGACGCGGGCCTGCACGTGATCCCGCAGCCCGGCTGCTCGCTGACGATCGGCTTCTGGAAGAATCACGCCGGATTCGGGCCGCAGGCCGACGTCGTGACGCCGCTGCTGCCGGTCCTGCTGGGCGACTCCGGCGCGCCCAAGACGCTGAACGTGACCACCGCCGCGAT
>CAYNPY010000175.1:0-4562 GCA_964399195.1 uncultured Fibrobacteraceae bacterium
GAACCGCGTCAGGCGATACCCGCCCGTCTGGTAGCCGAGCCCGTCGCCCGCGTCCTCGTAGAGCGTGCCGACGGCGCGGCCGCCGGCGTCGGGGTTGACCAGCAGCTCGACCTCGTCGAGCGGCAACTGGTCCGACCACTGCACCAGCGGCCCCAGCGGCAGCGCCGCGCCCTCGCGCAGGAACAGGCGCGGCAGGTCGGGGTCGGCCTGGTCGCCGGGCACGAGCGAGATCTCGCGCCACTGGCCGCGCGGCAGCGGCGGCAGCGGCGCCGGCGCCGCGCGCGGGCCGGGCTTCACGTCGGCGACCACCAGCAGGTCGTCCCCCAGCAGGAAGGCGTCGTCGACGTCGCGCAGCGCGGGGTCGGTCGGGTCGGCGAAGAACAGCGGCCGCGCGATCGGCAGGCCGGTGAGCGAGGCCTCCCGCGCCAGCGTGTAGAGATGGGGCAGCAGGCGGTAGCGGCGCTGCAGCGCCAGGCGGCAGGTGTTCTCCACCTCCTTGCCGAACGACCACGGCTCCTTGTCGATGTTGCCCTTGCCGGTGTGGCCGCGCGCGAACGGCAGCAGCGCGCCGACGCCCATCCAGCGCGCGAACAGCGGGCCGTCGCCCGGGCCGACGAAGCCGCCGATGTCCGGGCCGCTGAGCGGCTGGCCCGACAGGCCCAGGTTCAGCACCATCGCCACCGACATGTCGAGGTGGTCCCAGCTGGCGGTGTTGTCGCCGGTCCAGGTGGCGGCCCAGCGCTGCCCGCCCAGGTGCGAGGCGCGCGTCAGCACGAACGGCCGCTGCTGCGGGCGGGCGGCGGCGACGCCTTCGTACGTTGCCCGCGACATCAGCATCCCGTAGACGTTGTGGAAGCGCGCGTGCGTGCCGGTGCCGCCCAGCTCCGGATCGGCGCGGTGCACGTTGGTCACGGGCATCGTGTGGCCGTCCACGTTGAACACCGCGGGCTCGTTCATGTCGTTCCAGATGCCGTCGATGCCGAGCGAGAGGAACTGCCCGTAGAGCCCGCCCCACCAGGCGCGCACGCGGTCGATGGTGAAGTCGGGGAACACGCAGTTGCCGGGCCAGACCGAGCCTTCATAGGGCTTGCCGCGCGGGGTCTGCACCCAGGCGTCCAGCGCTTCGCCGGTGTCGTGCACGTGGTAGCCGGTCTCGCGCTTGATGCCGGGGTCGATGATCGCCACGGTGCGGAAGCCCTGCGCCTGCAGCTCGCCGTCCAGGCCGCGCAGGTCGGGGAACGCGTTCGTGTCCACGGTGAAGCAGCGGAAGCCGTCCATGTAGTCGATGTCCAGCCAGATCACGTCGCAGGGGATGGCCCGTTTGCGGAAGCCGTCGGCGATCTCGCGCACGCGGTCGTCCGGCGTGTACGAGTAGCGGCACTGGTGGTAGCCCAGCGCCCAGCGCGGCGGCAGCGGCATGGTCCCGGTCAGCGCGCCCAGCGCGCGCACGACGTGCTGCGGGGTGGGGCCCTCGACGACGATGATCCCGAACGCGGGGCCGGCGGCCTCGAAGCGGATGCCCTGGTTCAGGTCGATCAGGCAGCGCTCCGGCGTGTCGGCGATGACGCCGTAGGCGGTGCCGTCGCGCCGGACGGCCAGCACCCAGGGGTGCGATTGGTAGAGGCTGAGTTCGCCGCGCTGCCAGCCGTAGGCGTCGGTGTTCCAGGCCACGGTGCGCGTGCGGTTGCGGCGCAGGCCGCCGGCCACCTCGCCGGTGCCGTAGAGGTCGGTGCCGTCCGCGATCGCCAGCAGGGCCGCAGGGCGTCCCTGCACGCGCGAGAAGACGGGCGTCCTGGTCGGATCGCCGTCCCAACCGGGCGGCGGCGGGCCGTCCGGGCGCAGCGGCGCCTGCAGGCAGAGCGACGGCGGCGCCGCGTCGCGCTCGGCCGCCGAGGCGTGGAACACGGCGGCTGTCGTGCCGGGCACGGGCGCGGGCAGGGAGGCGCCGACCGCGCCGGCCCACGCGTCGCCAGCGCCGGCTGCAAACAGCGCCGTCACGATGATCGCCAACGCGGCTGCCGGCGCGATTGCCGGCAGGCGATGCCGGTGGGAATGGTGCATACGGGTCTCCTCTTCGTCGGCGTCATCGGGCCAGAATAGCCGCGACGCCTGGTCCGTTCAACGACGTGCATGGCCGATTGCCGGGCGCAGGGCGGGGTGCTACGGTCCGCGCATGACCGGGAGGTCCAAATGATGAATGTCCGCACGATTCCCGCAGCCTTCGCTTTGGCCCTGGCGACCGTCGCCACCGCCGCCATCGCCGCGCCCCTGATCGAGAACCCCGAGCGCGCGCCGCGCCAGACCGAGGTGCTCATGCGCGAGGTGTGGCGCGTCGGCGCCGGCGACGACGACCCGGTAATGGGCCCCATCCACCGGGCCGTCACCGACCCCGCCGGCAACGTCTACCTGCTGGACTCGCAGAAGCAGGAGGTCCTGAAATTCGCCGTCGACGGCCGGTTCCTGGGCCTGGTCGCGCGCAACGGGCAGGGTCCCGGCGAGATCGATCGGGTCTACGGCATGGAGATCATCGACGGGAAGCGCCTGGGCCTCCTGAGGGGGTTCCCGCCGGAGGTCATCATGGTCGGCCTCGACGGCACGCCGCTGCCGTCGCTGAAGCCGGGCGCGCCCGCGATCGGGGGAGACGGGACGTTCGCCATGCTCTCCTCTCTCGCGTTCCGCGACGGCTTCCTGGTCGCAACCGGCCAAGTCTCGCGATACGACGGGCAGGCGCAGTTCCATACGCACTACGTGGCATCGCTGGCCCAGGACGGGGCGATTCGGCACTGCTACGGCACACATGAGCGCGAGCTCGACTTTTCCCGCGCCATCACGGTCGACGAACTCGCCGAATGGTCGCCCTGGCAGCGGTGGGCGCTCGGCAGCGGCGGCGAGGTCTACTTCGTGCCGGATCGCGACCGCTGGCTGATCGAGGTCCGCGACCCGGACGGCAACCTCCTGCGCACGATCGCGCGCCCGGGCAAGCCGCATCGCCGGAACGCGGCCGAGAAGGAGGCCGCGAAGGACAACTACTCGTTCAGCAGCCAGGCCAAGCTACCCCCGATCAGCTACCGGATCGCCGACACGGACCCGGCCATCGGCGGACTGGGCTACAACGGCCGAGAGCTGCACGTCTACACCGGGCGCGGCGGCCCGGAGGTGCCCGGAACCCGGACCTTCGACGTGCTCGACCCCGAGGGCCGCCTCCTCGAGACGCGCACCGTACGCGTGCCCGGCTGCGGGCCCGACGACGGCCTGCTCCTTTTGAGCGACGGCCGCGCCCTCTGCGTGAAGAACCTGGAGGCGGCGATGGCCGCGTGGACCGCAGGGATGCAGGTGCAGGTGGGTGACAAGATCCGCGAGAAGGGCGAAGCCGAAGGCGCGGACCTCGAGATCATCATGTTCACGCCCGACGGCTGGAAGCCCACCGCTCCCCGCAACTGACCGGAAAAGCGACCGGCCGGGGGTCCGCAGTCCCCCGGCCGTCGCCGGCCGCCCGCGGGCGGCCGTCACCTCGAAGGGAGGCGATTACTTCAGAAGCACCGCCGGCCTGCTGTCGGCGCCCGCCGCGCTCTGCACGCGGAAGAAGTAGTTGCCGCTGGCGGCGCTGTTGCCCGCCTGGTCGGTGCCGTCCCAGCGCAGCGTGTGCAGGCCGGCCTCGAAGGTGTCGTTCAGCAGCACGCGCACCAACCGGCCGCCCACCGTGAAGACCTCCACGCGCACCTGCCCGGCTTCCGGCAGCGTGAAGGCGATGTTCGTGTTCGGGTTGAACGGGTTGGGGTACACCGACTCGATGGTCGCGCTCGCCACCGGCACGTCGCGCACGCCGCTGGCCCAGCCCTGGAAGATGGGCAGCACCCATTCGGGATGGTCGATGAACGGGTTCCGGTTGCCCTGATACGTATGGACGATGTCGTTGCGCCGCCGCTCGCGGTCGCTGACCGGATCCTGCGCGTGCCACTGCAGCAGCGTCGTCAGGATGCCCATGTAGGCGACGTCCATGTTCACGCCCGTGTTCGAGCCGACGATCAGGTTGATGTCGTCGGTGAGGATCAGGTCGGGCTCGGAGCCCTCGCCCTCGTAGCGCACGTCGAAGTAGAGCAGCGCGCGCGCGACGTCGCCGCGGCGGCCGATCCAGGTCTCCCAGCGGCCCGCAGGCGTGGTGTACATGCGGTAGTTGACACCCACTTCGCCGTTGTAGTTCGCCGTCGGGTAGGACTGCGTGATGGTGGTGCAGGTGTCGTAGGGGTTGTTGCTGCGCGAGCTGTTGTAGCTGCTGTTGCAGAGGAACAGCATGTGGCAGTCGCTGTAGGGCAGCACCGTGGAGCCGTCGTCCGGGAAACCGTAGCTTGACGGCCAGGTGTGCTCGCGGTCGTATTCGCTGTTGCCGGCGCCGTACTTGATGTAGGAGGTGTTCTTGTAGACGTCGATGATGCGCGCGCTGTTGAGCGGATCCTCGTCGGCCAGTTCCAGCACGTTCCAGGTGTCGGTCGAGGCGGCGGTGTAGGGCACCTTGACGTGCCCGGCCTTGATCACCGCGTGCACCGTGGCGCGCAGCGTGGCCG
>CAYNPY010000176.1:0-4352 GCA_964399195.1 uncultured Fibrobacteraceae bacterium
CGCGCTTCCCTCACCGCGCCCTGATCCCCGCCTCCCCCAGGAACTGGCTCCCGCGCCCGCGGCTGTGCACGATGTCCAGCTCCCGCCGCGCCCGGGTCAGCGCCACGTAGAACAGCCGCCGCTCGTCCTCCAGCCCGCCGCCGAGGTCGGCCCCCGGCCGCAGCGTGCGCGCCAGCGGGAACTGCCCCTGGTCCGCCCCGACCAGGATCACGCGGTCCCACTCGCGCCCCTTCGAACCGTGCACGGTGGCCAGCTCGACGGCGCCCGCCTCCACCAGCGCCGCCAGCGGCGCGCCCCCGGCGGCGCCCACCGCCGCCAGCAGGCGGCCCGTGCGCGAGAGCACCGCCACCGAGCCCGGCTGTTCCCGCGGCTCGAGCGCCAGTGCGGCGGCGAACGCGGCCACCTGCGCCGGTTCCGGCTGCGCCCAGGCGCGGATCCGGCCGCGCTCGCGGACCCCTGCCAGCAGCGGCTTGCGGAAGCGCTGCCGGTTGTGCCGGATCAGGCGGCGCGAGGCGTGCGTGATGTCCCGCCCGCACCTGTAGTTGCGCACCAGCGGGTAGCGCTCCAGCCCGGGGTAGTCCTGGTCCAGCTCGATCACGCGCTGCACCGCGGCGCGGCGCCAGGCGTAGATGCACTGGTCCTCGTCGCCGACGCAGAACAGCGAGTCGTGCGGGGCCGCCAGCAGGCCGATCAGCAGCGCCTGCGCGGGCTCGATGTCCTGGTACTCGTCGACCAGCACGCGCTCGTAGCGGGACTGCCACTTCGCGCGCACGCCCCGGTCCTGCTGCAGCAGGCCGATGGCGGCAAAGATGAGATCGTCGAAGTCCTGCCGGCCCGCCCGCAGCAGGTGCTCCTCGTGCAGCTCGTAGAGCCGCGCCAGCAGCCGCGCCCGCGCCCCGCCCGGCGATTGCGGATCCAGCTTCCCGGCGCGCGCCCACGCCTCCTCCGGCGTGATCATGAGCTTGAGCTTGAACAGGGAGATCGCATCCTGCGCCGAGGCCGCGTCCAGCCGGCCGCCGCGCGGGTGTTCGGCGCGCGCGGCGGCGGCCAGGTCGCGCCACGCATCGTCAGTCAGCGTGCCCAGATCGCCGCGCAGCCGGCCCTCCTCCTTCAGCACGCGCAGCCCCAGCCCGTGGAAGCTGTGCACGCCGATGCCGGGAATGCCCGCCTTGTCCAGCCGCGCGGCGATCTCCAGGCAGGCGTCGCGGTTGAAGGTCGAGCAGAGGATGCGCTCGGCCGCCGTGCCGCGGCGCCGCAGTTCGCGCACGCGCTCGACCAGCACCGTGGTCTTGCCGCTGCCGGCCGGGGCGATCACCTGCACCACGCCGTCGCCGGCGGCCACGGCGGCGTTCTGCTCGGGATCCAGGCGGGGGACCAGGCGCGGCGCCGTGTCGCCGCGTCGCGACAGGCGGCGGGCCAGGCGTCGCCAGGGCGAGGGCGGCGGCGCGGGGGCGGGCACGGCGGCGGGCTCGGCGTAGAGGGCGGCCAGGTGGCGCAGGCGGGCCAGCGTGCAGGCGTGGCCCCACTGCGGTTCCAGGTATGCGTCCTCGGCGAGCGCGGCCAGCGGAAGCGCCGACGTGACGAGCAGTTCGCAGCCGCGCCGGAACGCCGGCTCCACCAGGTAGCCGTAGACCGCGCGCAGGTCGGCGGCCGTTGCGCACGGCACGTCGGTGACGGCCAGGCGCCGGTGGCGCGCGCAGAGCGCCAGGACCTCCGCGGCGGGATTGGCCAGGGACGAGCGGCCGCCGCCGGGCCGCCGCGCGCGCGCGACCGCGCGGGCCAGCTTCGCCCACGGGACGACATGCCAGCCCTCGCGCCGCAGTTGCGCCGTCTCGACGCGGTCCACGCGCCAGTGCAGGCGGCGGCAGCGGTCGTTTGACGGTTGGCGCTGCAACCTTTTCCACCCCCTGCGTAGGACGCCTGCGGACCGCGGCGCCATCCCCCGCCCGCCGCGGCCCTTCTCCCCGACGCCTGGACATCGCCGTGCCGCCGCCCTTCCCCACCGGACGGAAGGCGGGCTTCTGCCGCAAGGAGTGATCCATGTGCCGTCGGTCCCTGCTCGCCCGGCCCCTGGCCGTCCTGGTCTTCGCCTCGTTGCCGCTGCTGTTCGCGGCCGCCGCCGCCGCCTTCACCCCCACCTCGCGCCCGCACCTGCAGGCCGCCCGCGCCGCCGGCCCCATCGCCGTCGACGGACGCCTCGACGACCCCGGCTGGGCCACGGCCGGGAAGGCGACCGGCTTCGCCGAGCGCTTCCCCGGCGACGGCACCGAGCCGCCCGTGCAGACCGAGGCCTGGCTGACGTACGACGACCAGAACCTCTACGTCGCCTTCGTCTGCCGCGACGACCCGGCGCTCCTGCGCGCGACGATGAGCCAGCGCGACCTCTACGGTAACGACGACGAGGTAGGGCTCCTGCTGGACACCTTCGGCGAGGGCACGTGGGCCTACTTCTTCTTCGTGAACCCGTACGGCGTGCAGAAGGACGCGATGTGGACCAGCGTCCACGGCCGCGCCGACGGCTTCGACATGGTCTGGCACGCCGACGCCCAGGTGCAGCCGGACGGCTGGACCGCCGAGATCGCCGTCCCGCTGGCGGGGCTGCGCTTCCCGGACCGTCCCGAGCAGCAGTGGCGGCTGGACTTCTGGCGGGGGCATCCGCGCGAGACCGGCCGCCAGTACGCCTGGTGCGCCTACGACCGCAACGAGCAGTGCCTGCCCTGCCAGTGGGGCACGGTGGGCGGCGTGACGGGCCTCGAGCCGGGCAAGGGACTCGAGCTGCTGCCGTCGGTGATCGGCTACCAGACGGCCGCGATCGCCGACCCGCTGGACCCGGAGTCGGGGCTCGCGGTCGACGACTTCCAGGGCGAGCCGTCGCTCAGCGCCAAGTTCGCGCCCTCCAGTTCGGTGACCCTGGAGGCGGCGCTGAACCCCGACTTCAGCCAGATCGAGTCGGACGCCGACCAGATCGACGTCAACTCGACCATCGTGCAGCAGTACCCCGAGCGGCGGCCCTTCTTCCAGGAGGGCAACGACCTGTTCCGCACGATGTTCAACTCGTTCTACACGCGCATGGTCAACGACCCCGAGGTGGCCGCCAAGGGCACCGCGCGCTGGGACCGCACCAGCCTGGCCTGGACGTTCGCGCGCGACGAGCACTCGCCGTACATCATCCCGCTCGAGGAGCGCTCGCGCTTCGTGGCGATGGGCCGCTCGACGGTGAACGTGGCCCGCCTGCTGCACAGCTTCAAGCCGGGCTCGCAGGGCGGCCTGATGGTCACCGATCGCCGGTACGACGGCGGCGGTTCGGGCACCATCCTCTCGGCCGACGCGAACATCCGGCTGACGCGCACGCTGAGCTGGGCCTCGCAGGTCATCCACAGCCTGACCGATGAGCCCGACGGGCACGCGGTGAGTCCCGGCGCCACGTTTGCCGGCGGCGACCACACCGTGGCGCTGGACGGCGAGACGTTCGGCGGCGGCGCCCTGATCACCGAGCTGCGGCGGCGGGCGCGCCACTGGAACTTCACCCTCGACTACAACCACGTCAGCCCCACGTACCGCACGCAGACCGGCTACGATCCCTGGAACGACCAGCGCAACGCGTTCCTCTGGACCTCCTACACCTTCTTCCCGCCGGGCGGCCTGTTCGAGCGCATCGCCCCCGGCGTCTTCACCAACGGGCGCTGGAACTACGACGGCGACCGCAAGTGGAGCCACGTGAACCTGTTCACGGACGTGAACCTGCGGCGCGCCCAGACGCACATTGCCGTCAACTACCAGCGCGGCGAGGAGACCTGGGGCGGCGTCCACTTCCCCGGCCTGTGGACCGCGGGCTGCAACGTCGACACGCAGCCGCTGGATGCGGTGGCGCTGGGCGGCTACGCCAACGTCGGCCGCGGGCCGGCCTTCCTCACGCTGGACCGCGGCCGCGAGCTGGGCTGGGGGCTGGCCCTGACGCTCAAGCCGCTGGACCGGCTGATCGTCGAGCCCACCTTCGACTACGTCCGCAGCCGCGACGCCGCGACCGACGAACTGCTGTTCCGGCAGGCCATCGCCCGCGCGCGGGTCCGCCTGCAGCTGAACCCGCGCCTGTCGCTGCGCCTGGTGGTGCAGCACAACGACGCGCGCAGCCCGTTCTACCAGGAACTGGCCGCAGCCGGCGAGTACCCCGATTACCACATGGACTTCGGGCGCAAGTGGGAGATCGACCCGTTGCTGACCTACCGCCTGAACCCGTTCTCGGTGTTCTACCTGGGCTCCACGCACGACCTGCGCGACTTCAACGCGGCGGATCCGGGGGCGCCGTCGCTGTTCCGGCAGACGGGGCGGCAGTACTTCGTGAAGCTGCAGTA
>CAYNPY010000177.1:0-4200 GCA_964399195.1 uncultured Fibrobacteraceae bacterium
TGCTGCACGCGCTGGACTGCGACGTGGAGATGGTGGTCAGCGGGCGGGACCGGGCGTCGGGTGTGCGCCGTTGAGGCGGTATGCGGCCCGAACGGCCGACTGACGCCCGCAATCCGCAATGGCCTGGCCGTGCGCGATCCCTCGTGACGGCGCCTCAACGCGCCGTCAACAACTCCAGCCGCAGGCCATGCTCGTCCAGGCGCCCCTCGGCCAGCACGTGGTCGCCGGGCTGCAGCCGGTGGAGCACGGGCATCACGCGATCGACGGCGGCGAGGGTGGCCTCGTCCGGCCGCGGGTACGTGAACAGCGACGGCAGGTAGGCGTGCTTCAGCGCGCCGTCTGCATCGTCACGCAGCCACAGGCCGGCACCGCCGTCGATTGGCTGATGGTCGTAGACCGACTCGACGGTCCCCTGCAGGCGGTCGCGTTCGTCGCCGGATACGTCGGCGGAATCGCTGCAGCCGGCCGCGCTGGCCGCAAGCAGGGCGATCAGGCAGGATCGCAAGAGGATGCGCATGGGATGGACCTCCTTGCGTCGCGCGCCGGCCGGCGGGGAAGGCCGGCGGCCGAATGGAGCCAAAAGACAATATACACGAATCCGACCCTGGCGGTTCCTCGGCGGCGGGCGCGGGCAAACCGCCGGCTTCCCCGGCCAGGGGCTTCCCCGCCCGGCAGGCAAGGCCGACCCGTGCGCCGGCGCAACCCGGGTCCAGGCCCGGCCCGCCCCGCTATTTCCCCCCGCCAGACCGCCCCGCCTGTACTAACCTCCCGGCAACCGACGCCCTGCCCCGAGATCAACAAGCACCAGGCCACCAGCCCCGAGGACCCATCCCCGTGACCACCACCCGCTTCAAAGGCATCATCCTGGCCGGCGGCACCGGCAGCCGCCTGCACCCGCTGACGCTGACGGTCAGCAAGCAGCTGATGCCCGTCTACGACAAGCCGATGATCTACTACCCGCTGTCGACGCTGATGCTGGCGGGGATCCGCGACGTCCTGATCATCACCACGCCCGAGGACCAGCCCGCCTTCCGCAGGCTGCTGGGCGACGGCCGGCGCTGGGGCCTGCGGATCGAGTACACGGTGCAGCCGACGCCCGACGGCCTGGCCCAGGCGTTCCTGCTGGCGGAGGATTTCCTCGACGGCGGCCCGGCCTGCCTGATCCTGGGCGACAACATCTTCTACGCCGAGGGTCTGTCCAGGCGCCTGCAGGCGGTGGCGCAGCGGGACACCGGCGGCACCATCTTCGGCTACACGGTCAGCGACCCGGAGCGCTACGGCGTCATCGAGGTGGGCCCGGACGGGCGCGCCGTCAGCGTCGAGGAGAAGCCGAAGCAGCCCAAGTCGAACCTCGCGGCGACGGGGCTCTACTTCTTCGACCGCGACGTGGTGGGGATCGCCAAGGGCATCCGGCCCTCGGCGCGCGGCGAGCTGGAGATCGCCGACGTGATCCGCGCCTACCTCGAGCGCGGGGACCTCAAGGTGGAGATCCTCGGCCGCGGCGCCGCCTGGCTGGACACCGGCACGCACCAGTCGCTGCTGGACGCCGGGCAGTTCATCCGCGTGATCGAGGAGCGGCAGAGCTTCAAGATCGCCTGCCCCGAGGAGATCGCCTGGCGCATGGGCTTCATCGACGACGCGCAGCTGCGCGCCCTGGCCGCCCCGCTGCGCAACAGCGGCTACGGCGGCTACCTGCTGCGCCTGCCGGAGGAGCGGCGATGAACGTGGTGCGGACCGCGCTGCCGGGCGTGCTGGTCTTCGAGCCGAGGCTGTTGGGCGACCATCGCGGCTACTTCATGGAGACCTGGCGCGCGGACGCGTTCGCCAAGGCCGGCGTGGACCTGCCCTTCGTGCAGGACAACCAGAGCAGCTCGCGCCGGGGCGTGCTGCGGGGCATCCACTACCAGGTGAAGCAGCCGCAGGGCAAGCTGGTGCGGGTGATCAGCGGGCGCGTCTTCGACGTGGCGGTGGACCTCCGGCGCAGCTCGCCCCACTTCGGCCGGTGGTGCGGGGCGGAGCTGTCGGCGGAGAACCGGCGGCAGTTCTGGGTGCCGCCCGGCTTCGGCCACGCGTTTTATGTGTTGAGCGAAGAGGCCGAGTTCGTCTACAAGTGCACCGATTATTACGCGCCCGAGCACGAGCGCACGTTGGCCTGGGACGATCCGGCGGTCGGCATCGCCTGGCCGCTGCTCGCGGGCGTCGAAACCGTTCTCTCGGAGAAGGACCGCGCGGGCCGGTCGCTGGCCGAGGCGGAGGTGTTCGAGTGAGCGGCTTCCGCATCGGGCAGGGTTGGGACCGCCATCGCCTGGTGGAGGGGCGGCGCTGCGTGCTGGGCGGGGTGGCGTTCCCGGACTGCCCGGTGGGCCCGCTGGGGCACTCGGACGGGGACGCCGTCTGCCACGCGCTGGCCGACGCCCTGCTGGGGGCGGCCGGGCTGGGGGACATCGGCCGGCACTTCCCGGACACCGATCCGGTGTGGGCCGGCGCCGACAGCCTGGACCTGCTCGCGCGCGTGCGCGGGCTGGTCGAAGCAGCCGGGTGGCGCGTCGGCAACGCCGACGCCACCGTCATCACCGAGCGGCCGCTGCTGGCCGCGGCGGTGCCCGAGATGCAGCGGAAGCTGGCCGGGGCGCTGGGCGTGGAGCCGGACCAGGTCTCGGTCAAGGGGACGCGCGGGGAAGGCCTGGGCCCCGAGGGCAGGGGTGAGTGCGTGACCGTGCAGGCGGTTGCGCTGCTGCAGCGGCCGTGCGCCTGAGGGGGCCCGCGGCCGGGAAGGAAGTCGACCGATGCGGGTCGCGGTGCTGATGGGCGGGGATTCCTCCGAGCGCGAGGTGTCCCTGCGTTCGGGCCAGGCCGTGGCGCAGGGGCTGCGCGAGGCCGGGCACGAGGTCGTCGAGATCGACATCCCCGACGTGGCCGCGGTCATGGGCTGCGAAGCGCTGCAGGGCGTGGACGTGGTGTTCCCGGCGCTGCACGGGGGCGACGGCGAGGACGGCCACCTGCAGGCGCTGCTGGACGTGCTCGGGGTGCGCTACGCCCTGTCCGGGCCCACCGCCAGCGCCCTGGCCATGGACAAGGGCCTGACCAAGCGGCTGATGCGCTCGGCCGGCATCCCGACCCCGGACTGGCTGCAGGTGACCTGGAACTGCCGGCCCGGCGCGGCGCCGCAGGTGAGCCTGCCGGGGGTGGGACTGGACCCGGACCTGACGCTGGCGCGGATCGAGGAGCGGGTCCTGGCGGAGATCGGCTTCCCGGCTGTGGTGAAGCTGAACAGCGGGGGCAGTTCGGTGGGGGTCGAGATCGTCGAACGGCCGGCCGCGTTCGCCGCCGCCTTCGAGCGCGTGGCCGCCGCCCAAGGGGCCTGTCTGGTGGACGTCCTGGTGGAGAAATACGTTCCAGGGCGCGAACTTACGGCCGCGATCCTGCTGGGCCGCCGCCTGCCGCTGCTGGAGATCCGCCCCCGGGAGGGCTTCTACGACTACCGCAACAAGTACACCGCCGGGGCCAGCGACTACCTGGTGCCGGCGCCCGTCCACTCGCCGGTCTACGAGCAGATCGTGGGCGATGCCCTTCGCCTGTATGAACTTGCGGGCTGCCGGGGGCTGGCCCGCATCGATTTCCGCCTCGACGGCGACGCCTACTTCTGCCTGGAGATCAACACGATCCCCGGCATGACGGCCACCAGCCTGGTGCCCAAGGCCGCCGCCGCGGTCGGCATCGGATTTCCCGCCCTGGTGGACGACCTGTGCCGGGCGGCCCGGCTCCCGGGGGAGGCCGCGCCCGGCCGGGCATTTTCTTGACAACGATTTGCGCCGCGTTATATATTGCCGCTCCCGAATCGGTCCAGGCCCGTCCCGGTCCGCGCCGGTCCGTCCGGTAAGCGTCTGGCAGGCAACGCTGACGCCCCGGCGAGGTGCGGTCGCAACGGGTTTGGGCCGATCTTTGGGACAGGGTCGGTTTCCGTTCGACAGTTCGGGCTGGCGTAGCTCAACTGGTAGAGCACCTCACTTGTAATGAGGCGGTTGGGGGTTCAAGTCCTCTCGCCAGCTCCAGGCACTCGTCGAGCGCCCCGGGCTGGCCGGAACGGCGCCCCGCCGCGGTGCCCGGCCGGAAGAAGGATCCGCTCGCAAAGGTGGTTCTGGGGGGGTTCCCGAGCGGTCAAAGGGAACAGACTGTAAATCTGTCGGCGGACGCCTTCGG
>CAYNPY010000178.1:0-3915 GCA_964399195.1 uncultured Fibrobacteraceae bacterium
GCCGAGTCCGAGCGCGAACGCCGCCTGGCCGGCGGCCGCCGCGGTCTGGAGGGCCCGCTGCGCGGCGGGGCGTTCCAGGATGGCGATGGCGCCTCGGGCCACCCTCGCCGGCGCCGGGCCCGGCGCCGCGCGCGCGGCGGCGGCGGCGGCCTCGAGCAGTTCGTGCGGCACCCCGCTGGGGCAGACGGCGCTGCAGGCGCGGCAGCCGATGCAGGTCTCCAGCGCGTCGCGCCACGAAGCGTCCGCGGCGGCCTCCTGCGGCTGCGCCAGCCACTGGCCGGTCAGCAGCAACCGGCCGCGCGGCGAGTAGGTCTCGTCGCCGGTGACCAGCCACGTCGCGCAGGCGGGCAGGCACAGGCCGCACTGCACGCAGCGCCGCAGCAGGGCGTCCAGCGCGCCCGCGTCGACGGGCGGCGCGGCGGGCAGCCGGGCGGGAGCCGCGCGGTCAGCCATCGGCGCCTCCCTGCGGGCCGGGCCGCTCCTGCAGCCACTCGGGTCCGCCCAGCGCGTCGTCCGGATCGAACACGCGCTTGAGGCGCCGCAGCAGCGCCAAGGGCGCCTGCGGCGGCGGGGCGGGCCACGGCGCCGGCCGGCCGCCGCGGACCACCGGTTCGGCGCGCCAGCCGGGGGGCGCAGCCGCCGGCGCGGACACGGGCGTCCACAGCAACGCCGGGAAGAACTGCCGCACAAAGCGGGGCCCGGCCGCCGCGGCGTCGGCGGCCCCCGCCCCGGGCAGCGGCTGCAGCAGCGTCCAGTCGGGCGCCGCGAGCGCCCAGGACGGCAGTCCCGCGCCGGCCAGCGCCGCCGGCGCAGCTGCGAACGGCCCTCGCCAGGCCAAGGTGGCGGCCACGCCCGCGGTTCCCGGCACAGGCGGCGCCGTTGCCGGCAGCGCCCCCGGGCCGGCTCCCGTCAGCAGCCAGGCCTGTCCCTGCCCCGCATCGACCACCACCTGGGCCCCGGCCAGAGGATCGGCCGGCGCCGCGAGCCCGCGCAACGATCCGGCGTCAGGCGGGGTTTCCGCAGGCCACGACAACCGCCACAGACTCGCCTCGGCCGGCGCCGGCCGCAGCGCGAACGTGGCCGCCTGCAGGCGCGCCAGGCAGCCGCCGGCCCCGCACAAGAGGCGCGGCAGGTCGTAGCCGGCGACGTTCTTGGTGACCGGCGCGCCGGCGTGGAAGCGGCGCCCGTCGCCGGTCTCGGCCCAGACCTCCAGCAGCGCCTCGCGGGCGGTGCCCCGCGCCAGCGCCACCGGCCCGGCCGCGGGCTCGGCCACGGCCGCGTCGACGGTCCGGTCGGCGCCCAGGCCGTGCCCGCCGCCGCGACCGGGCAGGCCCAGCGGGATCCACAGCCCGCGGCGCAGCGCGTGTTCCTGCAGCTCGGCCAGCGACGCGCCGGCCGGCGCCGTGACCACCAGATCCTGCCAGGCGAACACGGGCGCCGACGGCACCGGCGGCGGCGCGGCCCACGCCGCGACGGTAGCCGCGCCGGGTCCGCCGGGCAACGCCTTGCCGGGGTTCAACGCGCCGCGCGGGTCGAACGCCTCCTTGATGCCGCGCATGAGCGAGGCCGCGACCTCGTCCAGCTGCCAGGGCAGCGCGTGCAGCTTCTCCAGCCCGACGCCGTGCTCGCCGGTCGCGCTGCCGCGCCGCGCGAGCGCCGCGCGGATGATGTCGTCGGCGGCGGCGTGCGCGCGCTCGGCGTCGCCGCCGCGCCGTTCGTCGTAGTGCACGGCCGGGTGCAGGTTGCCGTCGCCGGCGTGGAACGCGGTCGCGATGCGCACGCCGCGGCGCTCGCGAACGCGCCGGATCTCGTCCACGAGTCCGGGCAGCTCGCCCAGCGGCACGACGACATCCATGCTCACGTAGTTCGGCGACAGCCGGCCGACCGCGCCGAACGCGCGCTTGCGGCACTGCCACAGCGCCGCGCGCTCGTCGGCGTCCGCGGCGCGCCGCACGGAACTGGCGCCCGCCGCGCGCAGCAGATCCTCCGCGCGGTCGGCCTGGGCCGCGATCGCCTCGGGTTCGCCGGCCAGTTCCACGATGGCCACGGCCTCGACCTCGACGGGCAGGCCCAGGCCGAAGGCCTCCTCCACCGTCCGCACCATCGCCTGGTCGATGATTTCCACGGCCACCGGCAGCAGGCCGGCCTGCAGCAGTCGCGGCACCGCGGCGGTGGCGGCCGACAGCGCCGGGAACGCGGCCAGCAGCGTCTGCTCGGCCGCCGGCAGCGGCACGAGCTGCAGCCAGGCGCCGGTGACCAGGCCGAGGGTGCCCTCGCTGCCGCAGAGCAGCGCGCGCAGGTCCAGCCCGCGCTGCAGCGCCAGCGGCGGACCTGTCTCCCAGGCGCGCCCCTCGGCGTCGCACCACGACAGCGCGCGCAGGTGATGCGTGGTCACGCCGACGCTCAGGCAGTGCGGTCCACCCGCGTTCTCGGCGATGTTGCCGCCGATCGTCGAGGCCGCCTGGCTGGAGGGATCGGGCGCGAAGTGCAGCCCGTGCGGCGCCGCGTGACGCGACACGGCGGCGTTGAGCACGCCGGCTCCGGCGCGCACGGCGCCGCAGGCGACATCGACCTCGCCCAGTTCGCGAAGCCGCGTCATGGCCAGGACCACGGCGCCGTCCGGCGGCACGGCGCCGCCGCTGAGGCCGGTGCCCGCGCCGCGCGGGACGACGGGCACGCCGGCGGCCGCGCACAGGGCCACGACCGCGGCCGCTTCGCGCGCGTTGCCCGGCAGCGCCACCGCCAGCGGTCGCCCCCAGTCCAGGTGCGACGCATCGCGCGCGTGCACGGTCAGGGCGGCCGGATCGGTCCGCACGGCCGCTGCGCCGAGCGCCTCCCGCAGGCGCGCAACCAGCGCCCGCGCCCGGACCGCGGCGTGCTCAGCCATCGCTCGCGCCCGTCGCGGCGCCGGCGGCCAGCGCGGTCGCCAGCAACGGCGGCAGGGAGTCCCCGGCGGCGGCCGGCCCGGCGCCGCGGATCCCGCCCGGGCGCAGCGCCGCCTCGACAGCGGGCGCGAGGTCCGCCGCCAGGGGACCTGCGGCCTGCACGCCGATCAGTTCGCCGGTCTCGAGGTCTGTCACGCAGCGGACCCAGTTGCCGCCGGGAGCGTGCGCGCCGCCGCTGCCCGCGCGGATCCCGCGCGCCGCGGCGCCGGCCAGCGACAGTCCCGCCGCCAGCAGCGGCACCGGCTGCCGGATCAGGCGCGGCAGGCGCGCGTGGCGCAGCGGCGGCGGCTCCTGGCCGGCGGCGACCGCCGCCACCAGTTCCGCCTGCCGCGCGGCGGCCAGCGGCGACAGCGGCAACGCCAGCGCGGCGGCGATCGCGTGCAGGCCGGGTTCGGCCGTCTCGCAGCGGCTGTCGACTTCGACCTGTCCGTGGCGGTCGACCAGCGCCCGCGTGCGCTCGAGGCCGTAGCCGCCCAGCGCCGGGCGCCAGCCCAGGGCCGGGACGACCAGGTCGGCGCTCTCGGTGCGGTCGGGGCTGCCGCCGCCCGCGCGCAGCACGACGCGGCCCCCGTGCGGACCGACCGCGCAGGCCACCGCGCGCCGGCCGGCCTCGACCTTGACGCCCAGGTTCTCAAGGGCTTCGCGCGCGGCCAGCGCCTGGTCGGCGTCCCAGCCCGGCAGCAGACGCCCGGCGCTCTCCACCAGCAGTACCTCGCGGCCGGCGGCGGCCCAGGCCGCGGCCGCCTCGACGCCGGTCTGCCCGCCGCCCAGCACGATGACCCGCGCGCCGGCCGCCTCGCCCGGGCACAGGGCGCGCGCCGGCCCCTCCCACCACGAGGGCCGGGCCGGGCGCAGGCGCGGCGCCAGCAGCGTGCGGCGCGGCCGCACCTGGCGCAGGCCTGCGGGACCCTCGATGAAGACGGCGCCGCCTCCGCCGAGGAACGCGCGCGGCAGGACGCGTTCCTGGCCG
>CAYNPY010000179.1:0-3878 GCA_964399195.1 uncultured Fibrobacteraceae bacterium
CACCGCGTACACGCCCGGCTCCTGCCCCCAGAGCGGGCTGGTCAGGTAGCCGCCGCCGGTCTTCTCGAAGACGATGGTCGCCCCGTCGGGACTGAACACGGGATCGAGGTAGTGGCCGGGCTGGTCCGTCACGGTCCGCGGCTCGCCGCCGCCCACGGCGATCACGCGCACGCTGCCGAGCCGCTGGTCGTTCCAGGCCACGTACACGATCTGCCGCCCGTCGCGCGACCAGGACGGGAAGTGTTCGAACTCGTCGGTCGCGCGCGTCAGGCGGCGCGGAGCGCCGACCATGCGTCCGTCGAACTCGGCCAGGTAGAGGTGCCCGAGGGCCTGGAAGACGACGCGGTCGCCCCGCGGCGAGACGGCCGCGTCGCGGATCATCCTCGCGTTGAACCGCTCCGGCGCCACCTTGACCGGGAAGCGCACGGCGGTCGCGAGGCTGCGCGTGTCCCGGACGCGGAACGGGATCTCCGCCGCCTGCCCGGTCGCCACGTCGACGCGCCGGATCTTCCCCTGCGCCCAGAAGACCAGCGATGTCCCGTCCGGCGTCCAGGCCAGCGCGGGGTAGACGCCGTGCACGGCCCAGGTCTCCTGGTGGTCGCGTTCGAGCGGCGCGTAGACGGCGCGCGCGCGCCCGCTGGCCAGGTCCATCACGAAGAGCGTCGAGACGTGCCGCACCCGCCGCACGAACGCCAGCGACTTCCCGTCCGGCGACGGCACCGGCCGGCAGGCGCCGCCGGGGCCGGCCACCACGCGCTCGGTCTGCTGCGTGCGCAGGTCCAGGCGGTCGATCGCGTAGATCCCGCGGTTGCCGTCCTTGTCGTACTCGAAGTTCGCGCCGGGCGTGGCGTCCAGGCTGTAGTAGAGGTAGCGGCCGTCGCGCGTGACGACCGGCTCGCCGGTGTCCTTCTGTTCGCTCTGACGGGCGGTCAACTGGACGCCGTCGGTCTTGCCGCCGAGGTGCCACAGCCACATCTCGCCGGCGCCCAGGCTGCGCCGCCCGGTGAAGTGCTTGCGCGCGACGATGAACTGCGAGTCGGGCGTCCAGGCCGGCTGCGTCACCAGGCGGAACGTCTCCTTCGTCACCTGGCGCGCGTCGCTGCCGTCGGTGCGCATCACCCAGATGTTGTCCCCGCCCTTGCCGTTCTGGTTGCCCTTGCCGTCTTGGCCGGTGCGGTCGCTGACGAACGCGATCCACTGCCCGTCCGGGCTGAACCGCGGCTGCATGTCCCACTGCCGCCCGGCGGCCAGGCGCGTCACGCGCGAGCCGTCGGGCGATCCCTCGATCGGCATCGAGTAGATGTCGCCCAGCAGGTCGAAGACCACGGTCCTGCCGTCCGGCGAGACGTCCACCGACATCCAGGTGCCGGTCGTCACGTCCAGCGGCACGTCGCGCCAGCCCCAGCCGCCGGCGCTCCCGTCGCTGGGGGGATCGGCGACGTCCCACGCGCCGGCCAGCGAATCGGTGTTCGCTTCCAGGGCCGGCGCCGGACGCGGGCAGGCGAGCGACAGGACCACGAGCAGCAGCACGGACGAGCGGCGCATGGAGACCTCCGGGGGAACAGGCGGCAGGCGGGGCGGACCCCGCATTCGGGACGCCGAATATAGCGACCCCCGGGCGCGCCGTCGAGACCGCGCGGGCATGATGTGGTATAGTCGCGCCAGCGTCGAAGGAAGGCTCGCCTGTCCCGGGGAGGTCCCCTGATGCGCTGGTTTCCCGTTCGCCTGCCGTCCGCCGCGGTCCTGCTGGCCGCGACCGTCCTCGGCGCCGCCGGCGCCGCGGCGCAGCCCTGCGCCCGCTACGAGCTGGGCGACCCGCCCCTGGCGCGCGTGGAGGTGCCGATCATCGCCTGGCACGTCGCGGTGGACGGCAACACCGCCTGGGTGGGCGGCGGCGGCCACGAGGTCACGGCCGTCGACGTGAGCGACCCGCTGGCGCCGGTGATCAGCGGCCACGCGCCGCAGCTTTTGGGGGAATGCCTGGACGTCGAGGCCGGCCGCGCCTACGCCGGCGCCTTCGACGAGCTGGTGATCGCCGACGTCGCCGACCCGCAGGCGGTGGTCGTCCGCAGCCGCACGGGCCTGGGGCGGCCGCTGATCGCGCTGGACGCGGCCGGCGACCGCCTCTACGCCCTGGCCGGCGCCGACCAGGAAGACGCCTGGTTCCTGGTCGTCGACGTGGCGGACCCGGCGCAGCCCCTGCTGCTGGGCGAGCTGCTGCTGGGGTCCGGCGCCGGGCCGAGCGGATTGAAGGCCGTCGGCGACATCGTCTACGTCACGCATCCCGTGTTCGGCTTCGGCGCCGTGGACGTCGGCGCTCCTGCGACCCCGCTCGTCCACTGGACCGCGCTGCCCGGCGTCGAGCCCCGCTGCGTGGACGCGCGCGGCGCGCGGGCCTGCGTCGGCGGCGCCGGCGCCGCGCCGGGCAGCGGCGTCCTGGTCTGCCTGGACATCGCCGATCCCGCGGCAGCAATCGTCGTCGGCAGCCTGGGCCTGCCGGCCCCGGCCGAGGACGTGCAGCTGGCCCGCGACACGGCGGCCGTCGCCTACGCCGCCTGCGGCGCCGCCGGCCTGGCGGTGGTGAGCCTCGAGACGCCGGCGCTGCCGGCGCTGATCGCCGCCGTGCCGACCGCTGACTGGACCGGCGCCGTGGCCCTGGCCGGCGACCAGGGCGCCGGCTTCCTGTGCGAAGCCGGCGGCCTCGAGTGCTTCCGCACGCTGGCCACGCAGTGTGCGGGCGGCGCGGGCGACGTCCCCGCCGCGGGACCGGCGGGCCTGACCCGGCTGGCCGTGGCGCCCAACCCCTTCAATCCGGCCACGCGGGTCACCTTCGAGCTGGACCGCGCGCTCGAGCTCACGCTCACGGTCCACGACGCGCGCGGCGCCCTGGTGCGCCGGCTTGCGAGCGGCGTGTTCGCCGCCGGCCCGCACGCCGTGACGTGGGACGGCCGCGACCAGGCCGGGCGGCCGGTCGCGGCCGGTATGTTCCGGGTGCGCGCGAGCGGTGAGGGCGGGGTCGCCGCGCGCGCGGCCTGCCTGGTCAAGTAGGGCGGCGCCCGCCGCAGACGACGCGGCCGCCGGATCCGCGGGGACCCGGCGGCCATCTCCTCCGGCGCTCGGCGCTCTACCGCGCCGCCAGCGCGTCGACCAGCGCCCGCAGCCGCCGGACATCGTCCCAGGTGTCGCGCTTCCAGCCCGGGTTGCGCAGCAGCGCCGCCGGATGGAAGGTCACCAGCACCGGGATGCCGGCGTAGAAGTGCACCGCCTGCCGCAACCGCCCCAGCGACGCGTCGGTGCCCAGCAGCGTCTGCCCGGCGATCCGCCCCAGGCAGCAGATCGCGCGCGGCCGCAGGATCGCCAGCTGCCGCCGCAGGTGCGGCTCGCACTGTTCCACTTCGCCGGGCAGCGGGTCGCGGTTGTTCGGCGGCCGGCACTTGAGGATGTTGCAGATGTAGACGTCCTCGCGCGCGTAGCCGATGGCCCCGAGGATCTTCGTCAACAGCTGCCCACTGCGCCCGACGAACGGCTCGCCCTGCAGGTCCTCGTCCTGGCCGGGCGCCTCGCCGATGAAGACCAGATCGGCGTCGGGGTTGCCGATGCCGAACACGGTGTGGGTGCGGGCGCGGTGCAGGTCGCACTTCGCGCAGGGCAGGACCTCGGCGCAGAGCGTCGCCAGCGCGGCCGCCTTGTCCCCGCCGTGCGCGGCCAGCAGCGGGTCCGGCGGCAGCGTGCCGCCGGGGGGCACGCCTTCGCGGTCGATCAGGGCCAGGGTCTCGGCCACGAACGCGGCGCAGGCGGCGGCGAACGCGGGGTCGGCCGCGGCGGCGGGCGCGTCGGGCGCCGGCGCGGACGCCGGCACCGCGCTCGCGGCGGCCGAG
>CAYNPY010000180.1:0-3861 GCA_964399195.1 uncultured Fibrobacteraceae bacterium
CTTCAGCTTGATGCGGCCGTCCTGCGGGATGCGCCGCTCGGCGATGTCGAGGTCGGCCATGATCTTCAGGCGCGAAATGATCGCGTTGCGCAGCTTGACGGGCGGCTCCATGACTTCCTGGAGCACGCCGTCGACGCGGTAGCGCACGCGGAGGTTCTTCTCATAGGGCTCGATGTGGATGTCCGAGGCGCCCATCTTCACGGCCTCGGCCAGCAGCGTGTTGACCAGCTTCACGACCGGCGCGTTCTGGCCCTCCTGCGCGCTGACGTCGTCGTCGCCGGAGTCCTCGACCAGCTCGATCTCGTCCTCGATGCCCTCCATGATCGAGGCCAGCGAGTCGGTGGTCGCGTAGTACTTGTCGATGGCCTTCTTGATCGCCATCTCGCCCGCGACGGCCGGCTGCACGTCGAGGCCGGTGATGAACTTGATGTCGTCGATGGCGAAGATGTTCGAGGGGTTGGCCATCGCCACCGTCAGCACGCGGCCGCGGCGGGCGATGGGCAGCACCTGGAACTTGGCGGCGACGTCGGCCGGGATCAGGTCGAGGCAGTCGGCCGAGATGTCGACCTTCGCGAGCTCGACGACCGGCAGGTTGTAGTGCCGGCCCACGAAGTTGACGTACGCCGTCTCTTCGATGGCGCCGGCGCGGACGAGCGCCTGCCCGAGCGAGCCGCCGTCCTTCTTCTGGATTTCCTTCGCGCGCGCCAGCCCGGCCTCGTCGATCAGCTTCGCTTCCAGAAGCTGCGTCGCGATCTTGTCCCGGGGTGGCGTCGAGGTGCCGGTGTTCATGCCGCGATTCCCGCTTCCGCTGTCGAGATCCAGACGCCGCGACCGGCGCCGGGCGCGCCCGCCCCGGACCGGGTGCAAGGCGCGGGCCGGGAGCGGCCGTGCGGTGACGGGGATCTCATCGGACGGGAAGGGCCTGACCTTAATGCCGATTATCCGGGTCCGGGGTCGCCGCCGGTGCAGGCCCCCCAGACCCCGGGAACCGCAGGTGCGGGGCCAGGCGGGCCAGGGACGCCGGGCCGATGCCCTTGATGGCGAGCAGGTCCGCGCCCTGGCGGAAGACGGCGCCCCCCTCCCGCGCGGCGACGATGCGGGCGGCCAGGACCGGCCCGACCCCCGGCAAAAGCTGCAGGCTGTCGAGTGAAGCGGTGTTGGGGTCGAGGGGGGCCGCCGGCCTCTTGCGGGCGCCAGCGGCGCGTGCGCTCCGGGCCGGCCCGGCCGAGTCCGCCGGGGCGGCGCTCCGGGCGACCTCGCCCGTGGCGACGCCGGCCGGCGCGTCAGGACCGGGCGCGGCGGCCATCGGTTCGACACGCGCGTGGACTCCCGCCGCCGCGGAAGCCTGACCAGCCCCGGCGTCATCCGGGGCAGGCTCCAGGAGGCCGTCCAGCCACAGTTCCTGCCGCCAGGCGCCGTCCGGCCCGACGAGCAGTTCCTGCCGCACCAGCCGCCCGGCCCCCAGCAGCGCCAGGGCCGCCAGCAGGCCGACGACCTGCCGCCGCCCGAGGACCGCGGACCGTGACGGCCGATGCCTTGGGGGACCGCCCGCGGCTACTGGCGGAACGCCCACTCCAGGCGCAGGTCCAGCTCCCGGCCCGGGCTCAGCGCTCCGGCCGTCAGCCGCTGCCGGTCGCCCGCCAGGTTCCGCAGCCCCAGCACCAGATGCGCCCCGGTCAGGCGGAAGCCCACCAGCAGGTCGTGGTTCACCCGCGCCGGCAGGATCACCGTGCCGGTCACGTCCCAGGGGTCGCCCCCAGACGCCCGCCGCGTCGTCACCAGCGACAGCTGCAGGATCCCGTCCTCCCGGAAGAAGTGGTTCTCCCAATCCAGGCGCAGGCGCTGCCAGTTCGCGGGCGGCAGCGCGCCCGGCGAACCCGCGGTGACGTCGTAGCCCTGCCATGTCCCCTCGGCCTTCAGCCGCAGCCAGCCCGCGAAGCGGCCCTCGCGCGCAGCCCCGGCGGACAGGCGCCACGCGGAAAGCTCCAGGCCGTTGGCCCAGCGGCCGCGATCGGGGTCGTCCGGACTGGCGACCCACTGGATCCCGTCAGCCAGGCGGCGCAGCGAGGCGCCCAGCGCAAGGTCCACGCCGAGCGCGCGCGCCCGCGCCTGGCCCGCCGCTCGCAACGACTTCTCGCGCCCGAGGCCCGCTTCCGGCAGCACCACCAGTTCCCGCCCGGCGACGGACAGGCGCAGCGGCGTCCACAACTCGTCGCTGCGCGGGGAGCGGCCGCCCCAGCCGATCGTCGCCGTCCACGGCGGCCGCGGGCCCGGCGCCCCGAACTCCAGCCGCACGTCCGGTCCCAGGCCCAGGCCGCCGCCGCCGAGCACGCCCAGTTCCACCCGCGCGACCGCGGCTCCCAGCGACCGCTCGGCGCCCGCCGCCAGCCGCAGTTCGCCGCCGTCGGCCGCGACCGGCAGCGTATCGGCGCCGGCCCAGGCCAGGCGCGTGCCGGGGTCGCGCAGCGTCCAGCCGGTGGCCGCGAAGCTGAGCAGCGGCGGCGCCGCGCTGGTGTCCGCGCCCGCCTCGCCGCCGGGTCCGCGGCGCACGTCGACGCGCAGTCCCTGCCGGCCGGACTCCAGCAGGCGCAGGTTCGGCGCCGGCGCCGCTCCGCTCCAGCGCCCGCCCCACTGCACGTCGCGCTCGTTCCAGAACAGCACCGGCCGCAGCTCCCAGCGACCGCTGCGCCAGCGCAGGCGCACGGCCGCGTTGCGGTCCCAGGCCTCCAGCACGCCGGCGTCGAGCGCGGCCAGTTCGTCGCGCGTCAGGCGTCCGGCGCCCACCTCGACCGCGAGCGAGCCCTGCGGCAGCGCGCGCTCGATCCGCGTGCGGCTCTGCCGGACCTTGCCCTCGCCCGTGAAGCCGGCTTCCGGGCGCAGGCCGGCGAACACGTCGTCCGGCAGCGTCGTGTGGTTGTAGCCCTCGTTGTCCAGCGATTCCTCGAACGTGAAGCCCAGGCGCCAGTCCGCGCGCGGCGACAGGAACTCGACGCCGCGGTAGTAGCTCTCGTGCCGGCCCTTGATCCCGCGGTACGAGGAGACCGCGCGCGCCGGTTCCTCGTCGCGCGTCGTGAGCGCGACCAGGCCCGAGGTGCCGCCCCAGCCGTCGGCGCCCAGGCCCGCCGCCGACGCGGCCACGCCTTCGCGGCCGACCAGCCAGAAGTCGTCCGCGAGCAGGTGGCCGGTGCCGACCGGAACGCCGTCGCGCACGACCAGCGGCGGCGAGGTCGCGCCGCCTTCGCCCACCAGGCGCGCGCCGGCGCCGACGCCGCCGTCGATGTAGGGCAGCCAGGGTCCGTCGCGCTCGGCCCAGGCCAGAAAGGTCGGCGTGAACGGCTCCCAGAGCGGGCGCTGCCAGCCGCGCGGGCCGCGCGCGGCCGGCGCCGACGGTCCGGCCAGCGTGTCGGCGGCAGCGGGCCCCGGCGCTGCGAGCGAGTCGGCGGCAGCGGGCGTCGGCGAAGCGAGCGTGTCGGCGCCTGCAGACGACGGCAGAGCCAGCGTGTCGGCGGCCGCGGGAGCGTCGCCGACGCCCGGCTGTGCCCGCGCCGGTTGCAGCGGACCCCACGCGCCGACCGCCACGGCGGCCGCGAGCAGCGTGCCGGTCGCGGCCCGCCCGGTCACGCGCGGGCGCCCGAGGTGGGCCAGCCGCGGCGCCAGCGCCGGGAAGATGGCGACGAAGAAGGCCACGTTGCTGGCCGCGTGCAGCAGGAAGAAGGGCAGCGCGCCGTGGAGCACCAGGCCCGCCGGCAGGTCGAGGCTCAACAGGAGCGCCAGGTTGGTCAGGACATCGTAGATCACCGGCACCACCAGCCCCGCCAGCGCCGCGCGCGGCCAGGCCCGCCGCGCCGCGGGCGGCGCTCC
>CAYNPY010000181.1:0-2330 GCA_964399195.1 uncultured Fibrobacteraceae bacterium
ACGGCGCGCGCACGTCCAGGTGCGGCGTGCGCACGCGGACCGTGCCGCCGCGGTCGGCCGCGTCCCACGACCAGCCCACGGCCTCAGGGCCGGCGCCGGGCGCCAACCGCGCCAGCGGCGCCCCGTCCAGCGCAACCGAGCCCGGCTCGACGCGCGTGCGCAGCAACAGTTCGTAGGCGCGGCGCTCGTGCATGCCGGCGAACGAGCCGCGCGCGGTGCCGATGCCGACGGTGACCGCGCCGGGACGCGCGGCCGGCGCGCCGGCCGTGAACATCTGCAGCGTCAAGGCGCCCTCGGCATGGGAGCGCGTGTTGCCGTCGTCCTCGTAAAGCTCGTAACGCGACTCGCCGTGCGGATAGATATCCAGCGTCAGAACGTCGGTCGGGACCTGCCCGTCGTACAGGGACTCGGGGTACATGGGCAGGATGGCGCCCGCTCGCACGAACACCGGCAGCCTGTCCAGCGTGACCGGCACGGCGATGTCCACGCCGCCGGGTCCCGCCTCGGTCACGGTGCCGTCCCACCAGTCCAGCCAGCGCCCGGCCGGCAGGTGGATGCCCTCGCGCCAGCCGCCGCTGGCCCGCTGGCTGCGGTACACGGGCGCGATCAGCAGGTCGGGTCCCAGGCAGAACTGGTACGGATAGTCTTCCGTCCAGGCGTGGGGATCGCCGGGGTGGTCCCACATCAGGCCGCGCACGATGGGCGCGCCGGTCTGCGAGGCGCGCCAGGCCAGCGTGTACATGTACGGCATCAGCCGCATCTTTAATTTGAGATAGCTGCGGTTGATGGAGCGGTACGGCTCGTCGAACCACCACGGGTGCTTGCGCTCGGCCGCCGACCAGCCGGACATGCCCATCAGCACCGGCGTGAAGCACTTCCACTGCAGGTCGCGCGTGAACGTCTCGGGGCTGCCGCCGAAGATGCCGTCCACATCCCCCGTCGCATAGGCCTGGCCCGACAGGCCCGAGCCGATGAGCGTCGGCACGTGCCAGCGGATGTAGTCCCAGCTGCCGGACTGGTCGCCGGTCCAGGTCACGGCGTAGCGCTGCACGCCGGCCCAGCCCATCACCGTCCAGACGAAAGGCCGGCTGTCGGAGTTGTCGAGGATGCCGCGCGCGGCGGCGTGGTTGGCGTCCAGCGCGTGCTGGCCGCCCTGGCCGGTCCAGGCCACGTCCAGCTTCTGCGCGCGCGTGCCGGCCGTGCCCACCTCCCAGGCGATCTTCTCGAGGCCGTCCTCGGTCCACAGGCCCGTGTGGAAACCCAGGGCGCGCAGGCTGTCGATCACTGTCGGCAAGTCAGTGTAGCCGCAACCGTAGCCGTCGTTGGGCAGGATCCAGCCGCCGGGCATGTCGTGCTCGCGGTACTTCCGCGCCACGGAGCCGACGACGTCGCCGGTCGTGCCGGTGGGGCCGTCGCTCCAGCCCGGCGGCACGGTGCCGGGCTTGTCGGCGTTGTCGCGGTCGTTGTAGCAGTCGGCGTCGCCGTACTCGAAGGCCCAGCGCGGCAGCAGCGGCGCGCGGCCGGTCAGCCAGGTGTAGCGGCCCATCACGTCGGCCAGGGTGGGGCCTGTGAAGTAGTACGCGTCGAAGCGGTTCTCGCGATGCCAGGTGGTCAGGTGGTCGGTGGAGCGGAAGTCGTAGCGGCCGTCGGTCCACGTGTTGCGCAGCACGCCGTAGCCGGCGCTGCTCAGGTAGAACGGCGCGGGGCTGGGGCGGTCGCCCTCCTCCCAGCCGCCCGAATAGGAGATCTCCAGCAGGTCGCCGGCGTACTCGAACGAGCCGTTCTGCTGGCCGCCGCCGCCGAAGCGCTCGCCCGCGCGCACGGCCAGGGTCTGCGCGCTGCCCTGCTTGGAGATCTCCAGCGGCTTCAGTTCGGTCCACAGCGGCGCGGCCTCGCCCGCGCGGAACAGCTCCAGGCGCAGCGGCGCGTGGTGCACGCGCAGCCGCAGCGCCGGCGAGGCGACGTCGTGGTGGCCTTCGGCCGCCGTGACCGTGACCGTGACCGGCCGCCGCTCGCGCGGCAGCACGATCGGCGCCTTGCCGCTGCCCTCGCTGGCCAGCCAGCCGCCCGGCCCCACCCACACGCGCAGCACGTCGTCGGCGATGAACTCGAGTTTGACGACGTTGCCGTTCACGTCGCCCACGATCACGTCGCCGTCTTCCTGGCGCAGGCCGGCCAGGTCGCCGAGGGGGGCGGCAAGGGCGGGCAGCGCGCACGAAAAGACCATCGCGCCGAGCGCGGCAAGTCGCAGGCGTTTCACGTCGTCCTCCGAGGCTGGCGGGAGCGTCCGGCGGTCATCCTATACGATGGACCCGCCGGGGCGCCATCCC
>CAYNPY010000181.1:2430-3852 GCA_964399195.1 uncultured Fibrobacteraceae bacterium
CCATCCCGCTTGGCACCGGCCGCAAGATGGGTTATCATTCCGGCGGTCCCGGTCCCCGGGGTTCTCCACCCCGCGCGCGCTTCCGGACCGCCCGCCGGCACGGGCCGGCAATCCCGTCGACACGACAACCTGCGCCTGAAACGGATCCGCATGTCCGAAACCACCACCGGCGTCCTGGACCTCTCCCAGAAGGGGGACGGTTTCCTGCGCAACCCCGCCCGCTCGTTCCAGCCCTCGCCCGACGACGTGCTGGTGCCGCGGCAGGCCATTCAGAAGTTCGCGCTGGTGCACGGCGCCACCATCACCGGCCCGGTGAAGGCCGGCAAGCGCGCGCCCCAGCTCGTGGGCCTGGACACCATCTGCGGCGTGCCCTACGACCGCTACAAGAAGCGGACGCCCTTCGAGAAGCTGCTGGCGGTCAACCCGGATCGGCGCTTCCGCGTGGGCGACCACGGCGGCCCGACGATGCGCATCGTCGAGCTGTTCGCGCCGTTGGCCCGCGGCACGCGCGGCCTGATCGTGGCGCCGCCGCGCACCGGCAAGACGGTGATGCTCGAGGAGCTGACCAAGGCCATCTGCGCGGATTCGCCCGACTCGCGCGTGGTGGTGCTGCTGGTCGACGAGCGCCCCGAGGAGGTCACGCACTTCCGCCGCTCGGTTCCCGCCGAGGTGCTGGCCAGCAACAACGACCACAGCATCGAGTCGCACGTCAAGCTGTGCGAACTGACCATGGCGCAGGTGCGCTGCGAGGCCGAGTGCGGCCACGACGTGGTTCTCCTGGTCGACAGCCTGACCCGCATGGCCCGCGCCTTCAACAACCGCGGCCCCGGCTCCGGCCGCACGCTGTCGGGAGGCCTGGACTCGCGCGCGATGGAGATCCCGCGCAAGTTCTTCGGCATGGCCCGCAACGTGGAGGGCGGCGGCTCCATCACCGTCATCGCCACGGCGCTGATCGAGACCGGCTCGCGCCTGGATGATCTGATCTTCGAGGAGTTCAAGGGCACCGGCAACAGCGAGATCGTGCTGGACCGCCAGATGGCCGAAGCGCGCGTCTTCCCGGCCGTGAACATCCGGTTGTCGGGCACGCGCCGCGAAGAGCTGCTCTACACCGAGGACCAGATCGTCGCCCTGAACCTGCTGCGCAAGCGCGCCATCGCCGTGCCGCCGCGCCAGGCCATGGAGGGCATGCTCAAGCTGATGGAGAAGTACCCCACCAACGACGCGCTGCTGGCCGGCCTCAAGAGCCTGCCGGGCGTGTAGCGCCGCGCCGATCATGAGCGCCGACGCCCGCGCCCGACTGGCCGTCCTCGCCCGCCGCTGGGTGGAGGAAGGCTGGAGCGCGGGCGCGCAGCCTGCCGGCGCGATCGTCGACGAGCTGCACCACCCCGACTTCATCGACCACGACAGCGGCGGCCGCGCGGC
>CAYNPY010000182.1:0-3798 GCA_964399195.1 uncultured Fibrobacteraceae bacterium
GCCTGGCTGCAGCCGCGGCCGGCCTCCCCGGCGCCGGCCCCGGGCGCGGCCCGGGCCGTGCCCGGCGGCTACGCCCCGGCGCAGCCCGCCCTGACCCCGGCCCCGGGGGCTGCCGCAGCGCCGGCGGCGGCCGATCTGGACGTTTTGCTGGCCCGCCTGCGCCGCGCCAGCGACCGGCTGGCCGCCCTGCAGGACGACGTCCGCGAATCCCGCCTAAAGGCCGGCCCCGCGCCATCCGATCAATTGTACCGCAAGGGCGTCGGCTAACCGCCGGCGCCGGACGCGGGCTGTTCCCGGCGGCAGCGCCGGCCGCCGCGGTCACGCCCGGTTCACAGCGGTCCAGGAGCGTGCATGAGCACAGCGCTCGAAGTCGAAGGCAGCGTGGCCCAGCTCGCGCCGGAGACTGCCGAACGGCTGCAGAGCATCGTGATGACCACGCGCGACCTGCCCGCGATGCCGCAGGTGGCCGCGAAGGTGCTCGAGCTCGCCTCGGACCCGGGGACGTCCGCCGCGCAGCTGCAGCAGGTCATCTCCGACGACCAGGCCATGACCGGTCGCATCCTCAAGATCGCCAACAGCGCCATGTACTCGTGCAGCCGCCGCATCCGGACGCTGAGCGAGGCGATCGTCATGCTGGGCTTCAACTCGATCCGCAGCCTGGTCGTCACCAGCGCCGCGCGCAACCTCTACAATACGCGCAAGTCCCGGACCGGCCTCAAGGAGCGGCTCCTGTGGGAGCACTCGATCGGCTGCGCCATCGCCTGCCGGCTGCTGACGGCCGAGCGCGCGCCCGCCCTGGCCGAGGAGGCTTTTCTCGCCGGCTTGATGCACGACATCGGCAAGCTCGTGCTGAACCTGCGCGTGCCCGAACGGTTCGATGAGGTCGTGCAGGTCGTCTACAACGAGGGCCGCCCATTCCACGTCACGGAGGCGGAGCTGCTGGGCTTCGACCACACCCAGGTCGGCGCCCTGCTGGTGAACAAGTGGCGCCTGTCGCCGCTGCTCGAGGAAGCGATCCTCAACCACCACAACCTCGAGGCGCTGACGCCCGCGAACCCGCTGCTGCTCTATCTGGACCTCGGCAACAAGATGTGCCGGAAGATGGGCATCGGCTTCATCGACGAACCGGAACTGGACATCCTCGGCTGCCCCGCGAACCGGATCCTCGGTCTCGACCGCGCGGCGTTCGAGAAGGCGGCGGCGACTCTCCAGGCGACGCTGGAGAGCGAGATGGAGATCTACATCTGAAGGCGGCGACATGAGCATCGCGGGCGGAACGACACTGCTGCGGGATCCGACCAGGCCGGTCGACATCTCCACCGTGCTGGCGGAGGTGGACGACCTGCCGTCCATCCCGGAGACGCTGATCCGCATCCTCAAGGTGCTGGACGACCCCGCGAGCGGGCCGGCCGACCTGACGCGCGTCGTCCGCATGGACGCGCCCGTGATGGCGAAGATCCTCAAGCTGGCGAACTCGCCCTACTACTCGAGCCGCGGCGACCTGGCCGACATCAACCGCTGCGTGGCTGTCCTCGGCTACCGGACCGTGCGCCAGGTCGCGATCTGCATCACCGTCGCCACCAGCCTGATCAACGCCGTCGGCAAGGCCGGCGGCCATCTCGACTACCGCGAATTGTGGCGCCACTCGGTCATCAGCGGCGCCATCGCCAAGCACCTGGCCCGGCTGTCCGGCTATCCCGACCCGGAAGAGGCGTTCACCGCCGGCCTCCTGCACGATGTGGGCAAGTTCGTCCTGGAGATCTACGCGCCGCAGGTCTACGCGCGCCTGATCGCCGACCGTCAGCGCCGCGGCTGCCCGCTCATCGCGCTCGAACAGGAGACGTTCGGCTTCGACCACGCCGCCCTCGGCGCCGCGTTCGCCGAAGCCTGGCGCTTCCCGCCCGTCCTGGTCCGCGCCTTCGCCGACCACCACGCCCCGCTGGTCGGCCGCGCCCGCGCGCGCCACGAGCAGGTCGCCGCCCTGGTGGCGCTGGCCGACTACCTGGCCAACACCGTCGAGCCGCCCCGCAGCGACCTCGGCTTCGATCCGGTCCACGCGGATGCCGTCCGCCTGCACGACGCGGCCGGGCTGCCGCTCGAGCTGGTGGCCGCCGAGCGCGAGGCCATGGCCGACGCCGTGGAAAAGGCCGGGGCCTTCCTGCAGCTCTAACCGATTCGCCGCCATCCGGTTGTCGTGATTGCGCAGCCGCCGTCGCGCCCCTATACTGCCAGTTTGGCAGTATCCGCACGGAGGAAGCGCATGCGCATGGTCGTTCTGCTCAGCCGCCGCCACCGGCTCTACGCCGGCGCCGCCGGCTGGAAGATGCCGGGTGTGGAATTGTTCCTCTTCGACTCGCCGAGCGAGGCGCTGGCCAAGGTCTCGCTCGGGCGGACGGCCGTCTTCGTCTTCGACACCCGCGACTACCAGCGCCACCGTCACGTCGTGCGCAAGTTCCTCTCGATGAGGGTGGACGCGGACCTGCTGCTGGTCGGGGACGGCCCGGACGCCGCGGCGGACGACGGCCCGGAGGCGGCCCCGGTCACGCCGGTCACGACGCTGCCCTCCGGTTCGGAGCCGGCGGAGGTCTTCCAGGCGGTCGAACGCCTGCTGCGCCTGCGGCGCGTGCGGGAGAGCAGCGGCATCGTCGGCCGCAGCCCCGCCGTCCAGGAAGTGCTCTCGCTGGTGGCGCACGCGGCGCCGCTGGACGTGAACATCCTGATCCTGGGCGAGAGCGGCACGGGCAAGGAGCTCGTGGCGCGCGCGATCCACGACAATTCGCGCCGGGCGGGCGGCCCCTTCGTCAGCCTCAACTGCGGGGCCATGAGCGAAGGCGTCCTGGAGAGCGAGCTGTTCGGCCACGTCCGCGGCGCCTTCACGGGCGCCGTGGCCGACCACGACGGCGTGTTCCGCCGCGCCGACGGCGGCACGCTGTTTCTGGACGAGGTCGCCGAGATGCCGCTCGGCATGCAGACGCGTTTCCTGCGCGCGCTGGAGACGGGGGAGTTCACGCCGGTCGGCGGCCGCGCCCCGCGCACGAGCAACATCCGCCTGGTCGCCGCCACGCACCGCAACCTGGCCGAGGACGTCGCCCGCGGGCGCTTCCGCCAGGATCTCTACTTCCGGCTGCGCGTCGTGGTCATCCAGACGCCGCCGCTGCGCGATCACCGCGAGGACATCCCCATCCTGGCGGGGACCTTCCTGCGCGCGGAGAACGAGAAGCACGGCCTGCACGTGCGGGGCCTGACGCGCGCCGCCGAGCAGGCATTGCTCGAGCACGCCTGGCCCGGCAACGTGCGCGAACTGCGCAACCTGATCAGCTCGGCCGTGGTGATGAAGCAGAGCGGGCTGATCGACGTCGAGGACCTCCCGTCGTTCGGCGGCGACGCCGCCCGGCGGCCGCTGCTGCCGGTGCCCGTGGGCACCGGGACGACGCCCGAGCTCGACCTCGCCGTGCTCGCCTCGACGCTGCTGGCCATCCGCCAGGAGATCCGCGAAGTCCGCGACCTGCTCGCGCGCGGGGCGAGGCCGACCGACGCCGCCGGCCCCTGGCATCCGGCGGATTCGGCCGCCTGGGAGCCGGCGACCGGCATCGTCGAGACCTTCGGCGCCGGGGACGCCTACCGTCCGGTGGACGTCGCCTCGGCGGGAGACCTGCAGACGGCCGAGCGCACCCTCATCGAGGCGGCGCTGCGCGCGCACGGCGGCAACCGGCGGCAGGCCGCCGAACGGCTGGGCATCAGCGAGCGGACGCTGTACCGCAAGATCCGGGCGTACGGGCTGTGAGGTGCGGCGCCGGC
>CAYNPY010000183.1:0-3745 GCA_964399195.1 uncultured Fibrobacteraceae bacterium
GGTCTGCACCTGTCCTACCAGATGCCGTCGGACCACCAGGGAGCGCGCAACGCGCAGTACATGCAGGTCGTCACCGGCGCCTGCCTCCTGATCCGGCCGGAGGTGTTCGTGGCGGTCGGGGGCTTCGACGAGCGCTACTGGAACGGCAACGAGGACGTCGACCTCTGCCTGAAGGCGCGCGAAGCGGGCTGGGACGTGGTCTATCGCGGCGAGTCGGTGGTCTACCACTACGAATCGCAGAGCGGTCCCGAGCGCTTCAGCCAGGTGCAGGAGAACGTAAAGCTTTTCAACCGGCTCTGGTTCGGGCGCGCGAAGCCCGACTACGTCCAGTCGCCGGACGGCAAGTTCGCCGCGACGGCCGACAACCAGATCCGCACCTACGCGGCGCCGCGACTGCTTTACCACGATCGCGCGCCGGCCGCGGAGCCGCGCGCGTCGGTGATCGTGCTGACCTGGAACGCGCTGCCGCACACGCGGCGCTGCGTCGCGTCGCTGCTGGAGCACACCGACCCGCGGCACGAACTGATCTTCGTCGACAACGGTTCGACCGACGGCACCGTCGAATGGCTGGGCCAGCTGGCGCGCAGCCAGCCGCGCGTGCAGGTGATCCTCAACGACGCCAACCTGGGCTTCGCCGCCGGCAACAACCGCGGCCTGGCCGCCGCGCGCGGCGACTTCCTGGTGCTGCTCAACAGCGACACCGTGGTGACGCCCGGCTGGCTGGAGCGCCTGCTGCAGCCGGCGCTGGACGACCCGCGCGTGGGGCTGGTGGGCCCCTTCACGAACAACGTCACCGGCGTGCAGAAGCTGGCCCAGGTGGGCTACGACCAGCGCACGCTGGCCGGGCTGGACCGGTTCGCGGCCGAGCACGCCGCCGCCCACGCGGGCCAGGTGGCGCACGCGCTGTGGCTGGTCGGCTTCTGCCTGCTCATCCGGCGCGGCGTGCTCGAACGGCTGGGCGGTCTGGACGAGATCTTCGGGCAGGGCAACTACGAGGACACCGACTACTGCCTGCGGGCCTTCCTGGCCGGCTACCGCACGGTGCTGGCGAAGGACTGCTTCGTCCACCACGTGGGCAGCGCCAGCTTCGACGCCGGCGGCGTCGACTACGCGCGGCAGCTGGACGGCAACTTCGAGATCTTCCGGCGCAAGTGGCGCCTGGACGCCGGCGCGCGCGGCGCCGGGCAGTTCAACCTCGCGGGCATCATCAAGAGCGGGATGGTGGCGCCATTGCATTTCCGGCCGTTGCCCGCGTCACGGCACCACCGGCTGCTGCCGCTGCCGGCGTGGGAGGAGGCCGCCTGGCTGGGCCGCGGCGAGGAGGCCTTCGCGGCCGGCGAGCTGGACGAGGCCGAGCTGTGGTTCCGCGCCGTGCTGGGCCTGGCGCCGGGCTCGGCGCGCGCGGCCAACGACTTGGCGGTGACGCTGTGGCGGCGCGATCCGTCGGGCGGCGGGAGCGAAGAGGCGGCTCGGCTGCTGGAGGCGGTGCTGGCGCGCGACCCCGCGAACGAGGACGCGCGCTGGAACCTGGCGGAGATCGCGGCGGGCCAGCCCGCCTGACCGTCGGCGCCTAGACGAGCGCCGCCTCGAAGTTGCGCACGAAGTCGCGCCGGCACTTCTGCAGGGCGCCCTTGCGGACGATGCCCATCTCGGCCAGCACCTCGCCCAGGCCGGGGCGCAGGCGGCGCTGCTCCTCGAGCAGCTCCTCCATCGCCGAGCGCTCGAGATAGCCCATGAAGATGGCCTGCTCGCCGAAGCGCAGCCCGGTCTCCGGCTGCTCGGCCAGGATCGCGAACACCTGCTTCATGTTGAGCAGGCCCCGCTTGAGGGCCAGGCGGCCGATGGGCGGCGTGCGGCGGCGCTGCTCGTCCAGGGCGTGCAGGGCGTCCTCGGCCGCGATGACGTTGTTGTCCACCAGGTACTGGGCGAAGGCCTCGCTGAACCGCAGGTCATCCATCTGGACCGTGCTCCCGGATTGCCGGCCGCGCGCTCGCGGCGGTCGCCGAACTGCCGTTGACGCCGGGGTTATCGGCAGGCGCGGGGCGGGCTTGACCCTCGCTTGTCGGCCCCGGCGGGTTGCGCTATCTTCGCCGCCACGACCCCGAATCCGACCCCAGGAGCGGCCATGGCCCACCACATGATCTCGAAGCTGCTGTCCGGCGCCGTGCCAGTTGGCCGGACGGTCACCGTCAAGGGCTGGGTGCGCACGCGGCGCGACTCGAAGGCCGGCCTGAGCTTCCTCAACGTGCACGACGGCACCTGCTTCGCGCCGCTGCAGGTGGTGGTCCCGGGCGACCTGCCCAACTACGCCGACGAGGTGCTGCGCCTGGGCGCCGGCTGCTCGGTGGCCGTCACCGGGGAGCTGGCGGCCTCGCAGGGTCAGGGCCAGGCGGTGGAACTGAAGGCCACGGCGGTCGAGGTGATCGGCTGGGTCGACGATCCCGAGACCTACCCGGTGCAGCCCAAGCGCCACACGATGGAGTACCTGCGCGAGGTCGCGCACCTGCGCTCGCGGACCAACGTGATCGGCGCCGCCACGCGCGTGCGCAACTGCCTGGCGCAGGCCGTGCACCGTTTCTACCACGAGCGCGGCTTCTTCTGGATCCACACGCCCATCATCACCGCCAGCGACTGCGAGGGCGCCGGCGAGATGTTCCGCGTCTCCACGCTGGACCTGGCGAACCTGCCGCGCACGCCGGACGGGAAGATCGACTACGCGCAGGACTTCTTCGGGCGCGAGGCGTTCCTGACCGTTTCCGGCCAGCTCAACGTCGAGACCTACTGCTGCGCGCTGAGCCGCGTCTACACGTTCGGGCCCACGTTCCGCGCCGAGAACAGCAACACCAGCCGGCATCTCTCGGAGTTCTGGATGATCGAGCCGGAGATCGCGTTCGCCGACCTGAAGGACGACGCCGACCTGGCCGAGGATTTCCTGCGGTACATCTTCCAGGCCGCGCTCGACGAGCGCGCCGACGACATGGCCTTCTTCGCCGAGCACGTCGACAAGCAGGCCGTCAGCCGCCTGGAGTCCTTCGTGCAGAGCAGTTTCGAGCGGATGACCTACACCGAGGCCGTGGCCGCGCTGGAGAAGGCGCCGCGCAGGTTCGAGTACCCCATCGCGTGGGGCATGGACCTGCAGTCCGAGCACGAGCGCTACCTGTGCGAGGAGCTGTGCAAGCGGCCGGTCGTGGTGATGAACTACCCGAAGGACATCAAGGCCTTCTACATGCGCCTGAACGACGACGGCCGCACCGTGGCGGCGATGGACGTGCTGGCGCCGGGCATCGGCGAGATCATCGGCGGCTCGCAGCGCGAGGAGCGTCTGGACGTGCTGGATGCCCGCCTGGACGAGATGAAGCTGCCCAAGGAAGGCTACTGGTGGTACCGCGACCTGCGGCGCTACGGCACGGTGCCCCACGCCGGCTTCGGGCTGGGCTTCGAGCGGGCGGTCAACTACGTGACCGGGATCGCGAACATCCGCGACGTGATCCCCTTCCCGCGGGCGCCCAAGTCGGCGGAATTCTGAGCGCTTCGATGTGATATGTGAAAAAAATAACTTGATAACTGGATGAATGTGTCCGATTATGGCCCAGACCTCGACGCGACGGCGCGATCCGGAAAGGAGGATCATGGGACTGCTGCTGGCGATCCTGTTGGGTGCGGTGGTGGGGCTGGGCGGCTCGACGTTTCTATACGGCAAGGGACTCTCCTACTTCTCGAACGACCCGCAGTCGTGCAAGAACTG
>CAYNPY010000184.1:0-3575 GCA_964399195.1 uncultured Fibrobacteraceae bacterium
TGGACGTGATCGCGGGTGCGGATCGATACGGTCCCGATTCTAGCCGCTCGGGCCAGCGATGGCCAGCATTCCCGCCGGTCCCTGCGGAGGGGCCGCCGGTCGCGCGACGGGCGCGCGCGGCGATTTCGCGTTGACCGCGAACTGTCCCCCCGTTTCAATGCCGCTGAGCCGGAGGCCACCGGCAACCGGAGGGAAATCATGGGCGAGCGCAAGGCCATCCTGCACATCGGGACCCACAAGACGGGCACGACCTACCTGCAGTCCCACTTCAGTTCCCGGGCCGCGCGCCTGCGCGACGATGGCGTGCTGTGGGTCAGCGATGCCTACGATCTTCCCCGCGCGATCATCGACGCCGAACGTTCCGGGCGACGGGGCGCGCTTCTGGACGAGGTCCGCCGAGGACTGGACGCGGCCTTCGCGCAGGCCGGCACCCTGCTGCTCAGCAGCGAAGGCTTCAGCGGCTTTGCCGGGAACGGCTACCGCGACACGCCTCTGCTGGCCGCATCCTGCGGCGAGCTGCTGGGGGGGGGGGCGCAGGTTACGGTCGTGATCTATCTGCGCCGACAGGACCGCTTCTACGAATCCTACTACACGCAGATGATCCAGCAGGGAGAGTCCTACGATCTGGCGACGTTTCGGGAGCGCGTGCCCCCCGCTTCGTTGCGCTGGCTGCCGATCATCGAAGCCTATGAAGCCGCGCTGCCGGGCTGCCGCCTTGTGGTGCGGCCCTACGAGCGCCGCGCTTTCAGGGGACAAGACATCCTGGCGGACTTCATCGACCACACGGGACTGCAGTCGCTCGCAGGCGGTCCCCCGGTCGCCATGCGCAACGACAGCTACTCGATCGCGGCGCTGAAGCTGGCGCGGCTGCTCAACGCCGCCTTCACCGACCAGGACACGCGGAATCTCGTCCGCGGCGCGCTCCAGGGCAGCAACGTGACGCGCCCGTTCGAGAGCAAGAACCTGCTCGACCGACGCGAGCGCCGCGAGCTCCTGGCCTGCCACGAGGCGGAGAACGCGATCATCCGCGACAGGTTTTGGGGCGGGCGCGATTGGTTCGCCGACGACGGGAGCGAGCAGGCCGCTGCCGTCGACTTGACGAGGCTGGAAAACGAGGAAGTGACCCGCCTCGTCATGAACCTGCTGCGCCATCTGACGGGAACGGGCGCCTGAAGGGGCGGGCCTATTCCCTCCCCGTCAGCGGGCGGGCTCGCCGCCGTCCACGATCAGCACCGCGGCCCCCTCGAACCGCCCCTGCCGCAGGTCGGCCAGCGCCTCCTCCGCGCGTTCGAGCGGGTAGGGATGGACCGTCGTGCGCACGGGCACGCGCGGCGCCAGCGCCAGGAATTCGACGGCGTCGCGCCGGGTGAGGTTGGCGACCGACTGCAGGCGGCGCTCGTGCCAGAGATCGGCATAGGGGAAGGCGGGGATGTCGCTCATGTGGATGCCGGCGCAGGTGACGACGCCGCCGCGGTCGACGGCGCGCAGCGCGGCCGGCACCAGCGCGCCGACCGGCGCGAAGATGATCGCGGCGTCCAGCGGCCGCGGCGGCGGCCGGTCGGCGTCCACCGCCGAGGCGGCGCCCAGCGAGAGCGCGAACGCCGCCGCACGCGCATCGCCGGGCTTGACGAAGGCGTGCACGCGGTGGCCGGCGTGGCGCGCGACCTGGCAGAGGATGTGCGCCGCGGCGCCGAAGCCGTAGAGGCCGATCTCCAGGGCGGCCCGCGGCGGCAGCGCGGCGAGCGTCAGGCGCCAGGCGCGGTAGCCGATCAGCCCGGCGCAGAGCAGGGGCGCCACCTGCAGGTCGTCGTAGCCGTCCGGCAGCGGGAACGCGTAGCGGGCGTCGGCCAGGCAGTACTCGGCGAAGCCGCCGTCGCGCTGGTAGCCGGTGTAGACGGCGCTCTCGCAGAGGTTCTCGCGCCCGTCCGCGCAGAAGCGGCAGCAGCCGCAGCTGCCGCCCAGCCAGGGCACGCCGACGCGCGCGCCGGGCGCGAGCAGATCCGCGGTCCCCTCCCCGTTGCGCGCGACCCGGCCCACCACCTGGTGGCCGGGCACCAGCGGCAGGCGCGGCCGGTCCAGCTCGCCGTCGACGACGTGCAGGTCGGTGCGGCACAGGCCGCAGGCGGCCACGCGGACCAGCACCTGGCCGGGGCCGGGCTCCGGGACCGGCAGCTCGGCCGCGCGCAGCGGCCGCCGGGGCTGGTCGAGGACCATCGCGCGCATGAGCGGACCTCAGGGGCCGCCCGGGGCGGGCGCCGTGCGCGTCCGGGCCAGGCGGATCTGCTGGAGCAGGCGCGGGATGTCCGCGTTGTCGGGGGCCAGGTCGGCGGCGCGGCCCAGGTCGCTCTCGGCCTCGTCCAGGCGCTGCGCGCGCAGGTGCAGCAGGCCTCGGTTGTACCAGGGGGTCGGCCGCCCGGGAGCCAGTTCGATCGCGCGGCCCAGGGCCGCCAGCGCGCCGGCGTCGTCGCCGGTGCTGGCCAGCGCCATGCCCAGGTCCGCCCAGGCCTCGGCGGCCAGCGGGTCCAGCTCGACCGCCCGTCGCAGGTGGGGCAGCGCCTGGCCCGTCTCCTGGCGCGCCAGCAGCAGACGGCCCAGTTCCGCCTCGAGCCGCGGGTCCGGGGGCAGGCCGGCGGCCGCGAAGCCGGCGACCGCGCGGCGCAGGTCGGTCAGGCCCTGCTCGGGGTTGCCCGAGGCGGCGAACACCAGCCCGCGCAGGCGCAGCGCCCACGGCCAGTCCGCTTCGCGCCGCAGCAGGATGCCGGCCGCGTTGACCGCCAGCCCGGCCCACAGGTCGCGGTCGGGGCCCGGCGCCTCGGCCTCGAAGCGCGCAAACGCGTGCTGCGCATAGGCGGGCAGCGAACCGGTCACGTAGTGGCGGCCGAAGGCCGTCCATACCGGCACCAGGCGCGGCGGAGCCCCGTCCGGGCCGGGTTCCGGCCGCGGCAGCAGCGCGCGCTCCAGGCACGGCGTGCCCCGCAGCGGGCTGGCGGCCGCCGAGCGCGCGTACCACTGCTCGGCGAGGGTCCACTCCCCCAGCTTCTCGGCCAGCGCCGCCATGTCCCGGTAGTTCTCCAGCGCGCGCGACGGATGCGGGGTCAGGTTCAGGCAATGGCCGAGCGCGCCGCGCAGCCTGCCCAGCGCCTCGTCGTGAGCGGCGCGCATCCACGGCACGTAGGGCGAGAAGACGTCCCGCCGGCCCAGCTCGGCGGCGATCTCCAGGACGCGCGCGGTCTGGCCCAGGCGCCCCTGCGCCAGGCCGCGGATCTGCAGGGCGGCCGGGCTGGCCGGCTCCAGTCCCAGCGCGGCGCGGGCCCAGTCGTCGGTCTCCACGAACTCGGAGCGCTCGTAATGGTACCAGGCCTGGGCCAGCGCCGTGGCCAGGGCCGCGCTGCGCCGATAGGCAGATCCGCGGGCGCCCAGCGGCGCGCCTGGATCGTTCAGGCGCCGGACGGCGGCGGCCGCGGCGTCCAGCGACGCCCCGGCGTGCAGGTCGTCGCCGGCGGCGCGCCAGGCGGCGGCCGCGTGCAGCGACAGGTCGCGATCGTCGGGCGCGGCGGCGGCGGCCGCCGCCGCCA
>CAYNPY010000185.1:0-3496 GCA_964399195.1 uncultured Fibrobacteraceae bacterium
GGAGTTGCGCAGTCAGGAGCGGGAAGGTCCGGTCCAAAGTAGATCGCGCCCGCGGCGGGGTCAACCGGCGCGGGCGCGGGGCGGATGCGGGCGCAGAGCGGGCGGCGCCCGTCTCAGGGGCCGACCGGGTTGTCGGGCCAGGGACCGCGCCGGACAGGCCCCGGAACGACGCGGTCGTCGTCGGGCGGTCCATCTCCTGCGTCCTTGACGTGGCACTTGTTGCACAGCGAGCGCTGCCCGGCGGCGATGACGTACGCGTAGTAGCGGTTGGCGACGTCCGCGGCGGTGGCGCCGCCGTCGCCGGTCCGCGGGTGCGAGTCGAGGTCCAGGCGCGTGGCGCCGAAATCCCAGCGTCCCGCGTCGGCGAACGGCGAGGCGTGGGCGCGATGGCAGCTCAGGCACATCACGTGGTCGCCGGCCGCCGGGCCCGCGGTGTGGTCGGCGGGATCGACGGCGCCCAGGTCGATGTCCAGCGCCTCGAACGGGACCAGGCCCGCGTACGACACGGCGGCGGTCCCGCCGTCCGGATCGGTGGTGCTGACGTAGCGGTTGTAGTTGGTGGCGATGACCGAGCCGAGCGCGGCGCCGGTCGGGTGCGTGAAGCGCAGGCCGCCCTCGTCGTGCATCGCGGGATGGCAGTTGGCGCACCAGGCGCTCAGGCCGCTCTTGTAGACCGTGTGCCGGCGGTCGGTCTCCTCGCCGCCTCCGCCCGGCAGCGTGGTCCCCGCGTTGCCGCGCGCCAGCGGCGCCGGCGCCATGAACGCGAAGCGCGCGCCGGCGCCGTAGGCGGGGCCGCTGCCGGCGCCGTAGAGCATGCGGAAGTCGGCGTTGCCGTGCGGGTCGTGGCAACTGGTGCAGCCGAGCCGTCCGGACAGGAACGTCCCCCCGGGCGCCGTGGACAGCGTGGGGTCCGGCTCCAGGGCATAGGCGGGGCTGCTGACGTTGTGCCCATGCGTGTGCCCGGGGCTCTCCGCGAGCGCGCCCCACGGCGTGGTCCAGGTGAACGTGCGCGTCAGCCAGTGGAAGTCGCCGCCGGGCCCGTGCCCGAGGCCGCCGGCCAGCTGGCCGCGCGCGGCGTGGCAGCGCAGGCAGGTGTCCGTCGCCGTGCCGTACTTCAACAGCCAGGGATTGCCGCCCGGCGTCCAGCCCGGTCCCGGCTGCCCGTCCTGGCTCGCGTGCATCGTGTGGCAGCCCGAGCAGGCGGCGACGCCGCCGTCGTGGAAGGCGAGCGCCGGCGCTCCCGACAGCAGCATGACGGCCAGGACGGCGATGGCGGCACGAACGAATCGCATGGAGAGCCCCCGCGCACGGCTGCGACATCCGAGATGAGCAGGCGACCGGAGGGCGATTCCGGAGGCGAAATCCGAAGCGGGCCGCTGTGGTTGTCCGGGACAATCGCGCAGCGGCGCCGCAAGAAGCCTATCACGCCACCGCCGGATTTGCAAAATAAACAGCAACGGATCAAATAAAGGACTGGAATCGTCCGCTAATCGACGCCCGGAACCCGCCCAATCAGAAGAACGGCACGAAGCCCCAGCGGATCTCCCGCACCAGGCCCAGCAGCTTGCCGGCCCGCAGCAGGAACTGGACGCCCATGAACACGACGAGGATCGCCGCGCCCAGGTTGAAGCGCCGCTGCAGCGCGGGGGCCAGGCGGCCGGCGCCCAGCCCGACGGCCACCAGCACGGGCACGGTGCCGGCGCCGAACATCGCCATCGTGCCCATGCCGTACAGCGGCGACGGTGCGGTGAGCGTCGCGGCGGCCATCGCGTAGACCGGGCCGCAGGGCAGGAAGCCGTTGGCCACGCCCAGGAAGTAGCGCCCGGCCAGCGACGACGTGCCGGCCAGCGCCAGGAAGCGCGTGGCGATCGCCTGGCCGAGCCGGTGGTTGTTCAGGTAGCGGCCAGTCGGCAGCCAGCCGCCGAGGCCCAGGCCCATCAGGACCATCAGCGCGCCGGCGACGCCGAAGACCACGGCGCGCAGCGCGGGCGTCGGGCCGCCGGTGCGCGTGGCCGTCATCAGCAGGCTGAAGACCAGGCCGATCACGACGTACGAGTTGAGACGGCCGAGGTGGTAGAGCAGCAGGCCGGGCACCAGGCGGGACAGGCGGCCCTCGGTGCGGCCGTGCGCCAGCGAGACCGTGCTCAGCAGCGGGCCGCACATGCCCAGGCAGTGGCCGAGGCTGGTCGTCAGGCCGACGCCGAGCGCCGCCCACAGCGTCAGCGTGGCGGCGTGCGCCTCGGCGACGGGACCGCAGCAGTCCATGCGATGCCTCCGAGTTGGCGATGTCCCCGAGTCGGCGCCGCTGCCGTGCAGGCGCGCCGCCGCCGGAGGCCAACCATAGCCACTTCGCGCCGTCGGGACAATCGCGCAACCGGCCGGATGCGCGGAGCGGGCCGCCTTGACGCTCGTCCGCCGCGCAGCCTATGCTCGCGTTTCGTGCTGCGTCCCGCCGGCCCGCCGGCGCACCCGGAAAGGACACCGTGGCCTCCTCAGCTCCCCGCGCCGCCGCCCGGCCCGATCCGGCCCGCGCGCCGTTCCCCTGGCGCCAGGCCGCGCTCGTGCTGGCGGTGGCCCTTGCCGTGCGCGCCCTGTACTGGATCCCCGCCTCGGGCTCGCTCTTCATGCAGACCCCCGTCGTCGACGCGTCGTTCTTCGACCAGTGGGCCCGCGCGCTGGTCGAGGGCCGCGAGTTCCAGGCGCAGGCGTTCTTCAAGCCGCCGCTGGCCGCCTACCTGCTGGCGGCCTTCTACCGGCTGGGCCTGGACATGCAGGGCGTGCTGGTGCTGCAGCTTCTGGCGGGCGCGGCGACGACGGTCGTCTCGTTCGCGATCGCGCGCCTGGCGTTCGGTCCGCGGGTCGCGCTGGCGGGCGCGCTGGCCGGCGCCGCGCTGCCGATCCTGCCGTTCTTCGAGGCGCAGATGGTCGCCGAGGCGTGGACCACGGCGCTGGCGCAGACGGCGCTGCTGCTGTTCCTGCTGGGCTCGCGCCCGCGCGAGCGCCGCGCCGACGTCAAGCTGGCCGCGGCCGGGCTGCTGCTGGGCGTGGCCGCGCTCGGAAGGCCGAACCTGCTGATCGTGCTGCCGGTGCTGGCGGCGTGGCTCTTCTGGCGGCGCCGCGCCGGGGACGATGCGACAGGCGGCGCCCGCGCGACCCGGTCCGCCTGGTGGCGCCCGCTGCTGCCGCTCATGGTCGCCTGCTGCGCGGCGATCGCGCCGGCCACGCTGCACAACCTGCGCTACGGCGAGTTCGTGCCGATCAGCGCGAACTTCGGCGTCAACCTCCTGACCGGCAATTCGGACGAGGCCGACGGCCTGTCGGCGATCCCGGTCGGCGTGCGCTGGGACGGCCTGCAGCTGGCGGCGCGCCAGCGCGGCGCCGACCAGCCCGGGGAATTCTCCGACCTGATGACGCGCGACGCGCTGGCCTGGATCGCCGCGCACCCCGGCCGCGCGCTGGAGCTGCTGGGGCGCAAGGTCGTGCTCCTGCTGAACGC
>CAYNPY010000186.1:0-3437 GCA_964399195.1 uncultured Fibrobacteraceae bacterium
ATGAAGAAGCTGCCGCTGATCGCCCTGACGCTGGTCTCCCTGCTGAGCCTGGCCGCCTGCTCGGACAGCACGACCGGTCCCGAGACCAACGCCGACAAGGCTTCGCGGGCCCTGCCCCCGTCGAACATGACCATCGCCGAGATCGCCGACGCCGAGGGCTTCACCCTGCTGCTGGCCGCGGTGGGCTACATCGCCGAGACCAACCCGTCCAGCCTGATCGTCGCCGACATCCTGGACGAATCGCAGTCGACCGTCTTCGCCCCCACGGACCAGGCGTTCCTGAACCTGGTCGGCGCCGTGACGCCGCTGCTGGACCCGACGATCCTCGCCGAGCAGGGTCCGTTCGCCGCCATCGACGCGCTGCTGGGCGCCGGCACCATCGAGGCGGTCGTCAGCTACCACGTCGTCGAGGGCCGTCGCGCCGCCAACAGCGTGGTGCCGAAGAAGGGCGAGCGCAGGCTCGAGACGATGCTGGACGGCGCGACCTTCAACGTGACCCCGGCGGGCATGATCCAGGCCGTGGGCAACACCGCCAACATCGTCCTGCCGAACGTGTCGGCCAGCAACGGCGTGATCCACGCGATCGACGCGGTGATCCTGCCGGTGGATCTGGGTCTGTAGGAACCGAACGACCGCGGCGCCGGGCATCGCCCGCAGCCGACTCCCCCAGGCGCGCGCCGCGCCAAGAGGCCGGACCCCGAGGTCCGGCCTCTCTTTGTCATGGGCGGCAGGCGGTGGCGGCGGGCTGTTGCGCCGGCGCAACAACGGCGCCGTCGCGAGACTTGCGCCGGCGCAAGTCGCCGTCTCGGCTACGACTTCGACAACTCCGCCCGAATGCGCGCCAGCGCGTCCTTGCCGTTCTGGTTGTCGGGATTGAGCTCGACCGACTTCTCGTAGTTCCGCAGCGCGCCGGCCGTGTCGCCGGCCCGCAGCAACGCCTCGCCGAGGCTGTCGTAGGCGTTCCAGGCCTGCGGAAAGGCCGCGACCGTCGCCTCGAACATGGCCACCGCCTGCGGCACCCTCTCCATCTGCAGGAAGCGGTAGCCCATCGCGACCAGCGAGCCCTCGAAGTAGAAATAGCGCGCGGGCGTGGCGCCGCGCGCCTCGATGACCTCGCGGATGGCGCTCTCGGCGGCGCCCTCGTCGATCAGCGCGTAGAGCCGCCTCGCGGCGTCCTGCTGGCCGGTCACCTCGGTCCACATCTCCTGGATGGTCCCGGAGTGGAACTGCTGGTTGAAGCCGCGGGCGCCGACCAGGTGCGGGAACCGCGTGGCCAACGCATTCTCCCGCAGCACGGGTTCCAGTTCCGCGCCGTCGGCGGCGGCGCGGTTGACGGCGTCCCAGAGCGTCCTGACGTAGTCGACCCGGGCTTCGCAGCCGGCCAGCGACAGCTCGCCGTTCCAGTGCCCGGTCACGAACTGCCTGATCTCGCCCTTCCTGGCCAGGAGGGCGTCCCAGTTCGCGAGCAGGCGCGGGAAGTCGTGGCGGATGCCGGTCCGCGCCGTGAACGAGGCCAGGCAGCCGGGCGTGTCGGTGAGCCAGGTGTCGGCCATCGTGTCGCCGGTCAGCAGCAGGCCGCGCCCAGGCACGAACACGGCGATGTCGCTGGCCGAGTGCATGCCGCCGATGTAGGACAGCTCGAACGCCGTGCCGCCGACCGTGAGCGTCAGGCGGTCGCTGAACGTCTTCGTCGGCGGGCAGGCCGGCGCCGCGGACGCCTGCGCCTCCTGCGAGAGCCGGGCGATGACCAGCTCTTCCTGCACCCGGGCCCGGGTGGCGGCGGAGTCGGCCGGCAGGGCGGCCAGCTGCTGCTCCAGTTCGCCGATGCGCTGCGCGCCCCACTCGAGGACCCGCTGCCGGTCGCCCGCCTGCCCGGCCATGCCCGCGGCCACCAGCTCGTGCCCGACGATCGTGCAATCGCCGTACACGCAGTTGCCGCCGGTGTGGTCGCCGTGCTGGTGCGTGTTGATGAGGTATTTGAAGTCGTCGCGGCCGAGCTCGCGGGCGATGACCCGGCGCAGCTGGGCATCCACCTGCGGATCGCCGGTCGTGTCGATGACCACCAGCCCGTCGTCGGTGGCGATGGCGACCGTTCCGGTCGAGGAGACGTAGTCGCCGAGCCAGACCCTGATCACTCCGGGCGCGAGCGTCTTGACGTGCAGCGGCAGGCCCGCCACCATTTCGCTCGCCGCGTTCGCGGCGGCGCCGATGCCGAGCACCAGCATCGCCACCATGAACATCCTCGATGCCGTCTTCATCGCGTTTCCCCTTCCCCTCCGCTGCCCCCGTCGCAGTCGCCGGCCACGGACGCGTCCGTGCCGCCGGCACCAGGCTGACATGGAGGTCATACGAAGCGGCCCGGCGGCGGTTACCGCGCGGCATCGTCAAGTCCGGGGGGACGGCCGGCGCGCAGCGCCGCCGGCTGCGGAGGGCGGCAGAAGACCCGCCCGTGCTGCCGGGCGCCGCTTCAATAAGGGAGGGCTTTCATCCCGCATACGCGCGGCGGATTCCAGCCAGGCGTGCGCGGCTCAGAAGCCGACGCGCAGCGACGCCACCGCATAGTGCAGCCACGCAAACGTGTACACCGCATCGACATCGGCCCCGCCCTCGACCAGCCGGTAGCCGACGGCCGCCTGCACGCGCTCGCCCACATCGCGCGCCAGCTTCAGCGACGCGTCCTCGGCGCGGCCCGGCCCGCCGGCGATGGCGTCCACGTCCAGCAGCACCGACCAGCCCTCGGCCGCGCGCCACTGCCCGGCCACGTGCAGCAGCGGCACGAAGCCCACGTCGTCCTTCGCCACCACCCGGCCGTCCTGCGCCAGCGCGATGCGCGCGTCGCGGACCTTCGCCGTGCCGCCCCACCACCAGGTCCAGCGGGCGCCCTCGTGGAAGCGGTGGCGGTAGGTGACGCGGTACGAGTTGAACTTGTACGTGGCCTGCGCGGCGCCGGCCGCGAAGGAGCCGCCGGCGAACGACACGTCGCCGGCCAGCTGCGCCGGCTCCTCGATGGTCAGCGGCGCGTAGAGCGCGCGCAGCTCGTCGTTCTCGTCCAGTCGCCAGGTCAGGTAGGCGCGCGCCGCGGTCCAGGGGCCCTTGCCGACGGCGTCGACCAGCGAGAAGCGCGTGGCGGAGTCGTCGTTGGGGATGCGCACGTCGTTGGTGGTCTGCCAGGCGGGGCCGGCTTCCAGTTCGAGGGCCCAGCGCGGCGGGGCGGGCTGCGCTGCCGTGGCCGGCGGGGCGATCAGCGTCGCCGTGCCGGCCAGCAGCAGGATCACTTGCAGGATGATGGTGGTCGGCGTGCGCGGCATCTCATGGTCTCCCGGGTGGCGCAGGTCGGTCGTCGCCGCCGGAACGCGGCGCGGCCATGATAGGGCCACCGGGGGCGGCGCGCACGCCGGCCGGTTGTGACGGACGCGGGCGCTCAGCCGGCCAGCACC
>CAYNPY010000187.1:0-3425 GCA_964399195.1 uncultured Fibrobacteraceae bacterium
GGCATCGCGGACTCGCCGGCATCGCGGACTCGCCGGCATCGCGGACTCGCCGGCAGGGGGGGCTTGTCGCGGCGCGGCGAGAGTGCGACATTCGGAGCGTGGACGAACCGCGAACGTCATCACGGAGGTCGAATATGGGCAGGCAGATCATCAGGACGGACCGGGCGCCGGGCGCGATCGGGCCCTACAACCAGGGGGTGCGCGCGGGCGGGTTCCTGTTCACGGCGGGGCAGATCCCGCTGGACCCGAAGACGATGGAGGTCGTCGGGACCACCGCGGCCGAGCAGGCGCGGCAGGCGCTGCGGAACGCGCAGGGCATCGTCGAGGCGGCGGGGCTGACGATGGGCGACGTGGTCAAGGCCACCGTGTTCATCCGCGACATGGGGCAGTTCGCGGCGATCAACGAGGTCTACGCGACGTTCTTCCCCGGCGAGCCGCCCGCCCGTTCGGTGGTCGAGGTCTCGCGCCTGCCGAAGGATGTGCTGGTCGAAGTCGAGCTGGTGGCGTATGCTTGACCCCGCCGCGGCAGGCGGGGTGGACCTTGCCCCGGGCGCCGCGGGTTCCCACCTGCATTCCAGGCGGGAATGAATGGGTCCTGGTGGACCCCGGGGACTTCAAATCCTTCTGTCGGGCGCGTTTACCGTCCGAGGTGGGTTCGATTCCCACACATTCCCGCCACCTCGTTCCCCGGGCCGGCGCCGCACCGGCGGGCCGGCGGGGAACCGGTGGACCCCGGCGGACGTTTCTCTGGTTTCGGGCCCGGCGGCGCACGCCCGCCCGGCCGGATCCCGTCCCGGACTGGAGCGGATGCCAGTGTACCCCCGATCGCACCAGCCTGCGGTGTGCGGGCGGCCCGCGGCGGGGCCGACGGGCGCCTGGGCGCGGGTCATGCTGACGCTGGCGGTGACGGCGCTCTTCGCCTGGTCGATACCCACCGGGGCCGGGGCGCAGATGCCGGCCGCGGGCGCGCAGACGGCCGGGACCGCGGTCCCGCGCGCGGCCGCGGCGGCGGCGCCCGCCGACAGCGCCGCGGCGCAGCCGGCCGCGACGCCGGCGGTCAACCACTGGGCCACCGGGGTCAACGCCACCGGCGCGGTGCTGATGACGCCGCTGTTCCCGGGCTGGGGCCAACTCTACGCCGACGGCGGCTGGCGGGCGGCGCTGGCCTTCGGCGCGGAGATGTATTTCTGGAGCAACCTGCTCTCGCGCGACCGGCAGGCGCGGCGCGACCTGGATTACGCCGCCACGCTGCCGGAGGGCGACTTCGGGCGGACCTTCGCCGAGCAGTTGGCGGCCGAGCACCGGGAGCAGATGCGCGATTTCGTCTGGTGGTCGGGCGGGGCGCTGTTGATCATCGCCCTGGACGCCTATGTCGGGGCCCACCTGTTCAACTTCGACCGCGACGCGGTGCCGGTGCCCGACCGCTGGGACGACGTCTTCGGCCCGGTGGGGTCGGGGCCGGCCGTCAAGGCCGGCGCCGGGCCGGAAGTGACCGTTTTCCAGTGGCGAAAGGGGTTCTGACCCCTATCTTTGGCCGCACGCGGCCCGTCAGGACCGCGTTTTTCGGCATGGGTGCCGGCCGGCGCCGCGGAAGGGTCCGCGACGACCGCGCCGGCGGCGACCGATTCTCAGCCGACAGGTGACCGCCCGATGGCCTTCGACCGCGAACGCGCGCGAAACTTCTGCATCATCGCGCACATCGACCACGGCAAGAGCACGCTGGCCGACCGCCTCTTGGAGGTCACCGGCACGCTCACCGGCAAGGACATGCAGGAGCAGGTCCTCGATTCGATGGACCTCGAGCGCGAGCGCGGCATCACCATCAAGAGCCACCCCGTCCGCATGGACTACACCGACCCTGAGGGCGGCAAGTGGGTGCTCAACCTGATCGACACCCCGGGACACGTGGACTTCCACTACGAGGTCAGCCGCTCGCTGGCCGCCTGCGAGGGCGCGCTGCTGGTGGTCGACGCCGTGCAGGGCGTGCAGGCCCAGACCATCAACAACCTCTATCTGGCCGTCGAGCACGACCTGGCGATCATCCCGGTCATCAACAAGATCGACCTGGCGGCCGCGCGCGTGGACTACGTCACCGAGCAGTTCATCGACCTGATCGGCTGCGACCCGGCCGAGATCGTCAAGGTGAGCGCCAAGACGGGGCAGGGCATCGAGGATCTCCTGAAGGCCGTCGTCGACCGCGTGCCGCCGCCCAAGGGCGATCCCGCGGCGCCGGCGCAGGCCCTCATCTTCGACTCGATGTTCGACGCCTACGTGGGGGCCGTGGCCTACGTGCGCATGTTCGCCGGGACCATCGCCAAGGGCCAGAAGATCCGCCTGTTCTCCAACGAGAGGCAGTTCGAAGTCGGCGACATCGGCTGGTTCCGGCTGGCGCGGCTGTCGCAGAAGAGCCTCTCGGCTGGAGAGGTGGGCTACATCGCCACCGGCGCCAAGGACGTCAGGCACGTGCGCGTCGGCGACACCATCACGCTGGCGGACAACCCCTGCGCGGAGGCGTGGCCGGGCTACGCCGAGGCCAAGCCGATGGTGTTCTCCGGGCTCTACCCGACGGAGAACGACCAGTACGACGCGCTGCTGGACGCGCTGCAGAAGCTGCAGCTCAATGACGCCTCGCTGACCTGGGAGAAGGAGACCTCGGCCGCGCTGGGGTTCGGCTTCCGCTGCGGGTTCCTGGGTCTGCTGCACCTGGAGATCGTGCAGGAGCGGCTCGAGCGCGAGTACGGCCTGAACCTGATCGCCACGCTCCCCAACGTGGAGTACGAGGTGCTGCTGCGCGACGGCACCGTGCAGCTGTGCGAGAACCCGGCGCTGTTGCCGGACCCGAAGATCATCGCCGAGATCCGCGAGCCGATCGTGCGCGCCTCCGTGATCACGCCCAAGGAGTACGTCGGCGCCGTCATCCAGATCTCGCTCGAGCGGCGCGGCGTGCAGACCAAGATGGAGTACCTGGACGTCGAGCGCGTGAACCTGGTCTTCGACCTGCCGCTGAACGAGCTGGTGGTCGACTACTACGACAAGCTGAAGTCGGTCACGCGCGGCTACGCCTCGCTGGACTACGAGTACCTGAAGCACCGCGCCGACGACCTGGTGCGCCTGGACCTGAAGATCAACGGCGACGACGTCGACGCGCTGACCTGCATCGTGCACCGGGACAACGCCTACAGCTGGGGCCTGAAGCTGTGCCAGAAGCTGAAGGAACTGATCCCGCGGCAGATGTTCTCGGTGGCGATCCAGGCCGCCGTCGGCTCGCGCGTGCTGGCGCGCACGACGGTGCAGCCCTTCCGCAAGAACGTGACCGCCAAGTGCTACGGCGGCGACATCACGCGCAAGCGGAAGCTCCTGGAGAAGCAGAAGGAAGGCAAGAAGCGCATGAAGCAGGTCGGCTCCGTGGAGATCCCGCAGGAGGC
>CAYNPY010000188.1:0-3374 GCA_964399195.1 uncultured Fibrobacteraceae bacterium
GGCCACGGCGCCGACCGCCGGCGCCGGCGCGAACAGCTGCCCGAGTCCCGTCAGCACGCCGCGCCGGATGTCGGCGGCGCCCGGACCCTTGGCCGTGGCCCAGGCGCGCAGCAGGGCGGCGGCGGACTCGTCGCCGGGCATGCCGCCGACCAGGCCGGCGGCCGTGGCGGCGACGGCGAACGAGGTGTCGGCGGTGGCGGCGGCCAGGATCGCGGCCAGGCGTTCCGGTCCCAGGGCGCCCGTCAGCGCCTGCGGCCGCTCGCGAGCCACCAGCGCCAGTCCCTCGAGCGCTGCGATGCGCACCAGCGGGTGGGTGGCCAGCGGGCCGGCGCTGCGCGCCGCGAGCAGCGGCGCCGGTTCGGCGTGGACGCGGGCCAGCGCGCGCAACTGTGCGGCGGCGACGTGCGGGACGGTCTCGCCGCCCAGCGCGCGCTCGAGGCCGCCGCCGGCGGCGGCGCCACGCAGGTCGGCCCAGGCGCCGGCGGCGGCCGCGCGCACGCCGACGCGCGTGTCGGTGGCGCGCTCGGACGCGGCCTTGACCAGGCGCAGCCGCCACACGGGCAGGAGACTCTCGAGCACCGTCGCCTCGGGCGGCAGCGGCGCCCGCGCGACCGCGGCCGACATGGCTTCCAGCGCGCTTTCGGCGACGCCGGCGCTGTTGGCCGCCGAGGCGGCGATCAGGCGGTCGGCGACCTGCGCCAACAGTTCATGGTCCGCCTCCCCGGCGCGCGCGGCCAGCGGCGCGGCCAGCGCCCCCAGCGCTCGGCAGCCGGCGATCAGGACGCGGTCACGGTCGCGCCCGCGGAACCGGCTATGAGAGTCGAAGCCGCCCAGCACGGCTGCCAGCGGCGCCACGCCGCGCTGCCGGGCCAGGGCCCGGTAGGCGTGCACGCGCTCCTGGACGAGCGGCGCGCGCGCGAACGGGGCCAGCAGCGGGGTGAGCGTCGAATCCGGCGCCAGCTCCGCGCAGCGGAGCGCGCGCCAGCGGACATCCGATTCCGTGCGCGCCAGGCCGGCGCCCAGCGCGGCGCGCAGCGAATCGGGATGCGCGCGTGCGGCCTGCTGGCGCAGGCTGTCCCACGCCAGGGCGGCTTCCTTCGGCGCCGGCAGCCGCGTGGCGGCCAGCAGGGCGGCCCCGTCGCCCGGCACGTGGGCCAGCGCGGCCAGCGCCGCCGTGCGCAACTGCGGGCGGCGGTCGCCGGCGGCCCGCGACAGGGCCGGCAACGCGCGCGCGTCGCCGATCAGGCCGAGGCTCCACGCCGCCTCGGCGCGGACGGCCTGGCTGCGGTCGCCCAGCAGGGCTTCGAGAGCCGGCACCACGTCGTCCCGCCGGATCAGGCCCGCCGCGCGGGCGGCGGCCAGGCGCACGAACGGGTCGCGCGAAGTCAGGGCAGCGGTCAGCGAATCGGCCGGCGCCAGCCGGCGGTCCTCCCAGCGCGCCACATCCTGCAGGCGCCGGGCCCGCTCCGGGTCGTCGCCGCGGCACCCGGCCACCGCCAGCGCGGCCAGGAGCGCGCAGGCGAACCCCCGCCACGCCGCGGCGGGCCGCGGCCGCTTCCGGGTCGCCGGGCGGGGGATTCTCGGCTCGTGCTCCATGGGCTCGTCCTTCCGGCGCGTTCGGTGGCGCAAGGCATCCTCTGGGCGGCAGCATAGCACCGGCTGCGCCGGCCGGTCGACCGTCGGATTGACCGCGCCGCCTCCGCGCCGCCGCGCGGGAACCCCGGGCCGGAGCACGGTTTTGACCGCTGTCGCTGCCGGTGTTAGACTGCCGCCGACAGGCTCCCGCCGGACCTTTCCCGCAACCGCAAGGTGGATGATGCGCGTCGCCGTCCTGGGCGCCACCGGTCTGGTGGGCCGGACCATGCTGAAGCTGCTCGAGGACCGCGCCTGGGTCACCGGTGAGCCGGTGGCCCTGGCCTCGGCCCGCAGCGCCGGCGCGGTCCTGGACTGGCGCGGCCGCCGGCTGGTCTGCCGCGAGGTCGGGCCGGACTCCTTCACGGGCATCGACCTGGCGCTGTTCAGCGCCGGCGGCGAGGCGAGCCGCCGCTGGGCGCCGCTGGCTGCCGCCGCCGGGGTCGTCGTCGTGGACAATTCGTCCGCATGGCGTCAGCACGCGGCGATCCCTCTCGTCGTGCCGGAGATCAACGGCGAGCTGGTGACCGGCCTGCGCGCCGGCATCATCGCCAATCCGAACTGCTCGACCATCCAGGTGGCGCTGGCGGTGGCGCCGCTCGAGCGCGGCTGGGGTCTGGCCGAGGTTCACGCGAGCACCTACCAGGCGGTTTCGGGCGCCGGCCAGAGGGGCGTGGACGAGCTGCGTCGCCAGGAGGGCGACGCGTTCGCGCCGGACCGGGCCGCCGCCGAGCCGCCGGCGGGCGGCGTCTTCCCGCGGGCCATCGCGGGCAACGTCATCCCTGCCATCGGCGCCGCGCTGCCCGACGGTTCGTACGAGGAGGAGGCCAAGGTCGGGCGCGAACTGCGCAAGATCCTGGGCCGCGGCGAGGATCTCAGGGTCACTTGCACGGCCGTGCGCGTGCCGGTCGTGAACGGGCACTCGGCGGCCGTGCGCGCGGTCTGCCAAAGCCCGGTGACGCCCGCGGCCGCGCGCGCGGCGATGGCGGGCTGGGCCGGACTCGAGGTGGCCGCCGACGGCCACGCGTACGCGACGCCGCGCGAAGTGGACGGGCGCACCACCGTGCACGTCGGGCGTCTGCGCCAGGATCCGGGCGATCCGCGCGCGCTGTTGTGCTGGGTCGTCGCCGACAACCTGCTCAAGGGCGCCGCCTGGAACGCGGTGCAGATCGCCGACCTGGTGGCCGGGGGCGCGGCGTGATCCCGGCGGCCTCGTTCGGGCCGGCGCCCGCGCGGCGGTTCCCGCTGGCGCGCCTGCACCCCGCCATCCGGCTCGGGCTGCTCGTGCCGGCGCTCGCCCTGGCCCTCGGCGGCTGGTGGCCCGTGGTCGCCGCGCTGGCCGCCGGGCTGGCGGGCCTGCTGGCCGCCTGCGGCCTGGACGCGCGGGCGCAGTGGCGCCTGCTGCGGCCGTGGTGGCCGATGGCGCTGCTCGCCCTGGCGGTGCACGCGCTGACGACGACGGCGGCGGCCCCGCTCGGTCACCCGTCGTGGGCGGGCGTCGCCGCGGGCGCGCGCGCGCTGCTGCGCCTGGGAGCCTCGCTCGCCGCGCTGGCCGTCTGGCTGCGCAGCGGCAGCCTGGACGAGCTGGTGGGCGGCGTCGCCTGGTGGCTGGCGCCGCTGCGGCGCGCCGGCGTGGCGACCGACGACCTGGGACTGGCCGTGGCCGTCGCCTGCGGCACCGTGCCGCAGGTGCTGGGGGAAGGCCGACGCCTGCGCGCGGTCGACGAGCTGCGGCGGCACGC
>CAYNPY010000189.1:0-2196 GCA_964399195.1 uncultured Fibrobacteraceae bacterium
GGGCCCGGATGTCCGACTTCAGGCCTTCGCTGATGGCCAGGCCGGCCGCGTCGTCGCCGGCGCGGTTGATCCGCAGGCCGGAGCTCAGCTTCTCCATCGACTTGTTGAACATGTTGGTGGAGTTGGCCAGGTGACGGCGCGTGTTGATCGACGAGACGTTCGTGTTGATGCGGATACCCATGCTTCATTCCTCCCTGAGTTGGCATGACGGGCGTCCGTGCCCGCCTTCCGTTGCCGGCCCGGCAACCTGCCGCCGGGCCGTATCGTCACCGGCGCGCCGGCCGGCGGGAAGTGGGCGCGGCCGGGGCCGCGCCCGCCCCGTCCGCCGCCTACGCGCCGAGCAGGTTCATCGCCAGGCTGGTGCTCATGTTGGCCTGCGCGAGCATCGCCACGCCGGCCTGCTGCAGGATCTGGTACGACGTCAGCGACGAGGTCTCGTGCGCCACGTCGACGTCGCGGATGCGGCTGTTGGCGGCCGAGAGGTTCTCCGACATCATGTTGATGTTGCGGATCGAGCTCTCCAGGCGGTTCTGGATGGCGCCGAAGTCGCCGCGCGCGCTGACCACCGTCGAGATGGCGTCGTCGATCTCGTCCATCGCGGCGCCGGCGTTGGTGGCGGTGTCGACGGCCGCGGTCAGGCCCAGGCCGGCGGCGTCGAGGTCGGCGCCCAGGTCGATGGCCACGCTGTCGCTGGCGGAGGTGCCGATGCCGACCTGGATCGCCACCGAGCCGCCCGAGCCGTCCAGCAGCTTGACGCCGTTGAAGTCGACGCCGTCGCTGATGCGGTTGATCTCGGAGCTCAGCGCGCTGAACTCGGCGTTCAGGTAGCCGCGGTCGGTGTCCGACAGGGTGCCGTTCAGCGACTGCTCGGCCAGTTCCTTCATGCGCTGCAGGATGTTGCTGACCTCGTCCAGCGAGCCTTCCGCCGTCTGGATCAGCGAGATGCCGTCGGCGGCGTTGCGCGCGGCCTGGTTCAGGGCGCGGATGTCCGACTTGAGGTTCTCGCTGATGGCCAGGCCGGCCGCGTCGTCGCCCGCGCGGTTGATGCGCAGGCCGGAGCTCAGCTTCTCCATCGACTTGTAGTAAGCGTTGGTCGAGTTGGTCAGGTGGCGGCGGGTGTTGATCGAGGAGACGTTCGTGTTGATGCGGATGCCCATGGTTTTCCTCCTTGAAAACGCGGGGGGCTGGTCTGGCCGGCGCGGGACGCGTCGGATGTCCGCCACACTCCGGGCGCGCCCGGCGAGTCCTTTCGCCGCACGGCCATCTTCGCGTGACAGGAGGGGTATCGGCGGCGGTGGCGGGCGCTTTAGGGGAGATCTGCAGGAAACGCGAAGACGGCCGCCCGCGGTTGCGGGCGGCCGCCGTTCCGGAGGACGTGGCGGGTCGGGTCCCGCCCGCCGCTAGCCCTGCAGCAGGGTGAGCGCCAGCTGCGCGGTCACGTTGGCCTGCTGCAGGATCTGCAGGCTGGTCATGTTCGAGGTCTCCAGTGCCACGTCCACGTCGCGGATGCGGCTGTTGGCGGCGGCCAGGTTCTCCGCCGTCATGCCGATGTTGCGGATCGAGGTCTCGAAGCGGTTCTGGGCCGCGCCGAACGTGGCGCGCATCGAGCTGACGATGCCGGTCGCGGCGGTGATCGCGCCGATGGCCAGGCGGGCGGCCTCGCCGTTGGTCCCGGTGATGACCAGCGCGCCGGCCGTCAGGTCCAGCGCGGACGAACTCATCGCCTGCGTGAGGTCGATCGAGACGGCGCTGGTGGCCGCGTCGGTGCCGATGCCGACCTGCACGTCGAGCGTCTCGGCGGTGCCGTCCAGCAGCTTGATGCCGTTGAACTCGGCGGTCAGGCTGATGCGGTCGATCTCGTCGAGCAGCGCCTGGAACTCGTTGTTCAGGTAGTCGCGCTCTTCCCGGCCGAGGGTCTCCGTGGCGGCCTGCTGGGCCAGTTCGCGCAGGCGCAGCAGGATGCTGTTGACCTCGTCCAGCGAGCCTTCGGCCGTCTGCACCAGCGAGATGCCGTCGGCGGCGTTGCGCGAGGCCTGCTGCAGCGCGCGGATGTCCGACTTCAGGCTCTCGCTGATGGCCAGGCCGGCGGCGTCGTCGCCGGAGCGGTTGATCCGCAGGCCGGAGCTGAGGCGCTCCATCGATTTCTGGAACCTGTTCGTCGTGTCATACAGGTGCCGCTGTGCGTTCAGCGACGCG
>CAYNPY010000189.1:2206-3301 GCA_964399195.1 uncultured Fibrobacteraceae bacterium
GCCTTCTTCCTCCGTGACCAGCCCCGTGGCCTGTCCATTCGGCCCGCGCCGCCGGATTCCCCGCAGGGAATTGCCACCCGGTGGTGCGGACCCGTTCCTCGGCGCCCGGCGCGGGCGCCCCGGCCAAAAGCCGCTTGCCCGTCGGTTCGGCGTGACCGTAGTCTGCACCGGTGTCGTCCCGCAGGGCCCGTTTCCGGGAGCCGCCATGGAGATCGCCGGCCTGACCGTCGCGCAGCATGCCGATTACCTTGCGCTGGTCAATGCAGAGATCAGGCCAGCGGGCGCCACCACGCGCGCCGAGGACGATTTCCCGCTGGCGCTCTCGCGGGAGAACCTGGCCTGGCAGTTCGCGGCGCGGGATCGCGACGGCGTCCTGGTGGCGGGACTCACGGTCCTAGTGCGCCGCTTCGCAACCAGTTGCGGCGATCTGGCGGTCGGCATGCTCGGCAGCGTCGTGACGCGCCCCGACCTCCGCGGCCGGGGCCTCAGCGCCCGGCTGCAGGAGGCGGCGCTGGCCAGGCTGGAGCAGGAGGGCGTGCCGCTGGCGGCACTGTGGACCGACCGCCCGGAAATTTATGCCGGACGCGGCTTCGTCCCGGCCGGCTGGGAGTGGCACGCGGACCTCACGACGGCGGAACTGCCGGCAACGGCGGCTCCGCTGACCGTGCGGCCCTTCCGCCCGGACGACGCCGGGGCTGTGGCCGCGCTCCACGACGCGCACCCCTGGCGCGCGCAGCGGGAGCCCAGCGATGCCCGGCGGCTCTACGGCATGCCCGGCACGCGCGGCCTGCTGGCGGTGGCCGGCGACCGGCCGGTCGCGGCCATCTTCTGCGGCAAGGGCGCCGACTTCCCCGGCTACGTGGCCGAGTGGGATGGTCCGCTCTCCGGTGTGCTGCCCCTGCTGGCGGTGGCCCGCGCGCAGGGACTGGCCGAGGCCGTGCTGATCCCGCCGGGCGGCGAGGACCTGGCCGCCGCGCTGGCCGAGAGCGGCGCGCTGCCGGTCGCGCAGCCGGCCGGCTGCTGGCGCGTCGTCCGCCCCGACGTGCTCGCGGCGGCCGCCCTGGCGGCCGGCCGCCCGGTGCCGGCCGCGAACGC
>CAYNPY010000190.1:0-1798 GCA_964399195.1 uncultured Fibrobacteraceae bacterium
CGACTGCAGGTACATCTCCAGCGTCTTGAGCAGGGCGTGGATCCGGGTCACGAAATCCGTGCCGTCCAGCAGGCCCCGCAGGTCGGCCACCAGGTCGTCCTGCGCGGGATCCAGCATCAGCTTCTGCACCTGCTGCAGATGCCCGCCGCGCAGCACGGAGAACACCCGGTCGACGAGCGGGTAGTCCGCGCCGGCTTCCTTCAGGAGATCATTCAGCTCCACCGTCTCGAAGCTCGCTGTCTCCAGGTTGATGACGTCCGCCCGGCGCGGGCTGTAGCGCAGGGTCTCCTGCACCGAGGCGTGAGCGCGCAGGCCGCGCTGGCCCGGCACCGCCAGCACCGGGAAGTCGTCGCCGACGCGGTCGACCGCGCGCGTGCCCAGTCCCGGCACCAGGCGCAGAAGACCGTCCTCGCGCCGGATGCGCGGCGACCAGCGGAACTCGTTCAGGCTGAAGGCCACGCCGGCGAAGGCGGGCAGCCAGTAGCGGCCCACGCGCGTGCCCACCACCTCTTGGATCAGGATGCCCATCTCCTCGACGAACTCCTGCAGCCCCCGTTCGCGCCGGTACTCGATGGGGTCGGGGCCCAGGATCGAGGCCCACACCTCGGCGACGGCGTCCTGCAGCGCCGCCAGGCGGTCCGCGCGCGGCCCGCAGTTGGGCAGGAACAGGCTCTTGTACTTGCCCGAGAAGGCGGTCCCGAAGCGGTCCTCCAGCAGGCTCGAGCTGCGGATGATCAGCGGGACGTCGCCGAAGTAGTCCAGCGCGCGGGAGAGGCCCTCGACCAGCTCGGGCGGGAACGGGCTGTTCTTGAACAGCTGGACCAGGTTGGGGTACTCGCGCCGCACCTGGCTGATGTCCTTGAACTTCTGGTCCATGACATCGTCCAGGTCGTTCAGGCGGATGAAGTCCATGATGACGTCCGACACGACGTACCAGGTCCGCGGCGTCTTCACGGCGCCCACGCCCATCTCGGCGGCCTCGGGCCGCTCCAGGATCCAGCCGGCCAGCAGCAGGCCGGCCGCCTTGCCGCCCAGCTTGCCGTAGCAGCCGCGCGTCATGATCACGCGGTCGAGCAGGCCGTGGAAGTCGGTGATCCGCGCCACTTCCTTCGCCACGTTGATGTAGTCGAGCTGCTCGGTCAGGAAGCGCTGGATGAGCGAGACGCGCAGGCTCTTGAGCGTGCTCGGCGCCAAGCCGCTGCGCCCGAGCAGGACGTCGTTGTAGCGTCGGATGGCCTCGGCGATCTCCGGCATCGTGCTGCGGGGGTCGGCCACCACGGTGCCGAAGAAGCTGGCTTCGTCCTCCTTGAGCCAGCGCTGCAGGCGCTCGGAAATCTCCTCGTCCGGCAGGTAGCGGGCGGCCAGTTCGAACGGGGCGCCGGTCATCAGGGGGGATTGCTCAAGGGGCAGCCGGGTCCCCGGCACCTTGATCTGGTGCGGGCGATCGGCACCCGGCCGGCCGACGTCGGGCCGGCCGTCGCGGCGGGCCGCGCCGGCGGGTCCGGCGTCCACTTCCGCCAGCATGACCTGCGCCTCGCTCAGCCCGATGGAGCAGAGGTGGTTGAGCATCTTGCGCGAAACGCGAACGAACTGCCGGCCGCGACCCTGGCGGATCACGTCCAGCAGTTCGCGCCACGGCACGGCCGCGAACGCGCGGCGGGAGTCGTCGGGCTGCCCGCCGCGCGCCCGGTCCATGCTCAGACCCAGCCCCGGTCGCGGCAGGCCGCCGCCACCCGGTTGACCGCCACCACGTAGGCGGCGTCGCGCATGTAGAGCTTCTTCTTGCGCGCGAGGTCGC
>CAYNPY010000190.1:1808-3298 GCA_964399195.1 uncultured Fibrobacteraceae bacterium
CTCAGCACGTCGTCGCGGTCCCAGAAGAAGTTCATGTTGCACTGCACCTGCTCGAAGTAGCTGCAGGTCACGCCGCCGGCGTTGGCCAGAAAGTCGGGAATGTTGAAGATGCCGCGCTTGGCCAGCACGGCGTCGGCCTCGGGAGTCGTCGGGCCGTTGGCGCCCTCGACGACGACCTTCACGCGCTTGTTGATCTTCTCGGCGTTGGCCCCGGTGATCTGGTTCTCCAGCGCGGCGGGGATCAGGATGTCCACCTCGCGGTCCAGCCACGAGTCGCCCGGCAGCACCTCGTAGCCCAGCTCGCGGGCCTTGGCGGGATCGATGCCGCCGAAGCGGTCGGTGATGCCGCGCAACTGCTCCAGGTCGATGCCGGAGGTCTTCTGGTAGCTGACGGACTTCTGCTCGGCGTGGTTCCAGCTCGAGACGCAAATGACCTTGCCGCCCATGCGGTGGTACAGCTCGATCGCGTACTGCGCCACGTTGCCGAAGCCCTGCACGCTGGCCGTCGTCGCCTTGACGTCGATGCCCAGCTCCACCAGCGCCTCGCGCAGGCAGTAGACGCAGCCGTAGCCGGTGGCTTCGGTCCGGCCCAGCGAGCCGCCCATGCCCACCGGCTTGCCGGTGATCATGCCCGGGTAGTGGCCGCCGCGGATGGTCTCGAACTCGTCGAGCATCCACAGCATGTGCTGCGGGTTGGTCATCACGTCGGGCGCCGGCACGTCCTCGACCGGGCCGACGTTCTTGTTCATCTGGCGCACCCAGCCGCGGCAGATCGCTTCCTGCTCGCGGGCGCTCAGGTGGTGCGGATCGCAGATGACGCCGCCCTTGCCGCCGCCCAGCGGGATGTCGGCCACCGCGCACTTCCAGGTCATCCACATGGCCAGCGCGCGGACGGTGTCGACCGTCTCCTGCGGGTGGAAGCGGATGCCGCCCTTGGCCGGGCCGCGCGCGTCGTTGTGCTGCACGCGGAAGCCCTCGAACACCTTCACGGTGCCGTCGTCCATGCGGACGGGAATGCTGAAGTGGAATTCGCGCAGCGGGCTGCGCAGCAGCTCGCGCGTGCCCTGGTCCAGGCCGATCAGGTCGGCACTCTTGTCGAACTGGGCGCGGGCCATCTGGAACGGATTGAAGGAAGCGTCGTGAGCCATCCTCGTCACCCCGTGTTGAAGCCTGGGCGCGTCAGGCCGCGCCCGGTGCCTTGGTGCCCGAAAAATCGCGGGCCGCCGCGGCGCGGGCAAGGAGAATCGACCGCCTCACGACGGCGCGACGGTTCCGGCCTGCGCCCCTGCTGCGCCGTCGCCCGACGCGCCCTCGCCGGCCCCCGGCCTCAGCACCAGCCCCCGCCGCGAGCGCCCGTCGATGAGAACCGTCAGGGGCTCCGACAGCCGCAGCAGGCGGGCGTGGCGGCGGCGCGCCACGGGCGCCGGCGCGTCCAGGCAGTCCCAATCCAGACGATCCTGCCCCGCGATGGCGCGGCCGGTCTGGTCCCC
>CAYNPY010000191.1:0-3172 GCA_964399195.1 uncultured Fibrobacteraceae bacterium
GGGTCCGCCGGGGGGGGGCGATGGCGGGTGTTGATGTCGGGCTCGGGGGGGCTTCGTGGGCGGGGGGGTAGGGGCGCCGGCGCACGCCCGCCCTTCTCATCGGTCCGCCGCTCTTAGTTCGGGGCGCGGCGGCTTCGTCGGCTGCAGGCTCCGGTCAGATCGCAGACCTACAGTTCATCCAGGACCTGCATCACCTGAGCGTGCAGCTCCGCAAGGTCGATCGTAGCCGTGATCCAGACCATCCCGGCGTCCACGCCGAAGTAATCGTGAACCAGCTTGTCCCGCATTCCGGCCATGTCGCGCCACGGGATCTCCGGATGCCGCCCGCAGAGTTCTGCTGAAATGCGCTTGGCCGCTTCACCGACGATCTGGATCTGCCGTATGACGCCGTCCTGCACCAGACTGGACGCACGAAAAGACTGTTCGTCGACGCCTTCCAGATACGATTCGATCTTCGCGATCGCGTCGAGGATATGTTGCAGATACAACTCGTCAGTTCGGCGCTTCATAGATGACCCGCTGTTCACGCAGAATGCGGTCCCGGAGGTGCGGGCTGATCGCTTCCTCAGTCAGCAGATCAACGCTGCGGCCGAGCACCTCGGTCAATTCCCGCTCGAGTCGGACCAGGGCCAATAATCCGGTCGGACCGGAAAACTCCACGATCAGGTCGACGTCACTGTCCGGACCGGCCTCGCCTCGCCCAAAGGAGCCGAACAAGGCGACCTTTCGCGTACCGTGCGCACGGCAAACGCCAATAAGTCGTTCCAAATTAAGAGCTTCCATTTGCCGGCCCTTTCGGCGCGTTCTTGTTGACTCAGCGAGAATAGCAGTGATCCTATCGGATGTACAGCCAGCGCAAGGGTACCGCGCGGCTTCGCAAGCCAACACGCACCTCTCCATGATTTACACAGGCCGGCAGCGTCGGCACGTCACACAACGGGACCCGGCGGGCAATCCGCAGCGCCGAAGGCGCGAGGACAGCCCGCCGGGTCCCGTTGTGTGACGTGCCGAAGACGCGCCTAGTGCTTGTGCCCCGCGTGCGGGTCCGCGCCCGCCGCCCCCATGAGAATCGCCATCTCCTCCTTGTTGCGCTTGGCGATCGCGTGCATCTTCTCGACCATCTTCGGGTCGCTCGAACGGGCGAACGACACCTCGGTCACGTCGCCGCGCACGGTCTCGAACTGCACGCCGCCCATCATCAGCTCGCCGTAGGCCGTGCAGAAGCCGCACATCTTCACGTCGGTCATCTTCAGCTCGCCGCTGTGGAGCTTGGCGCCGGTGGCCTCCATGGCGGCGCTCGCCTTCTTCAGCGAGCCCATGTACTCCGGCTGCACGGCCATCACGAAGGCCAGGCCGTCGGCGGTGGGCAGCGTCTCCCACTGGCTGTGGGGCAGCAGCTGCGGGTCGGCCACCAGGTTGCGGCAGAACACGCAGTTCTCCATGTCGAACCAGCCCGAGGGCGTCTTCAGCGGGTGCTCGCCGGCCACGGCGGGCAGCGCCAGCAGGGACCAGGCGGCGATCAGCACGAGCTTCTTCATGGCGGATTCTCCTGTCCGGGATGAGTCGTCGCAAGGTCGGCGCCGGCAGGTGCGGGGTGCGGGCGAGGGGGCGTCGACGGAACTCCAGCCAGATTAGTCGGATTTCGATGGGCCCGCCATCGGCGCGCGTGAAACCGGCGGACGGACTCGATTTCGCGGCGGACTTGCGCCGGCGCAAGTCGGCAGGCGGACAAGTCGGAAAGCGGACAAGTCGGCCGGCAAGCCGCACCCGCCGTCAGCGATCCGAGGCCGCGGTAGCAGCCGCCACGCGCCACCCGCCCCAGGCCAATGCCACAGCGCCGGCCACGACCGGCAAGTGCAGCAGCAGCCGCGCCGCCAGCGGCAGCCGGTCGGCCTGCGAATCCATCAGCGGAATCGTCAGCACGAGATTCAGCAGCATGACGGCGACCAGGGCCAGCCGGACCGGCCACGCGAAACACTGGTCCGAAGTCCCGGCGCCCCCGCGCTCAGGCCGCGCCGTCGCCGTGACCACCCACGCGCCCAGCAGCGCCGCCAGCAGCGACCAGGTCCAGATGCGCGGCGCGTCCCAGGCGAACAGCTGCGCGGCCTGCGGCAGCGCACAGGCCGCCAGGAACGCCGCCGCGCCCACTCGCGTGCGCCACGCCGGCCGCGCGTGCCACAGCAGCGCCAGCAGGGCCGGCGCGACCAGCAGCGGCGCCACCGCCCACAGCGCGCGCTCCCAGGCGCCGCCGGCGCACTGGCGCAGGTTCTCCAGGAACGAATCGGTGAGCCACCCCGGCAGCGACCCGGCGATGACCGGGTCCAGCCCCGGCTGCGCGGCCAGGCGGGCGGCGGCCGCCCCCTGCAACGCACCCGGCGGCTGCAGCGCCTGCGCCACGGCCACGAGCGCGAACACGGCCAGGGACGGCGCCGCGGCGCGGCGTACATCACCGCCATTGGCCCGCACCGCCAGCAGGAACGCCGGCAACGCCACCAGCAGCGCCATCTCGTGCGCGGCCACGGCCACCGCCAGCAGCAGCGAGCCCGCCGCCGCGCGCCGGCGCAGGGCCAGCGCGATCGCCGGCACCACGAGCGCGATCACCACGCCGTCGAAGTAGCCCACCAGGTGCGCGTGCATGACCACCAGCGGCGAGCCGGCCACGACCAGCGCCACCAGTGTCCCACCGGTATCGCGGCCGCGGCCGGACAGCTGCCACAGCGCGTACAGCAGGGCCGCGGTCGAGGCGGCGAACACGCACCACGCCGCCGCCGTCGCGGCCGCCTGGTCCGGCGCGCCGCCGGTCGCCAGGGCCAGCACCGAGCCGGGCAGCCCGCGCTTGAGCGGCCCCAGCCGCCAGTCCAGCAGCCAGTGCGCCAGCGCGAAGTCGTTCGGGCCGCGCAGGGCGCGCGCCGTGGTGGCGGCGAACGCCCAGCCCAGCAGCAGGCCCACAAGCAGGCGGTGATGGCGCGCTAACGCGGACAAACGGGCACCTCGCCGAAATGAGCCGACAAGAGCAATCACCGGCAGGCGAAGGGGCCCCGACCAGTGGTGGTCGGGGCCCCGGTCCGTGCACGAGGATAACCCGGCGCGGAATGCGTGACTACTTGATCATGGTCTTCCTGCGGCGATCCATCTTGCCCCGCCATCCCGAGCACGTCGATGCGCACGTGGC
>CAYNPY010000192.1:0-3099 GCA_964399195.1 uncultured Fibrobacteraceae bacterium
CGGCGCTGCGCATCCGCCCGCGCAGCGAGGCGCACTTCAACGCGGGCAATGTCTGTGCGGCGTTGGGGCGGAACGGCGAGGCCGAGACGCACTACCGGGCCGCGCTGCGCCTGAACCCGTCGCTGCACGAGGCGGCGCAGAACCTTGGCTCGCTGCTGGGGCAGTCCGGCCACCTGGACGAGGCGCGCGCCGTGCTGCTCACTGCCGCGCAGGCGGCGCCCGCGGCGGCATCGCTGCAGTACAACCTGGCCGTCGTGGCGGTGGCGCAGGGCGACGCGGTCGAGGCCGCGGCGCGGTGCCGACGCGCGCTGGAACTGGACCCGGCGCACGCGGGGGCGGCTGAACTGTTGCGGAAGCTGGGGGCGGGCGCGGGGGCGCGGTGAGCGTGGGGACGCGGCCGCGCGCTTGCGCCGGCGCAAGCCTCACGGAGTCGCGATGGTTGCGCCGGCGCGAACTACGAGATTTCGAGACCCGCGAGATGTCGCGAGTCGCGCGTCTCACGCTGATATCGCCATAACGCATTGTCTCACAATAGCTTCAGCTCAAAGAGCCCTCCTGGCACACCCCTTGGATGTCCCCGCGCAGACCGGCCGCCTTCCCGGCCGCCGGCGCCACCGACGAACCAAGGAGCACGCTCATGAAGACCGCGAAGATGACGCTCAACGGCCTGGACCTCGCCCAGATGGCCGCCACCGTGGATGCCCTGAAGGCGAACACCGACCTGGCGCAGTTCCGCTTCCGCGCCCGCAACCGCTGGATCGACGGCGGCGAGAACCGCTCGACCATTCAGGGTTTCTACGGCGCCGGCCGCGAGGACGATTCGCGCGCCGCGCCGTGGGAGTTCACCAACGGCGAGCCGCCGGTGCTGCTGGGCGCCAACGAGGGCGCCAACCCGGTCGAGTTCCTGCTGCACGCCCTGGCCGGCTGCGTCACCACGACGCTGGTGCTGCACGCGGCGGCGCGGGGCATCCGGCTGCTGGAGCTGTCCACGGAGCTGGAGGGCGACATCGACCTGCAGGGGCTGCTGGCGCTGGACGAGAGCGTCTCGCCGGGCTACCGGCAGATCCGCATCCGGATGCACGTCAAGGCCGACTGCCCGGACAAGGAGCTGGACGAGCTGATCGCCTTCACGCAGGCCCATTCGCCCGTCTGCAACACCGTCTGCCGGCCGGTGCCGGTGGTGGTGGAGCGGATGATGGACGCCGGGGCGTGAACGCCCGCCGCGTCGCCGCCGGAGGAGCCGCGCCCGCGCCTCGCGCAGGCGCGGTCCTCCGCGCGCGCGGCTGCGCGACCGTGGCGGCCGGCCGGATCCGGAGCGATCTTCCCCCGTATGATCCCGCGGACGCCGAATCGACCGGGAGCCCGTCCCGCATGACGCCCGACCGCGATCGCCGCGAGCCGGCCGCGCCGGCGGCGGCCACCGCCGACGCCGTGGTGCGCCGCATCCTCGAGGCCACGGCCGCGGACACCGGTGTCCCTTTCTGCCGCGCGCTGGTCCGCAGCCTCTGCGGCGCCCTGGGCGTCAAGGGCGCCTGGGTCACCGAGTACGACGCGGCGAACGACCGCCTCGCCTCGCTGGCGTTCTGGCTGGACGACGGCTTCGTCGACCACTACGAGTACGCGGTGGCGGGCACGCCCTGCGAGCCGGTGATCCGCGATGCGGGCCTCGTCCACTTCCCCGACCGTCTGCTCGAGCTCTTCCCCGACGACCCGGACCTGCCGCCCCTGGCCGCGGTCAGCTACATGGGCGCGGCCCTGCTGGACACCGACGGCGACCTGATGGGGCACCTGGCCCTGCTGGACGACAAGCCCCTGCCGGCGGATGACCTGCGGCGCGACATCTTCCGTCTCTTCGCCGCCCAGGCGGCCGCCGAGCTGCGACGGCTGCGGCGCGAGCGCGCCGTGCAGGCTCGCGAGCGGCACCTGTCGGCGGTCTTCGGCGGCGTGCTCGACGCGGTGATCGAACTGGACGACCGCTTCGAGGTGCTGCGCGCCAACGCCGCCGCGGCCCGGGTCTTCGGCGTGGCCGAGGCCACCCTCGCCGGCCGCACCTTCGGCCCTTACCTGCGGCCGGCCGACCGCGACCGCCTGCGCGGCCTCATGGCGCAACTGGCGGGCGACGGCGCCGCCACCTGGATTCCCGGCGGGCTGGAGGCCGTGCGCGCCGGTGGCGCCCGTTTTCCCGCCGAAGCGACGCTCTCCCGGGTGGAGGTGGACGATCGTCCGGTGTTCGTGCTGGTGCTCAGGGACGTGGACGAGAAGCGGGCCGCCGAGCAGCGCATCCGCTCGCTGCAGGCGGAGACCGAGTACCTGCGCGCCGAGGTGCGCGGCCTGCACGGCAGCGAGATCATCGGCGCGAGCCCGGCCATGCGTCCGGTGCTGGACGCGGTGGCGAAGGTGGCCCGCACCGACGCCACGGTGCTGATCGTCGGCGAGACCGGCACCGGCAAGGAGCTGGTGGCGCGCGCGGTGCACGCGGCCAGCGCCCGCGCGCGCAAGCCGCTGATCACCGTCAACTGCGCGGCGATCCCGGCCAGCCTCATCGAGAGCGAGTTCTTCGGCCACGTCCGCGGCGCCTTCACCGGCGCCACCGCCGCGCGCGAGGGCCGCTTCGCCCTGGCCGACGGCGGCACGCTCTTCCTGGACGAGATCGGCGAGCTGCCCCTGGACCTGCAGGCGAAGCTGCTGCGCGCGCTGCAGGAAGGCGTCTTCGAGCCGGTGGGTTCAAGCACGCCGCGCCGCGTCGACGTGCGCGTGGTGGCGGCCACCAACCGCGACCTGGCGGCCGAAGTGGCCGCGGGCCGCTTCCGCGAGGACCTGTACTACCGGCTGAACGTGTTCCCGGTGGCGATCCCGCCCTTGCGCGAGCGGGGCGACGACGTGGTACTGCTGGCCGAGCACTTCCTGCGGCACTGCGCCGGGCGCCTGGGGCGGCCCGCCGCCGGCCTGGACGCCCGCGGGCGCCAGGCGGCGCGCGCGTACCGGTGGCCGGGCAACGTGCGCGAACTGCAGAACCTGGTCGAGCGCGCGCTGATCCTCGCCGGCGACGGCGAGCCGGACCTGGCCGCGTTGCTGCCGGCGCCGGCGGGCGCGGCGGCG
>CAYNPY010000193.1:0-2875 GCA_964399195.1 uncultured Fibrobacteraceae bacterium
ACGGGCCGCAGCAGCACGCGGTCGAAACGGCCGCCGATCAGGTACTCGTCGGCGAACCCGTAGAGGTTCACGCTGACCAGATTGAACAGGCCCAGCGGCACCAGCGAGAAGCCGTAGATGAAGAGCACCTGCGGGAAGTTCCAGCCGTCCAAAGCCGTGACCTTGCCGAACAGCACGCCGAGCACGGCCAGCTGGATCAGCAGGCTGAAGCCCACCGCCAGCGTGTCGACCAGGAAGTCCATCCGGTAGGCCAGGCGCATCTTCAGGAACTGGACGAAATAGGCGCCGAAGATGCGCCCCTGCCAGGCCAGCCGGGCGGCCGGGGTGCGGTCGCCGGCGGCGGCGAAGCGGGTGCCCGTCTCCACCTCAGCCCCCCTGCACCGTGAGGCGGCGCGTCGCCGCGCGCCAGACCAGCCGGGCCGCGAGGCCCAGCCCCAGCGCCCAGGCCGCCTGAAGCAGCAGGCCTTCGGCCAGGTCGGGGCCGCTGCGCTTGCCCAGGTAGATCATCACCGGCACGTAGCCGATGTACTGGAACGGCAGCCAGGCGACCACGGACTGGAACCAGCCGGGGAAGAACGTGAACGGGACGATGACGCCCGCCAGGAAGTCCATGCCCACCATCTGGGCCCGCAGCACGCCCTGGATGTTCTTCATCGCGAACGCCAGGCACCCCACCAGGAACCCCAGCTGGCTGTAGAGCACCAGCGCGAGCGCGAAGCTCACGAGCGTCCAGCCGAGCGCCGCCGCGCTGGCGGGCGCCCCCACGCCGAACAGCGGCGCCACGACGACCATGATCGGGACGGTGAACATGACCAGGCGGAAGCCGGCCTCGCCGATCGCCTCCGCCATCATCACCGACTGCAGGTGGAAGGGCTTGATCAGGTGCATGGCGATCTCGCCCTCGGTCACCATGCGGGCGAGGTCGCGCGAGATGTTGTTGAAGTACAGGCTGCGCCCGATCCAGCTGACCGCGACATAGGTGACCATCTCGCGGACGGTCAGCCCGCCGATCTCGGCCGGCAGCCCCTCGGCCGCGCGGCCGGCGTAGAGCGCCAGGTACAGATAGTAATGGCCCGCGACGAAGATCGTGTAGCTGACCACGCCCGTGTAGTAGCGCAGGCGGTAGGCCAGGAACTTCAGGAAGGCCAGGCGCACGAAATGGCCGTACAGGCCGAGCGTGGCCAGCGGCGACCGTCGCCACGGGGCCAGCACGGCCGCCGGCCCGCGGGCGCGCGCCGGCAGCGCCGCGCCGGCGCTCACGCCTCGCCTCCCGCGGCAGCCTGGCGGTAGATCTCGCGCACGACTTCCTCGATCGGCTGCTCGGCCAGGTGCAGGTCCTGCACCTGCCGGTCGTTGACCACGCGGCGGATGACCTCGGCCGCGCGCACCTCGGCGCGGTTGAAGCGCGCCGAGTGGCGCAGGCCCGACTGCGGGTCCCACGCCACGGGCAACTCGCCGGTCGCGGCGGCCAGCTCGGCGGCAGCCGCCGGCTCGCGCAGCTCGACCGACAGGCGCACGGTCTGCCCCACGCGCCGGCGCAGGTCGGCCAGCTCGCCGTCGAAGTGCACGCGCCCCTGGTCGATGATGATCACGCGGCGGCACAGCTGCTCGATGTCGCCGAGGTCGTGCGTCGTCAGGATCACGGTGACGCCGTCGCGCTGCTGGATGTCGCGCAGGAAGCCGCGGATGTTCTCCTTGGCGACGACGTCGAGCCCGATGGTCGGCTCGTCCAGGAACAGCACGCGCGGCCGGTGCAGCAGCGCCGCCGCCAGGTCGCACCGCATGCGCTGGCCCAGCGAGAGCTTGCGCACCGGCTGGCTGAGCAGCTTGCCCGTCTCGAGCAGCTCGTCGAACAGCGCCATCTGCCGCTCGTAGGTGGCGTCGTCGACCTCGTAGATCTTCTTCAGCAGGCGGAAGCTCTCGACCACGGCGAGGTCCCACCACAGCTGCGTGCGCTGGCCGAAGACGACGCCGATGTGGCGCGTGTACTGCTGCCGCTGGCGCCACGGGACCATGCCGCCGACCTCGACCGCGCCCGCCGAAGGCGTCAGGATGCCGGTCAGCATCTTGATCGTCGTCGACTTGCCGGCGCCGTTGGCGCCGATGTAGCCGACCATCTCGCCCGGCTCGATCGCGAACGACACGTCGTCGACCGCGCGCAGCAGACGGCGGCGCGGGCGCACGAGGTCCTTCAGGCCGCCGGTGACGCCCTCGCGCCGGTCGACCAGACGGTAGTCCTTGCAGAGGCCTTCGACGCGGATCAGCGGGTCCATCAGTCCTCGCCGTCCCGCGCGTCGCCGCCGTCGGCCGGCGCCGGCGCCTGCAGGCCCGCGACCAGGTCGCGCACCTCGCGGTCGGTCTTCTCCAGCTTCTCGCGGCAGACCTGGATCAGCTCCACCGCGCGCGCGACCTCGCCGCCGAGGCGATCGATGTCGACGTCGTCCTCCTCCAGGCCGGCGAGGATCTCCTCGACCTCGGCCACGGCCTCAGCGAAAGAGAGGTTCCTGGCCGGGATGCGCTTGGGGCTTGGCTTTCTTTCGGCCACCGGGGCCTCCTTTGTCCGGACCGCCGTGCGGTCCGTGGTGATCGTCCGCGCCGGCGGCGCCGGTCACGCGGCTGGCCACGACGCCGTCGGCGAAGCGCGTCAGCAGCGCGCCCGCCGCGGCGGCCTCGGCCGCCGTGGCCAGGGCGCGGCCGTCCGGCGCCGTGGTGATGGTATAGCCGCGCGCGAGCAGGCGCGCGGGGTCCAGCAGGCGGGCCTGCGTGGCCAGCCCGTCCAGGCGCCGCGCGGCGGCGCCCAGCGGCCGGCCGGCCTCGCGTTCGAGCCGCGCCGCGCGGCCGGCGGCTGCCGCCCCGGCCGCGGCCAGGCGAGCGC
>CAYNPY010000194.1:0-791 GCA_964399195.1 uncultured Fibrobacteraceae bacterium
ACAAGCGGATCCGAACGCTGGCGTTCAGGCCGTCCGGAGCCTAGGTGGCCGGCTGTTCTTGCCGAATGCGCGCCCACGAAATTGCGCCGGCGCAAGTCGTCCCACGAGCGTGAGACTTGCGCCGGCGCCACTGCAATCCGCCATCAAGTACCTTATGCCTTGAACAACGACTGCGCCGCATCATAAACCGTCTCCGACAACGTCGGATGCGGATGGATCGTCCTTCTGAGGTCCTCGCTCACCGCCGCCATCTCCATCGCCAGCACACCCTCGGCAATGAGCTCGCCCGCGCCCGGCCCCGCCACCGCCATCCCCAGCAGCCGGTCCGTCTCGGGGTCCACGATCAGCTTCGTGATCCCGTCCTCACGGCCCAGGGTGAGCGTGCGCCCGTTCCCCCGCCACGGCAGCTTCGCCGTCTTGACCTTGATGCCCTTGGCGCGCGCCTCGGTCTCGGTCAGGCCGCACCAGGCGATCTCCGGGTCGGTGAACACGACGGCGGGAATGGCGCGCGGGTCGTAAGTCGCCTTGCGGCCGGCGGCCGCCTCGGCGGCCACTTCGGCCTCGGCGTAGGCCTTGTGCGCGAGCATGGGCTCGCCGGCGATGTCGCCAATGGCGAAGATGTTGGGCTCGGCGGTGCGGCGCTGGCCGTCGACGACGACGAACTTCCGCTCGTCCAGCTTGATCGCGGTGTTCTCGAGACCCAGGTCCGCCGTGTTGGGACGCCGGCCGATCGAGATCAGGACCTTGGCGAAGGTCTCGTGGGTCGCGTCGTGCGCGTCCTCCTCGTTGCC
>CAYNPY010000194.1:801-2785 GCA_964399195.1 uncultured Fibrobacteraceae bacterium
ATACGGCCGGCGACCGGATGGATCGCGTATTTCACCTCGACGCCGTTCTTCTTCTCTTTCAGGACGGCCACCTTGGTCTCCAGTCGGAAGCCGGCGAACTTCGTGTCCAGCCGCCGCTTCAGCACCGAGACCAGGTCGCGGTCCGCGCCCGGCAGCAGGCCGTTGGTCATCTCGACCACGCTCACCTTGCTGCCCAGCGACGCGTACACCGAGCCCAGCTCCAGGCCGATGTAGCCGCCGCCGACGACCAGCAGGGTGGCCGGCACGTCCTTCAGTTCCAGGGCGCCCGTCGAGTTGATGATGCGGTCGCTCTTGGCCACGCCCGGCAGCATGATCGGCTGCGAGCCGGTGGCCAGGATGGCCTGCTCGAACTTCAACTCGCCGACGGTGCCGTCCTGCGCCGTGACGACCAGCGTGCGCGCGTCCTTCAGCTTCGCCGTGCCCCGCACGTAGGTCAGCTTCTTCTGCGTCACCTTCTGGCCCAGGCCGCCGGTCAGCTTCCCGATGACCTCGTCCTTCCAGGCGCGCACGCGGTCGATGTCGATCTCCGGCTTGGCGAACTTGACGCCGATCGCCGCGCTCTCGTGCGCCTCGTCGACCAGCTTCGCCACGTGCAGCAGCGCCTTCGAGGGGATGCAGCCGCGGTACAGGCAGACGCCGCCGGGGTTGACGGCGGGGTCGATCAAGGTGACCGACAGGCCCAGCTCGGCCGCCTTGAACGCGGCGTGGTAGCCGCCGGGGCCGGCGCCGACGACGACCAGCTGGGCGGTGGCGGGAATGGCGTCGCTCACGGGATCATCCCTTCAGCACGAGGTTGAGCGGCTCTTCGACCGCTTCGCAGATCCAGCGCAGGAAGCGCGCGCCGTCGGCGCCGTCGATCACCCGGTGGTCATAAGTCAGCGACAGCGGCATCATCAGCTTGGGCGCGAACTGGCCGCCGTTCCAGACCGGCGCCATCTCCGAGCGCGAGACGCCCAGGATGGCCACCTGCGGCGCGTAGACGATGGGCGTGAAGGCGGTGCCGCCGATGCCGCCCAGGTTGGAGATGGTGAAGGTGCCGCCCTCCATCTCCGCGGGGGAGATCTTGCGGTCGCGCGTGCGCTGCGCGGCGTCGTTCAGTTCCTGCGCCAGCTTCTCGAGGCCCTTGCGGTCGGCGTCGCGGATCACCGGCACCAGCAGGCCGCTGGGGGTGTCGACCGCCACGCCGATGTGCACGTAGTCCTTCAGCACCAGTTCCTTGTGCGCCAGGTCCAGGCTGCTGTTGAAGCGCGGGAACGCCTTCAGGGCCGCGGCGCAGACCTTCAGCAGCAGCGTGGTCATGGTCAGCTTGCCGCCGGCCGGCGCCGTCTCGTTGTACTTCCGGCGGTACTGCTCCAGCCGCGTGATGTCCGCGCGGTCGTACTGCGTGACCATGGGGATGGTCGACCAGGCGTAGCCCATCGCGTCGGCCGTGATCTCCCTGACCCGTGAGAGCGGCTCGGTGTGGATCGGGCCCCACTTCGTGAAGTCGGGCAGGGGGCGCTGCGCGTGCAGGCCGGGGAACTCGCCGCCGCCGACGACGCCACGGCCGCCGCCGGTCAGGCGCTGCATGGCGGCGCGCACGTAGGCGCGCACGTCGTCCTCGCTGATGCGGCCGGCCGGGCCGGTGCCCTGCACCTGGTAGATGTCCACGCCCAACTCGCGCGCCAGGCGGCGGATGGACGGCGCCGCGGGGGCCACGGCGTCGCCCGTGCGCACCGTGGTCAGGTCCACCGGCACGTCGGCGAAGCGCGGGGGCGCCGCGGCCTCGACCGCCGGGGGCAGGGGCTGCGCCGCGGCCACGGGCGGGCGGGCGGGGGCGGGAGCGGGGGCCGGCGCCGACGGCGCCGCCGGCGCGGCCGCCGGCGCCGCCGCCGCGGGCGCCGCCGCGCCCGTCGCCAGCTTCATGATCACGGCGCCGATCTTGACCACCGAGCCCGCGCCCCCGCGTACCGCGCTGATGACG
>CAYNPY010000195.1:0-2729 GCA_964399195.1 uncultured Fibrobacteraceae bacterium
CGCCGGTGCACCAGACGTTCGAGGGCGACAGCTTCGTCATCTGCTCGTTCGTGCCGCGCCTGTACGACTTCCATCCCGAGGCCGTGCCGGCGCCCTTACAACCACTCGAACGTGATGACGGACGAGGTTCTCTATTACTGCAACGACGAGTTCATGAGCCGGCGCGGCATCGAGTTCGGCTCGCTGACGCTGCACCCGGACGGACTGCCGCACGGGCCGCAGCCGGGGCGCGCGGAGGATTCGATCGGGGTGACCCGCACCGAGGAACTGGCGGTCATGATCGACACGTTCGCGCCCCTGCGGGTGGCGAAGCAGGCGCTCGCCTGCGAGGACCCGACCTACGGCGCCTCGTGGCTGGGCGAGCCGTGAGCGCCAGCGCCGGCGCCCGCGCCTTCCTGGCGGGACTCGTCGACTACGCGGGCCTGTTCCCGCCGGCGGCCCTGCCGCTGGACCGCGCCCTGGCGGAGTACGCCCGCCATCGCGCCGGACCCGACGCCTGGATGCTGGGCCGGTTCATCGCGCCGGCGGCCAGGCTCGAGGCCCTGGCCGCGGCGCTGGCGGCCGAGCCCGCCCTGGGCGGACGCGCCGGCTGGCAACTGACCGTGCTGGTGGGCGGCGGCGCCGACCTGGCGGCGGCGCTGGGGGCGCTGCCGGCGCAGGCCGACGCGGTGGCGGCCTGCGAGCAGGGCGGCCCGCGCGGCCTGTCGGTGGAAGGACTCGAGGCGCCGCTGCCGGCGGCCGCGGGCGCCGCGCCACGGCTGGCCGCTGCTTTGGCCGAAGAGGGGCTCGGCGGGCGCGACCTGTACCTCGAGGTGCCGCCCGCGGCGGCCGTCGACCAGGCCCTGGCGGACATCGCCGCGGCAGCGGCGGAACTGTCCGGGCCGCAGGGGGCCTTCCCGGTCCTCGGCGCCAAGCTGCGCTGCGGCGGCCTCGCGCCGGAGGCGTTCCCCGCCCCCGAGCGCGTGGCCGCCGTGCTGGCCGGCTGCGCCCGCGCGGGCCTGGCGCTGAAGTTCACGGCCGGGCTGCACCACCCGGTGCGGCACCGGACCGCGACCCCGCCGGTCATGATGCACGGGTTCCTGAACGTGGTCGGCGCCGCGCTGCTGGCCCGGGCCGGCGTCGCGGACGAAGCCCGCCTCGTCGCTTGCCTGCGCGAGACCGAGGCCGCAGCTTTCCGTCTGGACGAGGACGGTTTCGCCTGGCGCGATCTGCGCCTGGAGCCGTCGGCGGTGGCGGCGGCCCGCGCGGCCGGCGTGGCCGGCTTCGGCAGCTGTTCCTTCGACGAGCCGCGGCAGGATCTGGCCGCGCTCGGCATGCTTCCCTGAGCTTCCCGAAAGGACCGCGCGCCATGGACCCGACCGTCGACCCGCGGGCGAAGTCGTTCGTGCCGGTCGCCGCCGACTCGCACTTCCCGCTGCAGAACCTGCCCTACGGCGTCTTCAGCCCGCGCGGCCACGACACGCCGCGCATCGGCGTCCGCATCGGCGACATGGTGCTGGACCTGTCCGTGATCCAGGACGACGGCCTGCTCGACGAGGCCGAACTGCCCGACGGCGTCTTCGCCTGCCCGTGGCTGAACCCCTTCATGGGCCTGCCGCTGGCGCAGCGGAGCCTGGTGCGCGACCGCCTGCACCGGCTGCTGAACCTCGATGAGCCCACGCTGCGCGACGACCGCGACCTGCGGGCGCGCGCGCTGCGTCCGCTGGCCGCCTGCGACCTGCACATGCCGGTGGGCGTGCCCGACTACACCGACTTCTACTCGTCGCGCGAGCATGCCACCAACGTCGGCATCATGTTCCGCGGTGCCGACAACGCGCTGATGCCGAACTGGCTGCACCTGCCGGTCGGCTACCACGGCCGCGCCAGCTCGCTGGTCGTGTCCGGCCAGCCCGTCATCCGCCCGCAGGGCCAGACGCAGCCCGCCGAGGGCGCGCCGCCGGTGTTCGGGCCGTCGCGGCTGCTCGATTTCGAGCTGGAGATGGGCTTCTTCATCGGCTCGGGCAACCCGCTGGGCGAGCCGGTGCCGGTCGATCGCGCCGACGAGCACATCTTCGGACTCGTCCTGGTCAACGACTGGTCGGCGCGGGACATCCAGAAGTGGGAGTACCAGCCGCTCGGTCCCTTCAACGCGAAGAACTTCGCGACCAGCGTCTCGCCGTGGGTGGTCACCCTGGAGGCACTGGCGCCGTTCCGCTGCGCCGCCCCTGCGCAGGATCCGGCGCCGCTGCCGTATCTGGCCGAAACCCGCCGGCACACCTACGACATCCACCTCGAGGTGCACCTGCAGGCGGCCGGCGAACTGCGGTCGCGGCGCATCTGCGCCAGCAACTTCCGCCACCTCTACTGGACCATGGCGCAGCAGCTGGCCCACCACACCATCACCGGCTGCAACCTCAACACGGGCGACCTGCTGGCCTCCGGGACCATCAGCGGTCCGGATCCCGACAGCTACGGGTCGCTGCTGGAGCTCACCTGGCGCGGCACGAAACCGCTGCTGACCGCCGAGGGCGCCGAGCGCCGGTTCCTGGCCGACGGGGACACCGTGACGATGACGGCCTGGTGCCAGGGCGACGGCTACCGCGTCGGCTTCGGCGAGGTGGCCGGGGCCGTCCTGCCGGCGCGTCCGCTCCCGGCCGCCGGCCGCTGATGGCGCGACCGGACGGCCCGATCCTCTGGCGGCCGCGGCCGGAGCAGGTCGCGCGCGCGCGCGTGACCGCCTTCGCGGCGGC
>CAYNPY010000196.1:0-2524 GCA_964399195.1 uncultured Fibrobacteraceae bacterium
CTGCGCCTGCTGCCGCTCGCGCTCGCGCTCATCCTGGTCACGACGGCCATGCCCGTCGACCTGCGCGCGCCCCGTGGCTGGGACGGCGTGATCGAGCCGCTGGACCTCCTGCTCAACCTCCTGCTCTACCTGCCGCTCGGCCTGGCCCTGTGGCGCTGGCCGCGCGCGCGGCTGCTGCTGGCGGCCGCGGCGCTGTCGACCGCCATCGAGATCAGCCAGGGCTGGAACAGTGACCGGCATCCGTCGCCGGGCGACGTGGCGACGAACGCGGCGGGCGCGCTGCTGGCCGCGGCCTGGGTGCGGCGGCGGCGGCGCGCCGCGGGTGCACTGGACCCGGAGCGGTTCGCGGTGGGGCGCCGCGGTCTGATCGCGACGGTTGCGCTGCTGGCGGGCCTGGTCGCCCTGGGCCAGGCGCCGGCGAAATCGGTGGCGGTCGCGGACTGGGACCCGCAGTACGCGCTGCTGCTGGGCAACGAGACCAGCGGCGACCGGCCGTGGCGCGGCACCCTCGAGTCGCTGGCGGTGCTGCCGGCGCGCCTGTCGGCGGGGCAGCTGCGCGCGGCCTCGCGCAACCCGGCCCGCGTGATGGGTCTGGCCTGCGTCACCCAGGCGTCCACGGCGCTGGCGGGCGGCCCGGCCGTCGCGCTGGAACCGGATCTGGCCCGCGACCTGGCCCTGGCCGCGCAGGACGCCGGCGGGGTGGCCGTGGTCGCGCGCATCATTCCGACCGATGTCGAGCAGAAGGGCCCCGCCCGCATCCTGAGCTTCTCCAACGGCACGCGCCTGCGCAACCTGGACCTGGGCCAGGAGGAGCGCGCGCTGGTCTTCCGCTTCCGCACGCCGCTCACCGGTGAGAACGGCACGCGTCGCCCCGTCGAGACCGGCGATGTGCTGACCGCCGGACGCGCGGTGACCGTCGCGGCCGGCTACGACGGCCGGGTGGCGCGCGTCTACGTCGACGGCCGCCTGCACGGGCGCGAGAACCTGGCCGCCGAGGCCTGCCTCGTGCCGGTGCTCGCGGACGAGGAGCTGCCCGCCCTGTGCGCGGTGCTGGGCGGCGCGGCGACGCTGCTCGTGCTGCGGCTGCTGCGCGGCCGCCGGCGCTCCCTCGCGATCGCCGCCGCGGCCGGGCTCGGGTTCACGGCCGCGCTGCCCTGGCTGCTGCCGGGGCTCGCCCAGGCGCTGGCGGCCATGCCGTGGTGGGTGGCCGGGGGCGTGGCGGGCGTGGCGGCGGTGGCGATCGCGGCGGCCGGAGGACAGTCGGCCTCGAGGGCGGCGCGATGAACCCGCCCGACGCGCTCGACCTGACCTACCTGGACGGCTACCCGGCCCGCGTGATCGCCGACGTGCAGGAGATCGGCGCGCGCGGCGAGCTGCGCGAGTGGCTGCTGTCGCGCTACCCGGAGAGCCACCGCCTGCGCAACGAGCGCGCCCTCTACGCGCACGCCGTCGCCCTGAAGAACCGCCACCTGCGGCAGGCGCCGCCGCTGGCCAAGGTCGTCTACGACCCGCGCCTGGAGGTGCTGCGCAACGCGCTGGGCCTGCACACGCGCAACGCGCGCGTGCACGGCAACCGCCTGAGCGCCCGCAACGAGATCCGCGTGGCGTCCGTCTTCCGCCGCGCCCCGCAGGCGTTCCTCGACATGATCCTCGTGCACGAGCTGGCCCACCTCAAGGTGCCCGATCACAGCCGCGCCTTCTACCAGCTCTGCCGCAACATGGAGCCCGAGTACGACCGGCTCGAGCTGCACGCGCGCATCTGGCTGGCCGGGCGCGCGGCGCTGGGGGACATCTACTGAGCGCCGCTTCTCAGGGGCCGTTCCGCGTGCTAGACTGACGGCGCCCTTGAGGAGGGCACGCGGCGCCCCTCCATCGCCCTTGTCCGCGGGTCGCGTCGATATCCTCGGCTATTCCGCGCGTCGAACCGATGGAGACCGCCATGTTCGATGACACCCCCCCGCCGGGCGACACACCGCCGGCCGATACCCCTCCACCGGACATGCCGCCCCGCGAAGCCCCCTTCGTCTTCACCGCCGACGCCGCCGAATACTTCCGCATCTGGATCGTCAACGCCTGCCTGTCGCTGGTGACGCTCGGGATCTGGTCGGCTTGGGCCAAGGTGCGCACCACGCGGTACCTGCGCGCCAACACGACGCTGGACGGCTTCCCGTTCACCTACGACGCCAACCCGGTGGCCATCCTGCGCGGGCGCATCCTGGCGGTGACGTTCGTCGGCGTCTGGACCGCCCTGGGCTACGTGGCGCCCGTGGCCCAGCTGCTGCTGCTGGTGCCGGCCGCGTTCGTCCTGCCCTGGCTGATCACCGCCTCGCTGCGCTTCAACGCCCGCGTGACCACCTACCGCAACGTCGGCTTCACGTTCCGCGGGGGCAACGGCGACGCCTTCGGCTACTTCGTCGTGGCGCCGGTGCTCTCGGTCTTCACGCTCTACCTGCTGATCCCCTGGGTCGTCTTCCGGCAGCGCGTCTGGCAGGCCGAGAACACGGCGTGGGGCGATCGGCGCCTG
>CAYNPY010000197.1:0-2514 GCA_964399195.1 uncultured Fibrobacteraceae bacterium
TCGCAACCAGAGCCATGACGAACAATGCGCAGCCCGAGGCGCGGCGCAGCGCGCGGGTCGGGGTCCGGGAACGCGATACTCTCGCCATGGTCGCGCTGACGGGACTCATCGGGATCGTCTCCTCCGGCGTCAATGCGAGGGGAATTCCAGCCACGAAGGGATGATAGGCCCGGGCCCGGGGAACAGCCACCGCGCCACCCGGGCGCCGGTCTTCGAAACGCCCATGATTCTGCGGTGAATTGCGCCCCGCAACAATTGCGATTCTGCATCGTCATGTTCATCCGGGTCCGTCATTCCCATCCGAGGAGCCGCCATGAATGCTCGTCGCCGATCCGGTCGCATCCGCCCGCCACTGCTGGTTTGTCTGCTGGTCCTGGCCCTGCCGGCTGTCGCGCAGCCGCCCGCCGCGCCCCTCCCGCCTGCCGCGCCGGACACCGCCGTCCTGCGCGCCCGCCTCGACGCCGCCCTGGCGGCCGCGGCCTGGGATTCGGCGCTGGCGCCGGCCGAGGAACTCGCCGGCGTGGCCGGCGAGGCGTACCTCGAGGCGCTCTGCACGGTGCTGCGCGTCCATTGCCGCCGCGGCGACGAGTCGTCGGCGTACCTGACGCTGGCCGCGCTGCTGGACGCCGGCTGGTCGGACTACCGCCGACTGCGCACCGACCCGGAACTGGCGCTCGTGGGCGCGACGGATCGCTGCCGGAACATGATCCGCCAGTCGCACGCGCGGCTGTACATCCGCATGCTCGAGCGCGACAGCCGCGAGGCCATGCAGAAGCCCGCCGAGATCATGGCTGCCCTCGCGGTCAAGCCGGGCGAACGGGTGGCGGACATCGGCGCGGGCTCGGGCTACTTCACGCTGCGCCTGGCCGAAGCCGTGGGCGACGCGGGCCGCGTCTGGGCGCTCGATGTGCGGCAGGAGATGCTCGACCACATCGCCGGCAGGCTGCGCGAGGCGCAGTTGGCGAACGTCGAGCTGAAGCTCGTGCCGCCCGATGATCCGCAGCTGCCGGCCGGCGGGTTCGACACCATCCTGATGGTGGACACGATCCACTACATCAAGGACCGCGCCGCTTACGCGCGCAAGCTGCGCGAGGCGCTCGCGCCCGGGGGACGGCTGGTGATCATCGACTTCCGCCGGGATCCAGAGGCCCAGCGCGAGTTTGCGCCGCCGCTCGAGCAGCAGGTGGCGCGCGAGACGCTCGACGCGGAGATGGTGGCGTCCGGGCTGCAGCCGGTCGCCTCGTACGACTTCCTGCCCGAACAGTACTTCGTCGTCTACGGGGCGAGGTGACGGCGATGGCCGCGGGCGCGCCGCGCCGCGTGCTGACGCTGCTGGACTGCACGTGCCTGATCGTCGGCATCATCGTCGGCGCGGGCATCTACCAGACCATGCCGGACGTGGCGCGCGGCGCGGGCTCCGGCCCTGCCGTGCTCGCGATCTGGGCGCTGGGTGGAGTGCTCTCGCTCTGCGGCGCGCTGGGCTACGCGGAACTGGCCACGGCCCTGCCGCGCGCGGGTGGGGACGTCGTCTACCTGGGCCGCGCGTACGGCCGGTGGGCGGGCTTCCTGTTCGGCTGGATGCAGACGTTGATCGTGCGGCCCGGCGACATCGCGGTGATGGCCTTCGCGTTCGCGACCCACGCGCGGGCGGCGCTCGGTCCCGGCGCCCCGGGCGCGCAGGCGCTGGCCGCCGCGGCGGTGGTCGGGCTGACCGCCGCCAACCTGCTCGGGGTGCGGGCGGGCAAGTGGACGCAGAACGTTCTGACCTTCGTGAAGGTGGGCGGCCTGCTGGCGGTGATCGCCGCCGCCGCGCTGGCGGGCGGCGACCGGCCCGCGGCCGCCGCGTCCTCGACGCCCGAGTCCGGAGCCCTGCCGCTGCGCATCGCGCTGATTCTCGTGCTCTTCACCTACGGCGGCTGGAACGAGATGGCCTACGTGGCGGCCGAGGTCCGCGACCCGCGGCGCAACCTCCTGCGCGCGGTGGTGCTCGGCACCGTGGCGGTTGCGGTCCTCTACCTGCTGGCGAACCTGGCCTGCCTGCGCGCGCTCGGCTTCGCGGGTCTGGCCGGCGCGAGCACGCCCGCCGCCGACGCCGTGGCGACGGTCCTGCCGCGGCACGGGGGCCAGCTGGTCGCGTGGCTGGTCGCGCTGTCGGCGCTGGGAGCCGTCGGGGGGCTGGTCTTCGCCGGCGCCAGGATCGCCTTCGCGCACGGCCGCGAGAATGAGGGCCTGCGTCGGCTCGGCGGCTGGTCGGCGAGCGCCGACGCGCCGGTGGCGGCGCTGACGCTGCAGGCCGTGATCGCGCTGATCCTGGTCGCGGTGCTCGGCTCCTTCGTCGAGACGCTGCTCTACACCGCCGCCGCCGTCTACCTGTTCTACCTGGCGACCAGCGTGGCGGTGATCGTGCTGCGCCGCCGCGAGCCCGACCTGCCGCGCCCATTCCGCGTCCCGCTCTATCCGTGGCCGACAGTCGTGTTCGCCGCCGTCTGCGCGTTCCTGATCCACGCGGCGGTG